>LJNT01000143.1 GCA_001314685.1 Rhodobacteraceae bacterium HLUCCA09
GGCCGGGCGTTCCACCATCCCAACCGTTCCACGCCCGGCCTCGGCTCTCACCTCAGCTTCGCGACGCCGACTGTCAGGTCAAGTCTTGACTTCTACATCGTAGCCGGTGTGGCCATCGACCAGCAGTGTGCCACCGGCACAGCCCTTCAGGATCTCCTGCGCCACCGTGCCGCCGCGGCTGGGGGAGTGGTGGAAGACCACGATCGGAGGATCGCTGCCGCCCCATCCGCGCTGATCGCGCAGCACCACCCAGAGCCAGTCCTTGCGCACGGCGCCGGTGCCCGGGGCCAGTACCGGCACGGTGGTCTCGTCCATCTGCAACCGGTCGCTGCGGCGCAGCTCGGCCATCATCGCGTCGATGACCGGGGCCAGCAGCTGCGCCGCCCGCCCGGACCATTCCGCCAGCATGCTGCGGTCGAGGTCGATCCCCTGGCGGCGATAGATCTCGGACTGGCGGTCGAACGGCAGGTAGTCGCCGAACTTGGCCACCATGCTGTGGGCGACCAGCGCCTCGGTCGGCAGCCCGCGCGGCACCAGCCATTCCGGCGCCGGCGCCTGGGCATGCTGGGCGCCGTTGCAGGCGCGGCAGACGTATTTCGGGCGCACCGTCACCAGCACGCGGAACTGCGCGGGGATGACATCCAGCCGCTCGATCCGGCTCTCGCCCACCTTTTGCATCGCGCCGCAGCCGCAGGGGCAGAGAGTGCTGTCGGGCTCGATCACCTGCTCGATGCGCGGCAGGTGCGCCGGCAGGTGGCCCTTGTTGGGCTCAGGCGCCCGCGACGCCTTCTTCCGGGCGCCGGTGGCCTTGTCGGCCGCCTCGCTGGCCGCGGCGAGCATGCCCGCGGCGGCCTCCAGATCTTCGAACGGCAGGTTGTGCTGGTCCGGGTCGCGCTTCTCGGACTTCGCCCCGAAGGCGGCCCGCCGCATCTGCGCCAGCAGCCGCTCGAGCCGGGCGCGGGCTTCCTCGACCTCCGCCAGGCGCGTCTCCACATCGATGCGGGCGGCCTCGGCTGCGGCCCGGGCGGCCTCCGACGCGGCCAGCCGCCGCTCGAGATCCGCCACATGGGCCGCGCTGGTCCTGCTCGATGCCATGGCGCGAGGATACCCTGCAACGCCACGCCATGCCTGCAGGAACGACCGCCCGAGTCACCCCGCCGCAGCTATCCCGCCAGCCGCGGACGCCGCCGCCGCTCGGCTCGGACCGCTCGCCAGTCCAGGCCTTCGAACAGGGCGGAAAACTGCGCCGGGGACAGCCGAAGCACCCCGTCCGATGGCTTCGGCCAATGAAACGCGCCGCCCTCGAGCTTCTTGTAGACCAGAACGAGCCCGGTCTGATCCCACACCAGGCACTTCACCCCATCGCCGCGTTTCGATCGGAACGGAAACAGCGCGCCGCTGTAGGGGTCGTGGCCCAGCACGCTCTGCACGATCAGCGCGAGGCCCGCATGGCCCTTGCGGAAATCGACCGGCCGCGTCGCCAGATAGGCCCGGGTGATCCCGGCCGGCAGGGTCACGAGGCACTCCGCAGCGCCGTGCGTGACGACCCGGCCAAGGTGCGTGGGGTCGAAGTCCGCTGGCACGAGGATACGGACGCCTCCCACCTCCAGCGTCAGCGTGCCTCCCGCTGGCGGTTCAGCCCGAGCCCGATCACCATCGTCCATCAGGATCGGCACCAGCCCCAGCGCGGCATCCTCCGGCATCGGCAAGAGCCCCTCCCGCGCCGCCCGCCGCCAGGCATGCAACTGCGGCGCCGAGACATCATGTTTGCGTGCCACATCCGCCACCGACACCCCGTCGCGGAACGTCTCCAGTACGATCGCGGCCTTCACATGCTCCGGCCACCGCCGGCGCCCGGTCGGCCCCGTCACAACCTCGATACGCCCGGCATATCCTTCGTCGCGGCTGTGAGAACTTACGCAAGTTTGTACATCGCTATCCATCGACGCCTCCATCGTGATGGGCGTCATCTCCGACGGCGCGCCACCTCAAGAAACAAGGGCGATCGGCGGGCGCTTACC
>LJNT01000129.1 GCA_001314685.1 Rhodobacteraceae bacterium HLUCCA09
AAGAGAGGCGAGCGCGCGAGGAGCGCGGTCTGACGGATCATTGGCACGTGAACACGACCAGCGCTCTGCGGGAGGTCGTGTTGACCGCGCATCGTGATAACTTCTTGGCTGCGCCGGATGCGCCTGACGCCGAGGTGCTCTTGACGCTCGGCGTAGAGGACGACGGGTCTACCAGAACAAACCGGCTGAGCCTCGAAAAGATCGAACGCTTCGTCGACCGAGCGGAAGAGTTCTTCGAGACGCATTTCCCATGGCAGGTTCGCCACCTGCGCCTCGACCTGGACGAGGAAACGCCGCATCTGCACGGCGTCATCATGGTCGTCACCGAAAAGACCACGAAGTCCCGCGGCACGCAGCGGCTCGTTCAGCCCTCGGCGAACCCGCTGCTCAGGTACTACGAGCATGCTCAGGATGTCGCCGGCGATGACATGCGACGAGGGGTCGTCGCCCGGCCCCACGGTGACGGGCCGCAGCACGGCCGGCCCGCCCCAGCCGCGCGCCACCCGCGCCACGGCGGCGGGCGACACGACGCGATCGTGCTCCGACCAGAGAAACAGCGCGGGCACCTCGGCGCGGGCGGGATCGAGGCCGCGGGCATGCGCCACCAGCGCAGCCACAGGCAGCACGGCGACGGTGGGGTGGCGGGTCGTCCAGTGCGCGGCGTGGCCGTCGTTGCGCGGCGCGAACCCCCGCTCTTCGCCCACGACCGCCGGCAGCCAAACCCGAGCCCAGGGCAGCGTCAGGAGGGGCGCGGCCGGGTTGTTGATCGCAAAGTTCGGTGCGACGAACACGATGCCGGCCAACCCATCGGAGAGCGCAGGATCGTGCGCGGCGAGCTTTGCGAGCGTCCCGCCCGTGGAGGTGCCGATCACCACCACCCGCTCGCCGATCCGCCGGCCGATGGCGAGCGCCTCCGCCACGTCGGCGATCCAGTGGTCGGCCGTCGCCTCTGCCATCGCGGCCCCGTCGCGCCCGTGCCCGGTGAGCCGCGCGAAATGCAGATTCGCGCCCAGCGCCTCGGCCACGCGGTCGGGCACCGGGCGGATTTCCTCGGGCGAGGCGGAGAATCCGTGCAGGTAGACGACCGAGAGCGGCGTGCGCTCGCCTGCCCGGCCGGCCCAGACGATCCGCGCCTCCGCGCCCGGCCGCAGGTCGGGCACCGCCGCCTCGCGCGCCGCGAGCCAGGCATCGATGTCGTCGGGCAGCGCCGCGGCGTCGAACGCGATCTGCCGACCGACCACCTCGCGCGGGGCGAAGGCGAGGGCGAGCGCCGCGCCTGCTGCCAGCACCAGCGCCAGAACGGCGAGTAGGCGGGCGAGCGCCCTCATGCCCGGGCCTCGCCCGACACCTCATCGATCGCGGCCACGATCATGGCGAGGCAGTCGGGCGTGGAGAAGCGGTGATCGGCTCCCTTGACCAGGGTCAGCCGGATATCCGGCCCCTCGGCATGGGCCAGCAGGCGCAACGCCACCGACATGTCGACATCGGCATCCTCCGTGCCCTGCAGCAACCGCACCGGCATCGGCAGCGAAAGCGGCGCGCGCAGCATCAGATGCCGCCGCCCGTCCTCGATCAGCCGGCGCGTGACCACCATCGGCGCGCCGTAGTCCGAGGGCAGCGCGGTGCGCCCCTCCTCCATCACCTCGCGCTTCTGCGCCTCGGTGAACTCGGCCCACATGCCGTCCTCGGTGAAGTCGGGCGCGGCGGCGACGGTCACGAGCCCCGCCAGCCGGTCCGGCTGCGCGCGCGCGGCGAGCAGCGCCTGCCAGCCGCCCATCGACGAGCCGACGAGCACCAGCGGGCCGTCCGTGAGCGCAGCCAGCACGGCGGCGGCATCCTCGGCCCAGTCGCCGATCGCCCCCTCCTCGAAGGTGCCCGAGCTCTGCCCGTGCCCGGAATAGTCGAACCGCAGGAAGGCGCGGCCCCTCGCGCGTGCCCACGCCTCGAGGTGGAGCGCCTTGGTCCCGTCCATGTCCGACCGCAGGCCGCCAAGGAAAACGACCATCGGGCCGGTGCCCTCGGTCCGGTGAAAGGCGATGCGGCGCCCCTGAGGCGTGTCGAGATGTTGCGGCTCGGCCATGCTCCCTCCCTCGGTCGCGCGCAGCCTAGCGGGCGCGCCAGCCCCTGCAACCCTTGCCGGGAGCTGTTCGAACGGGCTACGTCGGCGCCCATGTCCGAGCCGCAGAACGACCCCCGCCTGACCCCGCTCGCCGCCTCGCTGCCCTTCGCGGTGCCCTTCGTCGGGCCCGAGACGCAGGTGCGCACCCGCGGCCGCCCCTTCGCCGCGCGCCTCGGCGCCAACGAATGCGGCTTCGGCCCCTCGCCCCGCGTGATCGAGGCCCTGCGCGCCGCTGCGCCCGAGGCGTGGATGTATGGCGACGCCGAGAGCTGGGAGCTGCGGCAGGCGCTCGCCGCCCGTCACGGCGTGCCGATCGAGAGCGTGATCGTCGGCGAGGGGATCGACGGGCTCCTCGGCTACCTCGTACGGCTGCTGGTGGCCCCGGGCGAGGCGGTCGTCACCTCGGCCGGCGCCTACCCGACCTTCGCCTACCACGTCGCGGGCTACGGCGGGGCGCTGCATACCGTGCCCTACAGGGGCGACTTCGAAGACCCCGAGGCGCTCGTGGCGACGGCGGAGCAGACGGGTGCCAGGCTCGTCTACCTCGCCAACCCCGACAACCCGATGGGCAGCTGGCACGGGGCCGAGCGGATCGCGGCCGCGCTCGACGCGCTGCCCGGCCATGCACTGATGGTGCTCGACGAGGCCTATGCCGATTTCGCACCCGCCGAGGCCATCCCCCCCTTCTACGCCGGGGACCGGCGTGTGATCCGCATGCGCACCTTCTCCAAGGCGCACGGGCTGGCCGGCATGCGCGTGGGCTACGCCATCGGCCACCCCGACCTGATCGCGGCCTTCCACAAGGTGCGCAACCATTTCGGCATGTGCCGCCTGTCGCAGACGGCCGCCCTCGCCAGCCTGTCCGACCCCGACCACCTCGCCGCGACCGTGGCGAAGGTCGATGCGGCCAAGACCGAGCTCGGCCGCATCGCCGGGGCGCACGGGCTGAACGCCCTGCCCTCGGCCACCAACTTCGTCGCCATCGATTGCGGCGCCGGCGGCGACTTCGCCCGCGCTGTCCTGCGCGAACTGGTGGCGCGCGATGTCTTCGTGCGGATGCCGGGCGTCGCACCGCTCGACCGCTGCATTCGCGTCTCTGCGGGGCCAGAGGGCGACCTCGCCGCCTTCGCCCGCGCCCTGCCCGAGGCGCTGGCCGCCGCGCGGGAAGGCGCCGACGCGCGCGCCTGAGTCCTTCACCAGAGCCCCCTGTGCGGTATGCTGCGTGCGTGGAGGGTGGCGCCCATGCACGAACGGGAACGGAAGAAGGCCCCGGACTACACCGACACGACGCTCGTCATGGGGCTGATGAACCTCATCTACCTCTTCTTCGTTCTCTGGGCACTGTTCGGCTTCTGGGCCGTGCCGGCGGCGGGCCTCGCGCTCAACCTCGCCATAGGCCGGCTCGCGGCGCGGCGGGCGCGGCGCTGAGCGCACCCCGACCAAAACGGGTCAGGCGGGGTTGTCCGGAAACGTCTGCGGCTCTATGTCACACCGATGTGGCTCGTCCCCCTCCTCGTGCGCACCGGCGCCGGCCTCGGCCTTACCTACACGCTCTTCGTGCTCTGGATGGCGGCGGGCTTGATCGGTGTCTTCGGCCTCGCCATGATGATCTACGGCGGCCTGCAGGTCGCCAGCGGCGGCGAGCGCCCGCCGGGGCGATGGCCGCTCCTGCGTCGCATCTTCCGCCGCTAGGCGCCCGGCCCTCTCCCATCGTGCTGCGCGCCGCCCGCCAGCACCCGCGCCGCCGCGTCCAGCGCCCCCTGCCCGTGAGGAATGTCGAGCGCGGCGAGACCGGCACCGATGGAGCCGAGCGCCCCCATCACCATCTGCGCGTTGACATGGCCCATGTGGCCGATCCGGAAAAACCCGTCGGAATTTGGGTCGTCGGGGGTCGCCATGCCGAGGCCGATGCCGAGCGTCACACCCGCGTTCTCGCTCACCCAGTTGCGCAGGGCCGTTCCGTGCGGCGCCCCGATGCGCAGCGCCGTCACCGCGTGGCTGCGCAGGTCCGCCTCGCGAATGTTCAGCTCCAGCGGCCCGCCCTGCCCCCAGGCATCCACCGCCGCCCAGACCGCGCGGGCGAGGTTGGCGTGGCGCTCCCAGATCCGCTCGAGCCCTTCGGCCTGCATCAGGTCGAGCGCGGCGCGCAGACCGTAGATGTGGTGCGTGGGCGCCGTGCCGCAGAAATACTGGTAGAAGCCCTGTGGCTCGACGCGCGGCCGCCAGTCCCAGTAGCGGGTGACGCAGTCGGCCCGCTCGCGCGCCGCCTCGGCCCTGTCGTTGAAGAAGACGAAGGAAAGGCCCGGCGGCGTCATCAGCCCCTTCTGGCTGCCCGTCACCATCACGTCGACGCCCCATGCATCCATCTCGAAGGCATCGCATCCGAGGCAGGCGATGCAATCGACCATCAGCAGCGCGGGGTGTCCCACCCGGTCGAGCACCGCGCGCAGACCCGCGATGTCGTTCTTCACCGAGCTCGCCGTGTCGACCTGCACGCACATCACCGCCCGGATCTCGTGGGCGGTGTCGGCCGCCAGCCGCTCCTCGACCCGTGCGAGGTCGATGGCCGCGCGCTTGCCGAAGTCGAGCCGGTCGACCGCGAGGCCCATCGCCTCGGCCATGTCGGCCCAGCCATCCGCGAAGACGCCGGTCGAGAGCGACAGTGCCCGGTCGCCGCGGGAGAACACGTTGGCGAGAGCGGCCTCCCACGCCCCGTGGCCGTTGGCGATGTACATCGCCACATGATGCCGGGTGTGGGCGACCCGGCGCAGGTCGGGCAGGAGGCTGTCGACCACCTCGTGCAACTCGCCCGTGTAGATGTTGGGCGCCGGCCGGTGCATCGCCCGCAGCACCGCATCGGGGATCACCGAGGGTCCGGGGATGGCAAGGTAATGGGTGCCGGCGGCGAGCGACATGGGGCGTCTCCTGCGGGATGGGCGTGGGCGGCGGCTTAGGCCCGGGCGGCAGGGCCGTCAATCGCCGCGCCCTTGCGCCGCCGCGTCGCCTGGGGCACTGACCCGCCGAGCCGGCGCCGGATGGAGAGGATGGCCAGGGACACCGCCAAAGAGCCCTTGGGCGAGCGCCTGCACGGCGCGCTGAAATCGGCCGAGAAGCGCGCGCGCCGCTCCTTCGGGCGCGACATCGGCACGCCCGGCGCGCGCGCGCTGTCGTGGCTGCACTTCCACCTCTTCGACCATGCCTGGCTGCGCGGCCCGTGGACCAATTTCGACACGGTGGCCGAGGGCGTCTATCGCTCCAACCACCCCGGCCCAAGGCGGCTCGCGCGCTACAAGCGCATGGGCATCCGCGCCGTGCTCAACCTGCGCGGCGACGACGGCTATGCGCCGTGGCTCTTCGAGGAGGAGGCGTGCCGCGCCCTCGGGCTCGACCTGCGGGTGGCCAAGATCTATGCCCGCAAGCCCGCGACACAGGCCGAGATGATCCGCCTGATCGACACGCTGCGCGAGATGCCGAAGCCCTTCGTGCTGCACTGCAAGTCGGGCGCCGACCGGGCGGGGCTCGCCGCCGTGCTCTACGCCCATGTCATCGACGGACAGCCGCTGGCCGAGGCGCGCCGGCACCTGCACTGGCGCTACATCCACTTCAAGGGCACGGCGACCGGCGTGGTCGACCACATCCTCGACATGTACGAGGCGCGTGCCGCCGAGAGCCCGATCTCGCTCGAGGACTGGATCCGCACCGAATACAACGCCCGCGATGCCGCCATCAGCTTCGCCCGCGCGCGGGGCAAGCCCGTTCCGGCGAAGTACCGCGACGCTGCGCGCCCCTGACCCCGGTTTCGCGATTCCCTCTGCGCGATTATATCGGTCGAAAGGCAAGGAGGACGCGATGGACGGGGAACGCCACGACAAACGCACGGTGCTGGCGCTCGGAGGGTCGGAGCGGCTGGAGTTCCTGCAGGGGATCGTCACCAACGACCTCGCCGGGCTGTCGGAGGGGCTGATGTACACCGCCCTGCTGACGCCGCAGGGCAAGTATCTCGCCGATTTCTTCGTGAAGGGCGACGGCGATCGTCTGCTGGTCGACGTCGCCACGCCGCTCGCCGCCGACCTCTTCAAGCGACTGAAGATGTACAAGCTGCGCGCCGACGTAACGCTCGACGAGACGGGGCTGCACGCGATCCGCGGCCTCGGCCCCGCGCCCGAGGGCGCCCTGCCCGACCCGCGCCACCCCGCGCTCGGCTGGCGCCTCTATGCCGAGACGCCGGGGGGCGAGCCCGTCACCGACTGGGAAGCCTTGCGCGTCGCCCACTGCATCCCCGAAAGCGGTGTGGAGCTGATCCCGAACGACACGTTCATCCTCGAGGCGGGCTTCGAGCGGCTGCACGGCGTCGACTTTCGCAAGGGCTGTTACGTCGGGCAGGAGGTGACGGCCCGGATGAAGCACAAGACCGTGCTCAAGAAGGGACTCGCCACCGTCGCCATCTCCGGCGAGGCGCCCGCACCCGGCACCGAGATCACGCATGCGGGGAAGGTGGCAGGCACGCTCTACACCGTCGCGGGCGACCGCGGGATCGCGTATCTGCGCTTCGACCGCACGGGCGAGGGCATGGAGGCGGGCGGCGCCCGGGTGAGCTGGGCGCCCGAGACCGTGGGCTGACACCAAGCGCCGAGGGTATGGGCCGGATGCCGGCGGCGGGTCAGGCCCGCTCGGCGTATTCCATCGTCTCGGTGTTCACGACGATGTCCTCGTCGGGGCCCACGAAGGGGGGCACCATCACCTTGACCCCGTTGTCGAGTACCGCCGGCTTGAACGAGTTCGCCGCCGTCTGTCCCTTCACCACCGGCTCGGTCTCGACGACCTTGCACGTCACCTTCTGGGGCAGCGTCGCGTTCAGCGCCTCGCTGTCGTAATACTCGATCTGGATCGTCATCCCGTCCTGCAGGAAGGGGCGGCGCTCGCCGAGGATCTCGGCCGGCAGTTCGATCTGCTCGAACGTGTCGGTGTCCATGAACACGAGCATCCCGTCGGTCTCGTAAAGGAACTGCTGGTCGCGCTGTTCGAGCCGCACACGCTCCACCTTGTCGGCCGAGCGGAACCGCTCGTTCAGCTTCGAGCCATTGCGCAGGTTGCGCATCTCGACCTGGGCGAAAGCGCCGCCCTTGCCGGGTTTGACGTGGTCCACCTTCACAGCGGCCCACAGGCCGCCGTTATGCTCCAGTACGTTCCCGGGGCGGATCTCGTTGCCGTTGATCTTGGGCATGGATTTGGTCAAGCCTTGGCTGATTGGTCGGGCGAGCCTATATCGTTGGGCTGTGCGGGTGGCAAGCCGATGCGGCCCGGACACGCGAGAGGGGGGTTCGGCGCGGCAAGCCATGCACTCAGCGCATGCAAGCCATGCAGAAACTGACATACCGAATCGCCGCAAAAACGTCATATTCGGCCATGAGCCGAAAAGACAAGACCAAGAATAAGGACATGGACATGTCGGAATTCGTTGACGGCACGGCGTTCAATCACGAGCAGGGCCAGCGCGCGCGAAAGCTCTTCGCGGCCGTTGTGCTCGCTGCCCTCGATGACGCCATCGCCGACGACAAGAAGTATGGCAACGGGCCGGAGCAGATCGCACGCTGGGCGCGCTCGCGCGACGGGCGCGAGGTGCTGAGCTGCGCCGGGATCGACCCGAACGAGCGCGTGGTCACCGGCCTGATGGACTTCGTGGCGAAGGGCGTGCGCACCTCGGTCGCTCTGTCCCGCGAGGAGAGCGAGCGCCGGCAGGCCGCCGAGCAGGCCGAAGCCGCCTGACACCAGCCGCGCGAACGGGTCACGGGCGTCCCGATCGGGGGCGCCTTTTTCGTTGCGTGAGGGCTGACGGGCAGCCTCGGCCGAGTGCGGCGGCCTATCTCATGGGGCCCGCGCCTGCCGGGTGCCAATGGCCATGCGACGGCAGAGCGACCGTGGTCGCCGGTGCCGCTCGGTTGCGCAGCGGGCGCGCATCGGACCTCCCCGGCGCGCCGCGCCGGTTCAATGGAAGTCGTTCGCCGTCACTCGATGTCGCCCCGCGTCAGCGCCCGCGCGATCTCGCGGCGCACGAGGGCGCGGATATTGCGGCTGACACGCTCGCCAAGGGCCCCCTTCAATTCGTCCCGGACGACCTCCGCGATCATTGCTCGGAGCGCGGCCTCGTCGATCGCACCCTCCTCGTCGCCGAACAGGTTGAACGGGGCGGCAGCGCCGGGCGCGTCGCGGCCGTCGGGGCGCGCCGGGGCGTCCTCTGGTTTCGCAGTGCCGGGCTCCGACATGGCCTGACCGGGTGTCGCGCCGTCGAGGGCGCTCGCGCCCGCATGTGGCTCCGCCGCCGCGCGCTGCCCGCTGTCGGGCTCGGGCTCGGGGGCGAGAGGGCCTTCGTCATCCGACGGCGTGTCGGCGCCCCCGAAAACCACGTTGCTGGCAGATACGGTGTCGGCCGCGGCCTGCTGAAGGCCGTTTTGAGGCCCGCGATGGGGCCCGCTATGGGGACCGTCCTGCGAGACGATGTCATCGGGCGCGGCCGTGTCCGCGTCGGACGCCTGCCCCGCGGATGCCTCCGCCGGCGACTGCGCGTCGAGGCGCGCCTCCGTCTCGCCGTTCTGCGCTCTGGTCGCCGGCCCGCCGTCTGTGGTCGTGCTCCCGTTGGCGGCACTTCCCTGGTCGGAGACTGGCGGCGCGCCCGGCGTCGCCCCGGGAGCGGGCCGCGAGTGGAACGGCGAGCGGCGTGCGAAATCGCGCGAGATGATCGGTCCATGACTTGGCGCGGCGTCAGACGAGTCCGGGTGGGCGGCGGCGCGGGTCTCGTCGGCCCGGTCGGCGCCGGCCTCTCCGCCCCCGTGATCGGTCGGTGGGCTGCCTGCATCCTGCGCTGGATCGTGCGAGGCATTCCCCCCAACCGCCGGGGCGTTCGTGCCCGGTGCGGCGTGCGCATCGGGGCGTTCTGAGCTCATCGGCGGCTCCGCTGCGGGCGCCTGGTCATCCGGGCGGCCCATGCCGAATCCGAATCCCTGGCGGGGCGAGGCCGGGCCGCCCGCCTGCATCGCGCGCGACAAAAGCGGAGAGACCGGCGACGTCGCGTGCGGGGGCCTGCTCCTGGGCCTGTCTTCCGCCGGCCCTGCGCTGTCGGCGCCGGGGGCGTCGCGCCCCGGCTCGATCCTCAGAGCCGGCGTCAGAACAAGGGCGGAGAGGCGCTCATCTGAGGCCTCGGCAGTATCGGAGCCGTCCCCCCCGGACGCATCGACGGAAGCCCTGTCGCGGTTACCCTCGTCCTCGGAGGGAGCGGCGAGGGCGCCCGCGTCGGAGCCGGTCCCGGCTACGGCAAGGGACGGCTCGCCTACGTCTGCGCCCGCATGCGCGGCCTCCGTCACGACGGTCGGGCGCGGCGCGGGGGGCGGGGGCGCGTCGGGCGTGGTGGCAGCGGGGGTGCCGGGCTCGGCATCTGTCTCGTCGTCGCGGGCATCCTCCGCAGCGGTGCCGTCGGTGCCCTCCGCCCCGGCGGCAGGCATCGCTGCATCGGGTTCCCCCGATGCTCCGCCCGAAGGCTCGTGCGACGCGCCCAAGCCACCGTCGTCCCCCTGCTTCTCGGCGATTTCCGCCGCAGCGGACCACGCGGCATCCGCCGCGGCCTCGGGATCGTCAGGCAAGCCAGCCGCGTCTCGATCCGGCGCTCCGACGCCCGCCTCTTGCGAAGCGCCGGCCACGGCACCCTGGCCCTCCGGCGCCACCGGCATCGCGCTGGCCGCCTCCGGGTCGGGGCCACCGGTCACATCCCCCTCGGGATCGACCCCCGCAGCATCGGGCCCCGCAGCATCGGGCCCCGCAGCATCGCCCCCCGCGGCATCGGGCCCTTCAGAGTCGGCCCCCTCCACATCGGCTGCCGGCGGTACCGGCGGCGCGGCGCGCGCAGCATCGCCGCCGGCGACGAGCCTGCGGATGGAGGACAGGACATCCTCGATTTCGGCCGGCTTCGGCTGGTCGGACATGAAATTCTCCCGGTCAGACCCTGTCGTTCACCGACGCGCCGGCGCCCGCTGCCCGACCGGCCCCGAGACAGGCGCTTGCCGCACCGTGCCTCACTCGCGGCCGATCCGCTGCAGCACCCGATCGAGCGCCTGGCCCTGGGCGCTGTGCCGCGCCGGGGCGTTCTCGACCGCGTTGTAATAGGCCGCCGGATCGTAGGTCGGCACGCCGAGATTGAGATGCTCGACGGTCAGAAGACCCATAGAGGACAGGAGTGAATAAATGGCAAAGTAGCGCTGGGCCACGGCCTCGATCCGGCTGGCCTGGGCGTTGCGCAGATCCTGCTCGGCGTCGAGCACGTCGAGCGTGGTGCGCGCGCCGAGCCGCGCCTCCTCGCGGGTGCCCTCGAAGGCGATTTCGGCGGCGCGGATCTGCTGCTCGGTCGCCGCGATCTGCGCCTGCGCGACCGCGACCCGCGACCACGCCACGCGCACCCTCTCCTTGATTTCGATGGTGGTCTGGTGGAGCGACGCGCGGGTCTGGTCGGCGCGGGCGATGGCCTGCCGCTCGAGCGCGGCGAGACGGCCGCCCGAATAGATCGGCTGGCGAAACTCGAGCCCGACGATCTGCTGCTCGTTGCCGGTATTGTCGGTGGAGATCTGGCCGGTGGCCGAGATCGTCGGCCCGTAGGCGCGGCTCGCGATGTCGACACTCAGGTCAGACACCGTGACCTCGCGCTGCGCCCGCTTGATGTCGGGGTGAAGACGCGCGGCGATCCCTACGGCCTCGTCGAGCGTGTCGGCGACGGAAGGGATGGTGGGGGGCAATTGCAGATCGCCCGGCAGGCGCCCCACCGCGGTTCGGAACTCCTGGCGCGCCGTCTCGAGGTCGCCCCGGGACGCGGCGAGGTTGCTGCGCGCGGCCGCGAGGCTGCTCTCGGCCAGGGCCACGTCGGTGCGCGTCACCTCGCCCACCTCGAAGCGGTCGCGCGCGGCCTCCAGTTCCTCGCCGATCAGGCGCACGTTGTTTTCCCCCAGCTCGACGAAGGCCTGCGCCGAGAGCACGCTGAAGTAGGCGTCGACCGCGGTCAGAAGCACGTTCTGCTCGACCACGCGCAGCGCTTCGCGGGTGGCGAGCACCGTTTCCTTGGCAACGTCGATCTCGAGCCCGCGCTGGCCGGAATCGAGCAGGACGATACGCGCCGCGAGCGAGAAGGTGGCCGACAGGTCGTTGAGGTCGTCGGTGCGGGGCGTGGCGCTCTGGTCGATCAGATCGCCGCGCAGGTCGGTGATGAAGTCGAGCGTCGGGCGCAGGGCCGAGACGGCCAGCGCCACGTCCTCGTCGGCGGCGCGCAGCACCGCGCGGTTCTGCTCGAGCAGGTTGGAATTGCGATAGGCGTCGATCAGCGCGTCGGTCAGCGTCTCGGCGGCGGCCGAGAACGGCACGAGCGCGAGCGACGCGCAGATGAGCCCGACCCGTAGGACGTGCCGCGGGGCGGTTCTGTCGATGGTCACCTCGTTGCTCCCTGCCTTGGGCATGTTTTCTCGACTATAACAGTCGCATCCCCGGCCCGCGAGCGCGGTTTCGTCAGAGCAAGAAGGTGCGCTCGCGGGTGAAGCCCGGAAGCACCGGTGCCCCGGCGTTGAAGGCGAAGCGCCAGGTCACCGCGTCGTCGGCCTTGACGCCGAGGCGCACCACGCCGAGCTCGCCCTCCATGAAGAGGCAGACGATGCGGCCACCCTCGGTGAGCTGATCGGCGAAGCTCTCGGGCAGCTCCTCGACCGCCCCCTGCACGAGGATCACGTCGTAGGGGCCGTGCCGGCCCGCGCCCTCGGCGAGCGGGCCCTCGATCACCACAGCGTTGTCGGCGCCCTCGGCCGCGAGGAGCTGCTCGGCCTCGTGGGCGAGCCCATGGTCTTCCTCCAGCGCGACGACGGCCTCGGCCATCTGCGCGGCGAGTGCGGTGGTGTAGCCAAGGCCGCAGCCCACATCGAGCACCACGTCGGTCGCCTGGATATCGGCGGAGTCGAGCATCTTGGCCACGGTGCGCGGCTCGAACAGCACCCGCCCCGGCGCGAGCGGCACGTTCTCGCCCGCATAGGCCGCCTCGCGCCAGCCTTCGGGCACGAAGCGCTCGCGCGGAACGGTCAGCATGGCGTCGATCACCGTGAAATGCGTCACGTCGGCCGGGCGCACCTGGGTGTCGACCATCATGCGGCGCCTCTGCTCGTAGCTGATCATCCGGTCCTCTTTCCGCGCTCTGCCACCGACGTCCGGCTTGGCACAGGCCGGCGGGGCAGGCAACTGCGGCACCGGCGCCGCGATGCCGCGGCGGGCGAACCCGCCCGCGGGCTATTCGTAGCCGCCCTTCTGCGCCTCGTACATCCCGGCGTAGAGGCCGCGCTTGGCCATCAGGTCGGCGTGACGCCCCTCCTCGACGATACGGCCGGCATCCAGAACGTAGATCCAGTCGGCATGGGTCACGGCCGACAGGCGATGCGCCACGATGATCGTCGTCTTGTCCTTGCCGAGCCGGGCGAGCGCGGCCTTCACCTTGTCCTCGGTCTGCTGGTCGAGCGCCGAGGTCGCCTCGTCGAGCAGCAGGATCGGCGCCGACCGGAGGAAGGCGCGGGCGATGGCGATGCGCTGCTTCTGCCCGCCCGAGAGCTGGCTGCCCTTGGGCCCGAGCGGCGAGTCGCCCCGCTGGTGGATCAGGTCGGCGATCTCTGCAGCCTCGGCGGCGGCCCAGATCTCGGCCTCGGTCGCCTCGGGCTTGACGTATCGGATGTTCTCCCAGATCGAGGCGTTGAAGATCACGATATCCTGCGCCACCACGGAGAAGGCACCGCGCAGCGCGCGGATGCGGATGTCGCGGATCGGCTTGCCGCCGATCGTCACCTTCCCGCCCTCGACGTCGTAGAGCCGCGTCATCAGGCTGAGCACGGTCGTCTTGCCCGAGCCGGTGGCACCGACCACCGCCGTCGTCTTGCCCCCGCGAACCGTCATGTCGAGCCCGTCGAAGAGAGGCACGTCGGGGCTGTAGGAAAAGCGCACGTTCTCGAGCCGGATGTCGCCGGCGACGTCGAAGTCGTCGGTCGCGCCGGGCGTGTCGGTGATCGTCGGCACCTCCTCGTACAGCTCGCGCACGCTGTTGAGGATGATGAGGTTGGCCTGAAGCTTGGCGAAGAACTGCGCGAGCATGCGCGCGGGGTCGAAGATCAGGACGAGGCCGAGCAGGTAGGTGATGATCGCCGCGCCATCCATGCCGCTCGTGCCCATGAGCACGAACCACCCGCCGCCGCCGATCACCAGAACGTAGGTGATGGCCGAGGCGAGGTCGATCGTCGGCACCACCAGCGCCTGCGCCGCCTGCAGCCGCAGGGCGAGATCCTTGATGTCTTCCGTGGCCTTGCGCAGCCGGCCCTTCTCGTTCTCCTCCTGGTTGGAGATCTTCACGGTGCGCATGCCGTTGGCCATCTCCTCGATGCCGCCCATGTAGGCGCCCATCGCGTTCTCGGCCTTGCGCTGCACGTCCTTGATGCGGTGCGAGACATACTGCATCAGCAGCACGATGGCGGGCAGGATCACCACGGTGGCGAGGAACAGCGTCGCCGACTTGTAGATCAGGTATCCCGACACGATCAGGATCGTGACCGCGTCGCGCACCGCGCCCACCGTGCCCTGACCCACGAAGATGCTGAGCTGCTGCGCCTGGAGAACGAGCCGCAGGATCAGGTCGCCCGGCTTGGTGCGCTCGAAATAGGCGAGATCGAGCATCATCACCCGGTTGATCAGGTCGTGTCGAAGTTCCTGCACCGCGTTCGAGGCGAGAAAGACCGAGAGCCGCGGCACGAGATACGACATCCCCGCCCGCACGACGAACAGGCCGAAGACGATCAAGCAGACGCGCACCAGGTCGCTGAATTCGCCCTCCTCGAAGATCACCCGCAGGCCCGACTCGGTGAGCGCGAGGAACTGCTGGTAGACGACGCCCTGCACCATGATCATGCCGAGCACGACGAACAGCCAGGGCGTGCGCTTCTTGAGATAGCTGTTCCAGAACCACGCGATGTTGTCGCGGTCCCGGATGGTGAACAGCTGTTCCCGACGATCCGCCTCGTCGGCCTGGCCTTCGCTCGCGGCCTCGGCCGCGCGGCCGCCGAAAAGCGCCGACAGGCGCGCGCCGAGGCCGGCGCGGCGCGGCTCGCTCGGGCGGTCTTCGGCTTCGGTGCTCATCGGCGGCGGCCTCCTCGGCCGGGTCGGGTCCGGGCTCGGAACCCTTGTCGCGGCCCTGCTGGTCTCGGGCGCGTTGTCTAGCTGGGGTGCGCGGCTGGATTCAACGGGCCATCTGCAGGTCGGACGCCCTGTCGCTCCAGACGCCATATGTGTCGCGCAGGTACCGGGCGCAATGCGCGTTGAGTTGCGCGCGGCCCATGTCCGAGGTGCGCCAGCGGAACAGCGCCTCGGTCAGGTCGGCCACGGTGTTCTTCGGTTCGTAGAGGTCGGCGGGCACCCAGATGCCGATGCCGCGGCGGGCGAGCATGCCCGACAGCCACACATCGTCGACCGCCCAGAGCACCTTGGGGATGTCCCAGCACTCGTCGTCGAAGAAGCCGGGGCGCACGACGACGCCGCCATAGCCCTCGAAGATGTCGGCATAGCCCGCGCGCGCGATCAGCCGGCGGGCTGGCTTGAGCCGGATCGGCACCTTGCCCTCGCCCGACAGGATCTGGCGGATCCGCTTGGCGCGGTAGTCCCAGTCCCACCGGCGCGTCCGCCGGGCGTGGCGCGGCTCGGGTCGGGGGGCGTAGGCGTCGAGGCCGGTGCGCTCGACGTCCCACCCGGTGAGCGCCACCGCCTCGTCGGGGCGCGCGGCCTGCTCGGCGAACAGGCGCGCGGCCCAGCCGGAGTAATAGTCGCGGTCGTCGTCGCAGAAGAGGATCCGGGCTTCGGGCTGGTCGCGGTAGCGGTGCGCGGCATGCAACACCTTGGAGGACGGGCCGAGATCGGCCTCGGGCTGCAGCACCGTCACGCCGGCGGGCACGGCGGGCAGGCGGCCGTCGTAATCGGGGAAGCGGCGGTAGGTGCGGGGGATGTAGAGTTCCACGGCATCGGCCACCGAGCCCTGCGCCACGAGGCACTCGAGCGTCGGCCCGATCACCTCGAACCTCGGGGGAATCGACGACAGGGAGATGACTTTCAAGGCTGCGCCCACCGCGAGTTTGGCCCTCCCTTACGCGAGGCCGGCCTCGCCAACAAGCGACCCCTTCCTGGATGCGCCGATGCGGCGCCTGTCCGCGGATCGGCGGGGCCGGACTGCCGTGATCTGCGACTGCGGCGGGGCGGGCCGGACGACGGCCGCCCATGCACGCCCAACCGTCCCCTTGTCCGAGCGCTCTCGCCGGCCTGCGCGACAGAGGGCATGATGGTGCAGGGCGCGACGGGGCGGGGCGCAACGAGGCGGGGCGCGACGCGGCGGGGCGCGACGTGGCCCGAAAACGCCCGGCGGTAGAGTGCCCGGCGCATCGGCCGACACCGATCAACGAGGCGCGCCCGTCGGCGACCCGGCATGTCGGGACAGGGCCGGCCCCGGGCGCGCCTAGCGGCTCTGCCCGGCGGCTCAGGCCGCCTTCGGCGACCGGCCGCCGCCAGCTCTCTCGGCGTCGGCATCGGGGACGAAGACGGCGATCGTGCCGACCAGCGCCTCGGCGCCGCGGGCAAGCGACTGGCTGGCGGCCGTCGTCTCTTCGAACATCGCGGCGTTGCGCTGGGTGACCTTGTCGAGCTCGCCCAGCGCCGTGTCGATTTCGGCGAGGCTCGCCGACTGGCTCTCGGCCGATTGCGCGATTTCCGAGATGCGTTCGGTCACCCGCGTCACGCTCTCGGTCACCGTGGTCAGCGCCTCGCCCGTCTTGCGCACGAGGTCGACGCCGGTGCCCACCTGTGTGCCACTCGCCTCGATGAGGTGCTTGATCTCGTCGGCCGCCTCCGACGAGCGCTGCGCCAGCGCGCGCACCTCCGAGGCCACCACGGCGAAGCCCCTTCCCGCCTCGCCGGCGCGCGCCGCCTCGACGCCGGCGTTCAAGGCGAGCAGGTTGGTCTGGAAGGCGATGTCGTCGATCACCTTGATGATCGACTGGATCCGCGTCGACGATTGCTCGATTTCGTTCATCGCCTCGACCGCGCGAGTCACGAGGCTCGCGCTCTCCTCGGTATCGGTGCGGGTGCGCGCGACGTCGCTGTTGGCATGCCCAGCGCTCTGGGCGGTCTCGCGCACGGTAGCGACGAGCGACGATACGGAAGCCGAGACCTCGGCGAGGGTCGCGGCCTGGCTCTCGGTGCGGCGCGACAGGTCGGTGGCGGCCGAGGTGATCTCGGCGGTCTCCCGCCCGATCGCGTCGGCCCCCGACAGCACGCTGCGCATCGCCTCCTCGAGCGCCTCGACCGCGCGGTTGAAATCCTGCCGCAATTCCTCGTACTCGTCGGGGAAGCGCTCGGACAGGCGGCGGGCGAGGTCCTTTTCCGACAGCGCCTTGAGCCCGCCGCGCAGGGCGTCGACCACCATGCGCTGGGCCCGCGCCACGTCGTCTCTCCGGGCTGCCTCGCGTGCCTCGGCCTCGCGCGCCTCGCGGTCGGCGCGCTCGGCGCGCTACTTCTCCTCCTCGGCCTCGCGGGCAGCCGCGCGCGCCGCGCAGCTTGCCGACTCGGCCTCCGCCTTGGCGGCTTCGGCGCGGGTGCGGGCGCCCTCCGCCTCCGCCCGGGTCGCCTCGGCCTCGTCCATCGCGGCGCGCAGGCGCTCGGCATCCTCGCGCCCCTGGGCATCCAGCCGAGCGCGCGTGCCGATGGCATAGACCAGCGCGGCCGTCTCGACCACCACCGCTGCGCCATGGGCCAGAAGGCGCCCGAGATCGACGAGGAGCGAGACCGACGGGTAGATCAGCGCAGGCACGGCGAGCGTCAGCACGCCGTGATGCACCACGATGGCCGCCGCGGCAGCGAGCGTAGCGGAGCGGTCGTTCATGACCAGCGTCGCGGCGAGGGCCGCGAAGAAGTACATGTGGCTGTCGAGCTGCCAGGGGTGGCCGGACAACGTGCCGGTCAGCGCGGCGACTTGGGCGACCAGCGCGATCGCCGCGACCGGGCGGCCGAGCGCGGGCGCCAGCCGCAGCGAAAAGACAGCGAGAACGGCGAAGAATGCGCCCGCCGCCAGCGCCGCCAAAAGGGACGCTCCCGCCATCGCGGCGCCGCCGAGGGGCAGCAGGCCGCAGACGGCGGCGGCCCGGGCGATCAGGACATGGCCGCGCCGGCGGGCCACCTCGGCGGCGTCGGTGGCGGCGTCGGTGGCGGCGTCGGCCGCGGGGGCGAGCGGGGCCGGGGAGGTCTGGGTCATGTCTGCAATCCACAGATCAGGGCGAGGCGGTCGCCGTCGAGCACGAGCCAGGCGCCCGCGTCATGCAGGCGTGCGGCAAAGCCGGGCGCGTCGGATGTTGCGAAGCCGGCCAGTGGCGCCTGTGCCGGACCGACGGGAGTGCCGCCGGCCGCACGCACGGTCGCGTCGCGGGCCGCGGAGCCGGCAGGGCCGACGACCAGCACGAGGCCGCCCGCCGAGGGCGCCGCGCCCGCCACGGCCAGGAGCGGGCCCGCCAGCGCCGACAGCGCGATCACCAGCGCGAGCACAAGCCTGTGACGCCGTTCCATACGATCCCCGTTTCGACCAATGCACCCGCGTCTCGCGCGTGCGCGACCGTTGGCGTGATGCGCCTCGCGCGCTTAAGGTTCGGTGAAGGACGCTCCGACCCCATAGAATTGTCGGCAAGCGGCCGTCACTCCGGGCCGGGCCGCTCGCGGTCGGTCAGCACGGGCACGCTGGAGAGCCAGTCGGCATAGGGCGGGCGCGCCGCGCGGGCGCGCAGCCGGGCGAGGTCGGCGAGCGGGTTCTCGCTCCAGTCGATGCGCAGGGTCAGGGGCGGCGCTGCCGGCCCCACGACGAGCAGCGCGGCCGATTGCAGGCCGCGCTTGTCGCCCCCCGCCCGCGCGCCGGCCTCGAGCGCGGCGAGCAGGCGGTCGGGCAGCGCGCCGGGCGCCGCGCGAAACGCCTCCAGAGCCGCGTCGAGAACGGCCTCGCCCGTCAGCAGGTTTCCGGTGACGACGACGCCCGGTGCCACGCGCGCGCCCATCGCGGGGGTGTTGGCGGCGCCGGTGAAGTGGCCGGTCGCGCCGTCCAGGCCGATCGCGGCGAGCTGGCGGTGCTCGCGCCCCGCGTCGCTCCCGGTCACGGCCGAGAGGGCCTGCGCGGCAGCCTCGCCCGCACGCATCCGCACCAGCACGTCCTCGCCCCAGAAGGTCGAGGGCGCCGCACCCTGGCTGGCCGAGGCGCCGGCGCGCGGGTCGGCGCGGAGCACCCAGCCGCCGACGCACAGGCTGCCGGTCGCGGCCGCGCCGCCGACCTCACCGCTGGCAGGATCGCGCGCGAGGATCGAAAAGGTCATGCAAGCCCTCCTGCGACGCAATTATCATGAAAATTTTGCCCGACGCAAATTTTCATGATAATTTGCTCTCAAACACGCCTCACAGGGAGCTGCACCATGATCATCACCTGGACCCGCCGGACGGCGCTGGCCGCGACCGCCGCGGCCGCAGGCCTCGGCCTCGCCCCCCTCGCAGGGCCGGCCGCGGCACAGACGCCGCCGGGCGTGCTCGTCGTCGGCCAGATCGCCGAGCCCAAGGCGCTCGACCCCGCCGCGGTCACTGCGGTCAACGACTTCCGCATCCTGATGAACGTCTACGACGGGCTGGTGCGCTACCGGTCGGGCACGCTCGAGGTGGAGCCGGCGCTGGCGACGGAGTGGGAGATCAGCGAGGACGGCACGGAATACACCTTCACCCTGCGCGAGGGCGTGTCCTTCCACGACGGCTCGCCGTTCGACGCCGCAGCGGTGAAGTTCAACTTCGACCGGATGCTGGACGAGGAGCATCCCTACCACGACACCGGCCCCTTCCCGCTCGCCTTCTTCTTCTCCGCGATCGAGGAGACCGAGGTGGTCGACGACATGACGGTGACGTTCACGCTGAACGAGCCCTACGCGCCCTTCCTGTCGAACCTCGCCTACCCCACCGGCCTGCTCGTCTCGCCCGCCGCGGTCGAGGAGCACGGGGCCGACTACGGCCGCACCCCCTCGGGCACCGGCCCCTTCCGCTTCGTCGAGTGGCAGTCGAACCAGCGCGTGGTCGTCGAGCGCAACGAGAGCTACTGGGACGGCGCGCCCTCGCTCGAGGCCGTCGTCTTCCGCCCGATCACCGACGCCAACACCCGCACGGCCGAGATGCTGGCTGGCGGGATCGACCTGATGGTCGAGGTGCCGCCCGTCGCCCTGTCGGAGTTCACCGGCACCGGGGACTACACGGTGCACGAGCAGGCCGGCCCGCATGTCTGGTTCCTGATCCTCAACCTGCGCGAGGGCCCCTTCACCGACCAGCGCGTGCGGCAGGCCGCCAACTACGCCATCGACAAGGAGGCCATCGTCAACGACGTGCTCGAGGGCACAGCCGAGGTCGCCGCCGGCCCGACGCCGCCCGCCTTCGCCTGGGCCTACAACGACGCGCTGGAGCCCTACCCCCACGACCCCGACCGCGCGCGCGCGCTGCTGGCCGAGGCCGGCGCCGAGGGGGCGGAGTTGACCTTCTTCGTCACCGAGGGCGGCTCGGGCATGCTCGACCCGGTGGCGATGGGCACCGCGATCCAGGCCGATCTCGAGGCGGTCGGCTTCGACGTCGCCATCGAGACCTACGAGTGGAACACCTTCCTCGGAGAGGTGAACCCGGGGCTGGAAGGCAAGGCCGACATGGCCGAGATGGCCTGGATGACGAACGACCCCGACACCCTGCCCTTCCTCGCCCTGCGGACCGAGGCGATGCCCGAAAACGGCGGCTTCAATTCGGGCTACTACTCCAATCCCGAGGTCGACCGCCTGCTGGAAGAGGCCCGCGTGGCCACCGACCAGGAGCGCCGCGCCGAACTCTACAGGGACATGCAGGAGATCGTGCAGGAAGACGCGCCCTGGGTCTTCGTGGCGAACTGGAAGCAGAACGCGGTGACCGGGGCGGGCGTTGAGAACTTTCAGCTCGAGCCGTCGTTCTTCCTGCTGCTGCACGACGTCGCAAAGAACTGATTTCGGGCCGGCCTGCGCCGGCCC
>LJNT01000006.1 GCA_001314685.1 Rhodobacteraceae bacterium HLUCCA09
ACCTCGAGCGTCGGGTTGGCGATGGTTTCCAGGAACACGGCGCGGGTCTCGGGGCGGATGGCCGCGCGCCAGGCGTCCAGATCGGTGCCGTCGACGAAGCTCACCTCGACGCCGAAGCGCGTCAGCACCTGTTCGAGGATGTAGAGGCACGAGCCGAACAGGGCGCGGGCGCTGACCACGTGGTCGCCCGCCCTCAGCATCGACATGAGCGCGCCAGTCACCGCGGCCATGCCCGAGGCTGTGGCGAAGGCGTCTTCCGCCCCTTCGAGCGCGGCAATCCTGTCCTCGAACATGCGCACGGTGGGGTTGCCGTAGCGGGCGTAGATGAACTCGTCGTCGCCCGCCTTGAGAAAGCGCTGCTCGGCCTGCTCGGCACTGTCGTAGACGAAGCCTTGCGTGAGGAAGAGCGCCTCTGAGACCTCGCCGTACCCCGAGCGGCGGATGCCGGCATGCACGGCGCGCGTGCGGGCGCCTCGTCTCTCCGGTGTATCGCTGTCCTTCATCGGGCCCTCCATGCCGGCCTCCCGATCAGGGAGCCCGAGGGGGCCGCGCCTGACCTCTTTAGCGGAATGTTTAGCGTGGCCCGCAATCCGGTGAACAAATCGCCACGACGTCGGCCGCTTACGCCCGCTGTGGCCCAAGGTCAACAGTCACCGAACCGTCACCCGGCCGTCACGGTCGATTAACCGTCCCGTCACCGACAATTAGCAAAGTCGGCCTAAGCGACCCACAACATGTTGTGGAGGCAGGCAATGCCGCTCTGTCAGGTCAACATCGAGGGCGCAGGGCTGGCCAACCCGGGCGGCACGCGGGCACGCCTCGCCCGCGCACTCGCCGAGGCGCACCCTGACGCGCCGGTCATCGTGCTGATCCATGGCTACAAGTTCTCGCCCACCATCGCCGCCCACAACCCGCACACCCACATCCTCTCGCTCGACCCCCGGCCCTGCTGGAAGGCCGTGAGCTGGCCGCAGCGGCTGGGTCTGGGCGAGTCCGGCGGGGCGGAGCCGCTCTGCATCGGCGTCGGCTGGGAGGCGCGCGGCACGCTGTGGCAGGTCTACGGCCGGGCCGAAGAGGCGGGTGCGGGCCTTGCAGCGCTGATCCGGCTCGTCGGCGCCCTGCGACCGGGCTGCCAGGTGCAGGCGATGGCCCATTCGCTGGGCGCGCGGGTCGTGCTCTCGGCCCTGCCCCACCTGCCCGAGGGCGCGATGGGCCGCGCCGTGCTTCTGGCCGCGGCCGAGATGCGCAGCCGGGCGGCCGGTGCGCTGGCGACGGAGGCGGGCCGCGCGCTCGACCTCGTCAACGTCACGAGCCGCGAGAACGAGCTCTTCGACACGCTCCTGGAATGGCTCGTCGCGCCGCATGCCCGGGGCGACCGGGCGCTCGGGCGGGGCATGGGGCCGCTCGCCGGCCCGGGGCGCCTCGACCTGCGGATCGACGACGAAGGCCACCGGGCGGCGCTCGCGTCCCTCGGCTTTCGTATCCCGGTGGCCGACCGGCGGTTCTGCCACTGGTCGGTCTACCTGCGCTCGGGCCTCTTCGACATCTACCGCGCGGTTCTCACGGGCGCCCTGCCGGCCGACCGCCTCGCGCCGCTCCTGCCGGTTGCGCAGGCGCCTGCCCGATCACGCCTCGGTCAGCGCGTCGCCCTGCCCTTGCCCTTCGGCGCCGGAGAGGCATCGTAGCGTGCGACCAAGCAAGGAGCGCACGACATGACCCAGGCCCCCATCGACCTCTACTACTGGCCCACGCCGAACGGCTGGAAGGTGACCATCGCGCTCGAGGAGATGGGGCTGCCCTACGCGGTGCACCTGATCGACATTGGCAAGGGCGACCAGTTCGACCCCGAGTTTCTCAAGATCGCGCCGAACAACCGGATGCCCGCCATCGTCGACCCCGAAGGCCCCGACGGCGAACCGATCTCGATCTTCGAATCGGGTGCGATCCTGCAATACCTCGCCCGCAAGACCGGCCGGTTCTACGGCGAGACCGAGCGGCAGCGCATCGAGGTCGACCAGTGGCTGATGTGGCAGATGGGCGGTGTCGGGCCGATGGCGGGCCAGGCGCACCACTTCCTCAAGTATGCCCCCACGATGGACCCGCCGCAGGTGCTGCCCTACGCGCAGGACCGCTACCGCAACGAGACCGGCCGCCTCTACCGCGTGCTCGACACGCGGCTGGCCGACCGCGCGTTCGTCGCCGGTGATTTCTTCTCGATCGCCGACATGGCGATCTGGCCCTGGGCGAGCGGATGGGAGCGGCAGGAGCAGACGCTCGACGACAAGCCCAACCTGAAGCGCTGGCTCGAGACGGTCGGCGCGCGGCCGGGCGTCAAGGCAGGCCGTGCCGTGGCCGAGGACATGCGCAACGAATCCGCCTCGACCGACCGAGAGGCGCAGAAAATCCTGTTCGGTCAGCGCTGAGGCGCTCGCCCGGCCCGGCGTGGCGGGCCGGGTCAGAGCCGGGAATGGCTGCCGTCGCAGAGCGGCTGGCCGGCGGTGGCCTTGCAGCCGCAGAAGAACACCCTGCCGTCCGTCTCGGCCTCGTATTTCAGCGGCGCGAGCCCCGTCCCCTTGTGGCTGCCGTCGCAAAAGGGCTGCCGGGCCGAGCGCCCGCAGGCGCACCAGAAATAGGTCTTTCCCGCCTCCACCTCGACGGGGAACGGGGCCTTCTGCGCGACGATCGGGGTGTCGGACATGGGTGGCGTCTCCTCTTGCTTCGATCCGGGTTCAGGCAGGGCGATCATCGTCGGTCTCGACGTATTTCTGCAACGAGATGATCGAGACCCACAGCCACAGGAACAGGACGATCGGGAACACGAAGGTCTCGATCTTGACCCAGGCGTCGGTGGACATGGTGCGCCAGACGATCTCGTTGGCCACCGCCAGCACGGTGAAGCCCAGCGTCAGGCGGCGCGTCAGCTTCATCCAGCCCTCCTGCGCCATGGGCAGGAACTCGCCCAGCGCCCAGGCGAGCCACGACTGCCCGCGCAGCAGGCCCACGCCGAGGACCGCGGCGAACAGGCCGTAGACGATGGTCGTCTTCATCTTGAAGAACGTCTCGTCGTTGAACCACACGGTCAGCCCGCCGAACACCACGACCAGCACCCCCGTCACCGCCTGCAGGCGCGAGAGGCGGCCGGTCAGCTTCCACAGGATGCCCATGGTGAGCAGCAGCAGCGGCACGAACCCGGCGGCGGCGATGATGAACCCGTCATACTGCGTGCCGCCGATCGTGTAGGTCTCTTCGCGCAGCCACAGGTAGGCGACGAAGAAGGCGAGCGGCGGCCCGAGTTCCAGCACCTGCCGCAGCACGGGATTGACGCGGCGCTCCTCGTCGATGCGCGGCGCGGAGCGGGCGGGCGCGTCGTCGGGTCGGGGCTGGTCGGTCATGGGCGCTCCTCTCGGCTCGGGGGGACGTGCGCGCGCGGGAACCGGCTGTCAAGCTTGCGCTCAGGCGTCGTCGGCCCCGGTCAGGGCGCGGGCGAAATCCTCGGGGTCGAAGGGGGCGAGGTCGTCGATCTGCTCACCCACGCCGATGGCATGGATCGGCAGGCCGAACCTGTCGGCGAGCGCCACCAGAACGCCGCCACGCGCGGTGCCGTCGAGCTTGGTCATCACGAGGCCCGTCACGTCGGCGAGTTTCTGGAACGTCTCGACCTGCGACAGCGCGTTCTGGCCCGTGGTCGCGTCGAGCACCAGAAGGGTGTTGTGCGGCGCGCTCTCGTCGCGCTTGCGGATGACGCGGACGATCTTGGCCAGCTCCTCCATCAGGTCCTGCCGGTTCTGCAGGCGCCCGGCGGTGTCGATCATCAGCAGGTCGGCGCCCTCCGCCTCGGCACGCGCCATCGCGTCGAAGGCCAGCGATGCGGGGTCGGACCCCTCGGGCGCGGTCATCACGGGCACGCCGGCGCGGTCGCCCCAGATCTGGAGCTGCTCGACGGCCGCCGCGCGGAAGGTGTCGCCCGCGGCGATGACCACATTCTTGCCGGCGGCGCGCAACTGGCTGGCGAGCTTGCCGATCGTCGTCGTCTTGCCAGAGCCGTTGACGCCGACGACCAGCACGACCTGGGGCTTTTTCGCATAGAGCGGCAGGGGCCTGGCGACCGGCTCCATGATGCGGGCGATCTCTTCTGCGAGCAGGCGCTTGATCTCGCGGGTCGACAGGCGCCGCCCCATCCGCCCCTCGGCGAGGTTGGCGGCGACGCGCAGGGCGGTGTCGACACCCATGTCGGTGGCGATCAGAAGCTCCTCGAGGCTCTCCAGCATGTCGTCGTCGAGCACGCGGCGGACGACGGGGCCGGAGGGCTCACGACCGGGCTGCGGCGCCGGCGCCGGCTCCGGCTGGCGCATCGGCTCGGGGCGCTGGTCGGGGCGCGTCTGTGGGGCGACGGGGACCGGCCCTGCCTCGGGCTCGGGCTCGGCTGCGCCGCCGCCGCGTCCGAGCAGGCGGCCGAAGAAGCCGGGCCGGCCCTGCGGCGTCTGCGGGATCTCGTCCGGGGGCGTGTCCTGCGGCACCTCCTGCGGGGCGCCACCGCCCGGCATCTCCTGCGGCGCCGGCTCGGGCATCGGATCGGCGGGCTGCGGGGCGCCGGGCGGCTCGGGCGTCGGCTGCGGGTCATGCGGCTCGGGCTGCGGCTCGGGCGGCGGCGCCGGCTCGGGCGTCGGTTCCGGCTGCGGCGCGGGTTCCGGTTCCGGCTGCGGTTCTGGCGCGGGGCGCGGCTCGGGTTCGGGGCGCGGCTCGGGGCTGGGCTCGGGGATGGGCTCGGCTACCTCTTCGGCGCGGGGGGTGACGCGAGCAGGCGCCTCAAGAGGGGATTGGGGGGGATGCGCCTCGGTCCGCGCGTCGGCCTCCGGCGCCGCGTCCTCGGTGCCGCCCTCCTGCACGATCGCCTCGAGGCCCTCGTCGAGCTTCGAGGAAGATTTGAACATCCTCTCACGGAGTTTCCTGAAAAACGCCATCGGTCTCTCCCGACCCTGCCACACGCCTCACCTAATCCGCCCGGCGAGCGGATGAAAGGGCGCCGCGCCGCCCCGACTTCCCGCGTGCCCGCTGGCCAGCGCTGGCGCGATCTGCCATTGTGCGCACGCAGCGACGAAGGAGAGTCCATGCCTACCCCACCCCGCCGCTCCGCCGCGCTTGCGGCCCTGCCCCGCCGCCTGTCGGCCGCTCTCGTCGCGGGGCTGGCCGCTGCCGCCGCCCTGCCCGGTGCGGCCGCCCAGAGCCCGATGACGGCGGAGGAGTTCGAGGCCTACACGACTGGGAAGACGCTCTATTTCTACTCTCAGGGCGAAGCCTACGGGGTCGAGGAATACCGCGAGAACCGCGAGGTGACGTGGTCTTTCCTCGACGGCAAGTGCAAGGAGGGCACCTGGTATCCGCAGGGCGACCAGATCTGCTTCACCTACGAGGACAATCCCGTGCCCCAGTGCTGGACGTTCTACCGCGAAGGCGGTGGCCTGCGCGCGCTGTTCGAGGGCCGCGAGACGGGGACCGAGCTCTACGAGGCCGGCGAGGCCGACGAGCCGATGATGTGCCTCGGCCCCGACGTGGGCGTCTGACGGACGCGCTCGCGCAGACCCGGCCGGGGGGCGCTCCCGCCCTCCATCGCGGCCCTGCGGCCGCTCCTCCGGTTGGGCCCGGCCGCACGCGGGGCGCGCGCGGCGGTGGCGCGGCCCGGATCCGGCGCACGGGCCGGCGGGCGGCGGACTGATCTCGACCCCGCCCCCTGTTCGGGTGCATGACGGTCCGACTCCGCCGCCCTCGCTTCCCGGCTCCCGCGGAACGGCCACCTTCCCGGTCAAGCGCAGGGCCCGTCGGCCTGCGCGTCGCGCGGGGGCCTCTCGGCGCGCCCGGCTGACCGGCCCGCACCGCCGGTCGGTGGCGGGCATGGACAGCGCGGGGCGGATCGCGAGGGCTTTGGGTGCGGACGGCAAGACCGAAGGGGCGAGACGGGCCGGGCGGAGGGATCAGGCGGGCTGGTCGCCGGCCTTGCAGAGCGGTGGGCGGAAATCGGGCTCGAGCAGGCGGTCGAGCATGGCCGAGATGTCCTCGATCTCGTCGGCCACCACGTGCAGCACCGGCCCCTCGCGCTGGATGCGGCCCGTCACGCGCAGCAGGCGCCCGGCGATCACCGCGCGGCGGAACCGCTCGTAGACCTTGGCCCAGACCACCACGTTGACCGTCCCCGTCTCGTCCTCGAGCGTGACGAAGATCACGCCCTTGGCGGTGCCCGGCCGCTGGCGGACCAGCACCAGCCCCGCCACCGTCACGCGCGCGCCGTTCGGCGGCTCGGACAAGCGGACGGCAGGCACCGCCGCGGGCGGGCGGGGCCATGCAGGCGGGGGAGCCCAGGTGTGGGTGACGGGGCGACTTTCGCGCATGGGGGCAAAGGTAGAACATGCGGCCGCGCACGCAAGCCCGTCCCCGTCCGCAGGCCGTCCTCACGCAGCGCGGCGCGGCTCTGGCCATCGCGCGCACTTTCGCCTACATGCGCGGGAGTCAGACGAAGCGGCCAGGGGGACGGACCGACGTGGCGAAGATCACCTATATCGAGCACAACGGAACCGAGCACGTGGTGGACGTGCCCAACGGGCTGACCGTGATGGAAGGCGCCCGCGACAACGGCATCCCCGGCATCGAGGCCGATTGCGGCGGCGCCTGCGCCTGCTCCACCTGCCATGTCTATGTCCACCCCGACTGGACCGACAAGCTGCCCCCCGTCGAATCGATGGAGGAGGACATGCTCGACTTCGCCTATCAGCCCGACCCAAAGCGCTCGCGCCTGACCTGCCAGCTCAAGGTGAGCGACGCGCTCGACGGCCTCGTGGTGCAGATGCCCGAAAAACAGATCTGATGCGGCTCGCCGCCGCTCTTGCCTATCTCGCCGCGGCCGGCTGCGCCGCGGCCGACGGCGGGCCCGACGTCAGTATCGTGGGCGCCCGTTACGAGGTGCCGCTCGACACCTATCCGCATCGCATCATGGGATCGATCCGGGAGAAGGCCGTGCTCGCCGTGACCACGTCCGACGGGCGCACGCTGCGGGTCGACCTTCGCGAGGGTCTCGAACCCGACCACGTGTTCGAAGACATCGCCCCCCGCGTCGCCGATGCCGACGGCGACGGCGCGGCCGACGTGATCGTCGTCGAGACCGACCCGCAGCTGGGCGCACAGCTCGCCATCTATTCGCTCCGGCTGGGCGCGCTCGTGAAGGCGCACGCAACGCCGCACATCGGCCAGCGCTTTCGCTGGCTTGCACCGGTGGGCGTCGCCGATCTGAACGGGGATGGCGTGACCGACCTCGCCTATGTGGACCGGCCGCACCTTGCCCGCACCCTTCGCGTGTGGAGCTGGGCCGCCGGGGGCCTGACCGAGGTCGCCACGCTCGAAGGCGTCACGAACCACCGGATCGGCGACGAGGTGATCTCGGGTGGCATCCGCGACTGCGGCGATGGGCCCGAGATCGTCACCGCCTCGGCCGACTGGACGATCCTGCTGGCGACGCGACTGGAGGGCGACCGGCTCACGAGCCGAGAGATCGGCCCGCACGAGGGCCGCCAGAGCTTCGCCGCCGCCCTCGCCTGCCGCTGACGGCAAACGGCCCGCGCCGGTGGCACGGGCCGTTCGGTGGCGAAACGGGTCGGGCCGCGTCGCGCGCCCGCCTCACTTCGCGAGCTGCGACCGCAGGAACGCCGCGCGCTGACGGTCGTCGCTCTCTTCGGCGTGGCGCAGCGCCACTTCGAGGGCCGACACGCGGTTGGGGCTGCGCGTTGCGACGACGGCGGTCAGATCGGCGCCCCCCGCTTCCGTCAGCTGCTTGCGGACATGCGCGGCGCGCTGGCGGTCGTCGTTTTCCACCGCGTGCTTCAGCGCGACCTCGAGGGCCGAGATGCGCTCGGAGCCCTCGCCGAAGGTGGTGTAGCCGCCGTTGAAGCCGCCGGCCTCGATGAAGCGCACCGTCTGCTGCTGCCCGGTCTCGGCTGCGTGGCGGGCGACGATGTCGGCGGGCGTCGACAGGCTCTGGGCGAAGGCCGGCGCGGCAAGGGCGAGGGTGGCGGCGGCGGCGAGGGTCAGAGTGCGGGTCATGATCGGTCTCCTTGGGTTGCGTCTGTGCTTCGGTCGTCTCGGGGCGGGTGGCCTGCGGCGTCTCCCGCTCTCGATGAGTGGCATCTGGGGACCTGCGCAAATTCTGCAAAGGTCAGCTTCTGACAGCAGGTCAGTGCATTTGCGCACATCACGAAGGAGCGCGCGCCCTTGTCTGCGGCAGGCGGCATGCACGCGAGGAAAATCAGGGCATGCGACGGCATGCCGGGCGGAGTCGTTGCAGGCGCGGGGCCATGCGAGGCCCCGCGCTCACGCGCGATCACGCAGTGACGATGGCAAAAATCGAGGCCGGCACTCCTTGAAGGGCGGCTCAGCCCTCCCCCGAGGGCCGTCCGAGTGCCCGCCAGCCGATATCGCGCCGGTAGGTGCCACGCGGAAAATCGACGGCGCCGGCAAGCGCGTATGCCCGCTCGCGTGCCTCGGCCAGAGTCGCGCCGCGCGCGGTGGCGTTCAGCACGCGACCGCCCGCGGCCACGACCCGCCCTTCGGACATACCTGTGCCCGCGTGGAACATCATGCGAAAGCTGTCCTCGGGCAGCCCGTCGAGCCCGCCGATGGGCGCCCCCGTCTCGACCGCGCCGGGGTAGCCCCTCGCGGCGATCACCACCGTCATGGCGTGGTCGTCCGCCCAGTGGACGCGGGCGCGGTCGAGGCGCCCCTCGGCCGCGGCCAGCATCAGGTCGAGCGCCTGCCCCCCGAGCCGCATCATCAGCGCCTGGCATTCGGGGTCGCCGAAGCGGACGTTGTATTCCACCAGCCGCGGCCGCCCGTCCTCGATCATCAGCCCGGCATAGAGCACGCCCCGATAGGGCGTGCCGCGGCGCGCCATCTCGGCCACCGTGGGCCGCACGATCTCGTCGAGGGCGCGGGCCTCTACCTGCGGCGTCATGACGGGCGCAGGTGAATAGGCGCCCATGCCGCCGGTATTCGGGCCGGTATCGCCTTCGCCGATGCGCTTGTGGTCCTGCGCGGTGCCGATGGGCAGCACATGCTCCCCGTCGCAGAGCACGAAGAACGACGCCTCCTCGCCCGCCATGAACGCCTCGATCACCACCTCGGCGCCCGCCTGCCCGAAGGCGCCCCCCAGCATCGCGTCGACGGCCGCCTCCGCCTCGGCCACGCTCTCGGCCACGACAACGCCCTTGCCGGCGGCGAGCCCGTCGGCCTTGACCACGATCGGCGCGCCATGGGCGGCCACGTGGGCCTTCGCGGCTCCGGCATCGGTGAACCGCGCATATGGGGCCGTGGGCGCGCCGCAGGCGTCGCAGACCTCCTTGGCGAAAGCCTTCGACGCCTCGAGGCGCGCAGCGGCGGCCGAGGGGCCAAAGACGAGGATGCCCGCCTCGGCCAGCCGGTCGGCCACGCCGGCCGCCAGCGGCGCCTCCGGGCCGACGATGACGAAGTCGACGCTCTCCTCCTCGGCGAAGGTGACGACGGCGCCCGGGTCGGTGATGTCGAGATCTGCGCAATCCGCGATGCCGGCGATCCCGGCATTGCCCGGCGCGACGATCAGCCGGTCGCAGCGCGGATTCTGCAGGACGGCCCAGGCCAGCGCGTGCTCGCGCCCGCCGCCGCCGAGGATCAGGATGTTCATGGCGCCGCCTCCGCTCGTCCCCGGCGCTGTCTAGGGTCGGCACGACGAAGGAGCAAGCGCGGGGCGCGACCGTCGGGCAGGCGGGCCGGCGCGCGCCTGCGCCCTTGGTCCCGCCCCGCGCTCGCCCTAGGGTGGCGGACGAGGAGAGGCTCATGGACGACCTGATCGAGGATAGCTGGGACGGAGACGGCCCCGGCCCCGGCAACACCCCCGAATACACCGTCGCCGAGATCTCGGGCGCGGTGAGGAAGACGCTCGAGGGCGCCTTCGGCCGGGTGCGGGTGCGGGGCGAGGTGGGGCGCGTGTTCGTGGCGCGCTCGGGCCACCTCTATTTCGACATCAAGGACGAGCGCAACGTGCTCGCCTCGGTCTGCTGGAAGGGGCAGGTCGGGCGCCTGCAGCAACGCCCCGAGGAGGGGATGGAGGTCGTCGCCACCGGCCGCCTGACCATCTTCGGCGGCCAGTCGAAATACCAGCTGACGGTCGACCAGGTGGAAGCCGCGGGTGAAGGCGCGCTGATGGCGATGCTGGAGAAGCGCAAGCGCGCGCTCGCCGCGGAGGGGCTGTTCGACGAGAGCCGAAAGCGGCCCCTGCCCCGCCTGCCGCGGGTGATCGGCGTCGTCACTTCGCCCTCGGGCGCTGTGATCCGCGACATCCTGCATCGCCTGTCCGAGCGCTTTCCCCGCCACGTCATCGTCTGGCCCGTGGCGGTGCAGGGACAGGCCTGCGCCCCCCAGGTCGCGCGCGCCATCGAGGGGTTCAACGCGCTGGCGCCCGGTGGCCCGATCGCGCGGCCCGACCTGTTGATCGTGGCGCGCGGCGGCGGCTCGATCGAGGATCTCTGGGGCTTCAACGAAGAGATCGTGGCGCGCGCCGCCGCCGCCTCGCGGATCCCGCTGATCTCGGCCGTGGGGCACGAGACCGACACGACGCTGATCGACTACGTCTCCGATTGCCGGGCCCCCACGCCCACCGCCGCGGCCGAGATGGCGGTGCCGGTGCGGCTCGACTGCCTGTCGGCGGTCTCGGGGCTCGAGGCCCGCGCCTCGGGGGCGATGGCACGGGGCCTCGACCGGCGGCGCGAGCGTCTGCGCGACCTTTCCCGCGCCCTGCCCCGCCCCGCGCAGCTCCTGGAGGGGCCGCGCCAGCGGCTCGACTACGGTGCGATGCGCCTGCCCGCCGCCCTTCGCGCGGCGGTGCAGGGGCGGCGGCTGACGCTGGCGCAAGCGGCCGCGGGCCTGCGTGTGCAGGGGCTGCGCGCGCGGCTGAGGGGCGAGGCGGTGCGGCTCGACCGCCTCGCGGCGCGGCTTCGCCCGGATCTCGTCGCGCGCGCGATCGCCGCCCGGCATCGCGAGATGGCGGAGCGCGGGCGGCGGCTCGACAGGGCAGCGTCGGCCCTCCTCCGGAGCCGGGCCGAGCGGGTCGCGGGCCTCGGCCGCCTGCTCGGCTCGCTCAGCTACAAGGGGACGCTTGCGCGCGGCTATGCCGTGGTGCGCGACGCCGGCGGCCAGGTGGTGACCGGCCGGGCCGGGGCCAAGGCGGCGGGCGCGCTCGAGATCGAGTTCGCCGACGGGCGCCTGCGGATCGGCAGCGCCGCGCCGGGGCCGGCCCCCCGGCCCAGGGCGCGGCCCGAGCCACCAGACCAGGGAAGCCTGTTCTGAGCGCCGCGCTTGGCCGCGGGCACGCCAGCGGCTAGCGTGCGGGCGAGGCCCGCCGTCAGACGCGGGCCCCGGAGACCCCGAGCATGCACCTGCGCATCCTGCTGACCTGCTGGCCCCTCGCCGCCTGCATGGCGAGCGGGGACGGCGCCCCGCCGGGTGCGGCGGCGCCGCCCCCCTCCGAGCAGATCGAGACCCATGCCGCTCGCCCGGCAGACGCGGCAGCGGATGCCTGCTGGACGCAGGAGACACGCGACGCCGAGGTGGCGGTCGAGGTCGCGGAGGTGACCGTCGAGCCGCCGGGGCTCGCCCCGGACGGCACCCTGCGGGAGGCGCCGATCACCCGCACCGAGCGGCGCGAGACGGTGGTGCGTACGGCCGCCGAGCTCTGGTTCGAGGCGCTCTGCCCGGAGGAACTCGGCGAGGCACGGATCGCCGCACTCCAGCGGGCGCTCGCGGCGCGCGCGCTCCATGACGGACCGGTGACGGGCCGGCTCGACGAGGCGACCCGGGACGCGGTGCGCGCCTACCAGGCCCCCCGAGGGCTCGACAGCGCCACCCTCTCGCGCGCCGCCGCCCGGCAGATGGGCCTCGTCCCCGTGGCTGCGCCCGCCTCGGAGTGAGGCGCGTCGACGGCCGCCGGGCAAGCGGCTTCGAAGCCGCTTGCACCGTCGCGCTCCCGGCCGGGGTCGCGCACCGATGGAGGCCCTGCGCCACGGGCGCGCGGGGTAGCCAGATGCGCAGGCCCTTAGTCCACGCGCGCCTTGGCAAGCGGCGCCAAGCGGCTTCGAAGCCGCTTACCGGCGGCCGCCGACGCACGAAAAGGGGGCGCCCCCGGCGGAGCGCCCCTCGTCACGCGTCGGCTCGGGCGTCCGGCGTCACTCCAGCGACAACGCCACGAAGCGCGGCTCGCCGTTGCGGCGCACCAGCAGCAGGAGCGACTTGCGGCCGGCATCGCGCGCCTCCTCCATCCGCTCCTCGAACTCGGCGACTGTCGCGACCGCCTGCTGGCCAGCCTCGGTGATCAGGTCGCCCGCGCGCAGCCCCTTCTCGTGGGCCTCGCTCGCCGGATCGACCTCGGCCACGACGATTCCCGCGGCATCCTCCGACACGCCAAGTTCCTCGGCGAGATCGGGCGTGACCGCCGACAGCGTCATGCCGAGCACTTCGCTCTGCGCGGGCGCCTCCGGCTCTGTGGCCGGCGCGGCGGCCGGCATCGCCTCGGCCTCTTCCCGGCGGGCGAGCGTTACCCGCAACGTCTCCGTCTCGCCGTCGCGGAAGACGATGACGCGCACAGTCTTGCCCACATCGGTGCTGCCCACCTGGCGCACGAGGCTGCGCGTGTCCTCGACGTCTCGCCCGTCGAAATTGAGGATCACGTCGCCCGACTCGATGCCGGCCTCCATCGCGGGGCCCTCGGGCACGTCGGTTACCAGCGCGCCGCGCGCCTCTTCGAGGCCGAGCCCCTCGGCGAGGTCATCGGTGACGTCCTGGATGCGTACGCCGAGCCAGCCGCGCCGGGTCTCGCCGTAGCGCTGGAGCTGGTCGATCACGTTCTGCGCCACCCGGCTCGACATGGCGAAGCCGATGCCGATCGAGCCTCCGTTGGGCGACAGGATCGCGGTGTTCACCCCGATCACCTCGCCGTCCATGTTGAACAGCGGGCCGCCAGAATTGCCGCGGTTGATGGCGGCGTCGGTCTGGATGTAGTCGTCGTAGCTGCCCGACAGCGCCCGGCCGCGGGCCGAGACGATGCCCGCGGAGACGGAGAAGCCCTGGCCGAGCGGGTTGCCCATAGCCATCACCCAGTCGCCCACGCGGGCGTCGCCGCTGTTGCCCCATGGCACGAAGGGCAGCGGCTCGTCGGCCTCCACCTTCAGCAGCGCGAGGTCGGTGTTGGGGTCGGTGCCGATGACCTCGGCGCTCAGTTCCTTGCCCGAGAAGAACTCGATCGTGATCTCGTCGGCCTGCTCGATGACGTGGTTGTTGGTCACGATGAAGCCGTCTTCGGAGATAACGAAGCCCGACCCCAGCGCCGAGGAGCGGCGCGGCGGGCGCCCGTCCGGGCCGTTCCGGTCGAGGAAGTCGCGGAAGAAATCCTCGAACGGCGAGCCCTCGGGCACCATCGGGCCGGGGCCGGTCGAGGTTTCGACCATTGTGGCGGTCGTGATGTTGACGACCGAGGGGCTCACCTGCTCGGCCAGACCGGCGAAGCTGTCCGGCCGAGTCTGCGCCTCTGCGCCCTGCGGCGCGCCGAGAACGAGGGACAGGCCGACGAGCGCAGCGGCGGCGGTGCGCACGGCCGCGCCGGGCTGTGGAAGGAAGCTTGGGGCCTGGAGCGTCACGGGGGGTCTCCTTGTGTCGGTCGTCTTTGAATCTCTGGCCGGCCGGGCCGGTGTTGCCGCCCCAGGGTCGCTCCCGACCCACGGGCGATCCTGCCGTCCATGGCGGCGGCAGGCGCAACTCATAGCATATCTAGGGGACGGCGTTGACAACTCAAAGCCCATCTCGACGCGTCACGTGCGCGTGACGCCGCCGTGCGCTGCCGCAAGGGAACCGGCCGGCTCGGAGAAGGTTGAGAGCAGGACGGGATGACGGCCGGAGCGAGAGGCGAGCGGCGCGGGTCGGATCGACCCCGAGCGGCGCGACCACCGACCGCCGCAGGCCTGCGACAGGCCGGCCGTCCTCGGGCGAGGCCGGGCGACCCCGGCCTGCAACCGGGCGATACCGTGTCAGGCAAAGCCACGTTGCCGAGATCGAGTCGCGCCTTGCGCGCGGTTCGCGCCGGGCATCCTCGCGGCAGGCGTCGCGGATCGGCGTGCATCGCGCCGTGCCGCCGTCGCGGCGTCAGGCGGCGATGCGACGGGCGTAGTCGACGACCCGCCGCGCCTGGTGGGCGATGGCGGCGCGGCCCTCGTCGCCGATCTCCCCCGCGGTCTGGGTATAGCCATAGGGGTTGCCGCCCGAGGCAAAGATCGAGGCGTCGGTATAGCCGGGCGCCACGATCACCGCGCCCCAGTGCATGAAGGTGGTGTAGAGCGACAGGAGCGTCGCCTCCTGCCCGCCATGCACGTTCATCGCCGAGGACATCGCCGAAACTGGCTTGTCGGCGAGCTTGCCCTCCTGCCAGATGGGACCGAGCGTGTCGATGAAGGCGCGCAACTGGCTCGCCACGACGCCGTAGCGCGTTGGCGCCGAGAAGAGATAGGCGTTGGCCCAGACGAGGTCGTCGGGCGTGGCCACGGGGATGTCGGCCATCTTGTCGGCCTGAGCCTTCCAGCCCTCCTGCCCCTCGACCACCTCCTTGGGCGCGGTCTCTGCAACGTTGAGCAGACGCACCTCGGCCCCCGCCTCACGCGCCGCCTCGGCCGCGATCTGCGCCATGGCATGATTGGTGCCGTAGGTGGAGTAGAAGACGATCGCCAGTCTGGCCTCGGACATCTCGGGTGCTCCTTTCGCACGAAACTCAACTCGTGCAATGAGCTAGATGTTCCTCGCAGCGGCGAAACCCCGCGGCGCGGCACAGGGGCTGTGCGTCGGTGGAGACGGCCCGGGCGCCCGGCTCAGCCGCCGAGCCAGCCCGCGAGCCAGACGAATATGGCGCCGCCCGTCATGGCGAGCAGGCCGATCAGGCGCACCGTCTCCGGCGGCAGGGTGGCGAGCAGGCGCAGCGCCTCTTCCAGACGCGAAGGGGCCAGTGCGAGCACCAGCCCCTCCAGGATGAAGACCAGCCCGAGAGCCAGCAGAACCGTCGTCATTCCGCGATCATTCCGGCGTGACGGCCCCCAGGGGGCCGCTTGCGCCCCCGCCGGGAGAGCCGCCGGACGAGCTGCCGGGCATGAGGCCCGAAGAGCTGTCGAGATACCGGAAGAACTCGCCGTCGGGGCTGATGACCATCGTCGAGTTGGACCCCTGGATCGCCTGCTCGTAGGCTGCGAGCGAGCGGTAGAACTCGAAGAACTCCGGGTCGGCGCCAAACGCCTGGGCGAAGATCCCGTTGCGCTCGGCGTCCGCCTCACCGCGGATGATGTCGGCCTCGCGGTTGGCGTCGGAGGTCAGCTCCACCACCGTCCGGTCGGCCTGGGCGCGCACCCGCTGGGCGGCCTCTTCGCCGCGGGCGATCTCGTCGGCCGCCTCACGCTCCCGCTCGGCGCGCATCCGTGCATAAGTCGCTTCGAGGTTCTGGGCCGGCAGATCGGTTCGCTTCAGGCGGACGTCGACCACGTCGATCCCGAGCACGGCGGCCCGCTGGCCCACCTGTTCGGTGATCTCGAGCATCAGTTCCGCCCGCGCGGGAGACAGGATGGTGTCCGACGTCACGCCCTCGCTGCCGAGCACGGCGCGGATCTGCGGGTTGATAATCCCCTCCAGCCGCTGCTCCGCGGCGCGCAGACCGCCGACGCCGACGGCCTGGCGCAACTGCACCACGTCATCCACCCGGTAGCGCGCGAACGCGTCCACCACGAGGCGCCGGTCGTCCGAGGGCGTCACCTCGGTTGGCTGGGTGTCGAGCGCGAGGATCCGATCGTCATAGCGCACGACCTCTTGGATCAGGGGGATCTTGAAGCCGAGGCCCGGATCCTCCTTCACCTGCTTGATCTGGCCGAACTGCAGCACGATGGCCTTCTCGCGCTCGTCGACGATGAAGATCGACGACAGGAACCCGACGATCGCGATCACGACGATCGGGAGAATAAAGCCGAGTTTTTTCATCTCTTTGATCTCCGGATCAATTGTTCGGATCAGCGTTCTCACCGACCTGCGCGGTCGTCGAGCGGCGCAACTCGTTCAGGGGCAGGTAGGGCACCACGCCCTGACCGCCGCCATTGCCATTCGCGCTCTCGTCGAGGATCACCTTCTCGACGTCGCCGAGCACGCGTTCCATCGTCTCGAGGTAGAGGCGGGTGCGGGTCACGTCCGGGGCCTTGGCGTATTCCTCGAGCACCGCGGTGAAGCGCGACGACTGACCCTGGGCCTCGTTGACCACCTGGGCGCGGTAGGCCTCGGCCTCCTCGAGGATCTGCGCGGCCTCGCCTCGGGCGCCGGCGAGTACGCGGTTTGCATAGGCGTCGGCCTGACGCTCGAGCCGGTCGCGCTCCTGCTCGGCGGCCTGCACCTCGCGGAAGGCGTCGATCACGTCGGCAGGCGGGTCGGCCTTGTCGAGGTTGACGCGGATGATGTTGACGCCGCTGTCGTACTGGTCGAGCGTTTCCTGGATGAGCTGGCGCACCTCGGTCGCGACGATCTCGCGGTCCCGGTTCAGCAATGGTGCAAGCTCGCGCCGCGCCACGACTTCGCGCATCGCCGCCTCGCTCACGGCCCGGATCGTCAGGTTCGGATCGGCGAGGTTGAACAGAAACAGCGCCGGGTCCGTGATGTTCCAGACCACCCCGAAGTCGATGTCGATGATGTTGGCGTCCGTGGTCAGCGTGAGACCGTTGTCGGACCCGCTGCCCTGCCCGAGCTGCTCGTTCTGCTCCCGCGTCACCGGCAGCACCTCGGCAGTGACGAACGGCCAGGGCGCGAAGTTGAGACCGGGATTGCCGGTGCTGTAATACTGGCCGAAGAACAACTCGACAGACCGCTCCTCGGGTCGCACGGTGTAGAAGCTCGCGAGCCCCCAGAGGATCACCGCCGCGCCGAGGCCGAGGAACACGGTGCCGCGGGTGACGCGGAAGCCGCCGCCGCCGTCGCCGCCGCCCGAGCCGCCGCGGCCGCCCATCAGGACGCGCAGCTGCTCCTGGCCCTTGCGCACGATCTCGTCGATTTCGGGGATCTGCGGGCCGTCGCCGTCGCCCGGCCGCCGGGGCCCGCCAGGGCCTCCGGGGCCGCCGCGGCCCCCGCCTCCGTTGCCGTTGTTGCCGGAGCCGCCGCCGGAGCCTCCGCCGGAGCCTCCGCCGCCCCAGGGACCGCCGCTGTTGCCTGCCATCGGGTTGTCTTCCTCTCGGTTCGCGTCGTTCGGAATCTTGAGTGATGAGGTGGGGGAACACCCCCCCATTTCAAGCGCGAAGCGGTGCGTCATCCGCTCCGCACAGGCGTTTTCATGGTCACGATCTCTTCCGAAACCGTGGGGTGGACGGCGACCGTGCGATCGAAGTCCTCCTTGGTGGCGCCCATCTTCACCGCGACGCCGGCAAGCTGGATCATCTCGCCCGCCCCGTCGGCCACGATGTGCACGCCGAGCACGCGCCGCGTCTCCTGGCTGACCACGAGCTTCATCATGACACGATCGTCGTGCCCGATGAAGGCCGTGCGCATCGGCCGGAAGCTGGTGCAGTAGACGTCGATCGGCTCGATCTCGCGGGCCGCTTCCTCGCTGAGGCCCACGGTGCCGTATTCGGGCTGGGTGAAGACGGCCGAGGGCACGAGAACGTGATCGGGCTCGGTCGGCTCGCCGCCAAAGACGGTGCGGACAAAGGCCATCCCCTCGCGGATCGCCACGGGCGTCAGCTGCAGCCGGTTGGTCACGTCGCCGATGGCGTGGATCGAGGGCACCGCGGTCTGGCTGTAGGCGTCGACCACGACCTCGCCGCGGCGGCCGAGTGTGACGCCCGCCTCCTCGAGCCCCATGCCGGCGGTGTTGGGGCGGCGGCCGGTCGCAAAGAGCACCTGGTCGAACGTCTCCTCCCGGCCGGTGGTCGACTTGACCCGGATGCCGCTCTCGGTGCGCTTCATGTCCAGCACGTTGGTGCCGGTATGGATGTCGATGCCGTGGCGCTCCATGTGCTCGGCGATGTGGCCGCGCGCCTCGCCGTCGAACCCCCGCAGGATCTGCGCGCCGCGGTAGTATTGCGTCACCTGCGTGCCCAGCCCATTGAAGATGCAGGCCATCTCGCAGGCGATGTAGCCCCCGCCCACGATCAGCAGGCGCTTCGGCAGCTCGTCGAGGTGGAACACCTCGTTCGACGTGATCCCGATGCCGTCGGCGCCCTGCAGGGGCGGCAGCTCGGGCCAGCCGCCGGTGGCGATCAGGATGTGCCTGGCCGTCACCGTGCGCCCGTCGCCGAGGGCCACGGTATGCGGGTCGGCCACGGTGGCGCGGGTGTCATGCACCTCGACCTTCGAGCCGTCGAGCAGGTTGCGATAGACGCCCTCGAGCCGGTCGAGCTCTCCCTCCAGCCGGGCCCGGAAGCGGGGCCAGTCGAAACTGTCCGGCTCGGGGAACTGCCAGCCATACTCGTTGGCCTCGTGCACCGCCTGCCGGAACTCGGAGGCGAACACCATCAGCTTCTTGGGCACGCAGCCGCGGATGACGCAGGTGCCGCCCATGCGGCTTTCTTCGGCGAGGCCCACCTTCGCCCCGCATTCCCCGGCGGCGACGCGCGCCGCGCGCACGCCGCCAGAGCCGCCGCCGATCACGAAAAGGTCGTAGTCGAAGTCCATTCCCAGTCCCTGTGTTGCCGCGCCCGGCGGGCGCTCAGTCGGGGTCGGCGAAGAGATTGCCCTCGAGCATGTCGGGGTCGCGCGCCTCGCCCGCGCGCCGCTCGGTCACCGAGCCGTCCTCGTGGCCGACGATCACGAGGTCGCAGATGTCGACGAAGAGACCGTTCTCGACAACGCCGGGGATCTGGTTGAGCACCATCGCCAGCTGACGGGCGTTGCCGATCCGCTTGCAGTGCAGATCGAGGATGTAGTTGCCCTCGTCGGTGATGTAGGGCACCTCGCCGTTCATCCGGATCGTGGTATCGCCCCCCGCCACGTCGAGACTGACCAGCGCCTCCTCGATCAGCGCCTGCGTCGTGCGCCAGCCGAAGGGCACCGTCTCGACCGGGAGCGGGAAGGCGCCGAGAGTCTCGACCTCCTTGGCTGCGTCCGCGATCACCACCATCTCGTCGGAGGCGCAGGCGACGATCTTCTCCTGCAGGAGCGCCCCGCCCCCGCCCTTGATGAGATCGAGCCGGCCATCGAACTCGTCGGCGCCGTCGATCGTCAGGTCGAGCCACTGCGCCTCGTCCAGCGAGACGACCCGCAGCCCCAGCTCGCGCGCGAGATCCGCGGTGCGCGTCGAGGTGGGCACGCTGACGATGTCGAGCCCCTCCTCCCGCACCCGCTCGGCGAGCAGGCGCACCATCCACGCCGCCGTCGATCCGGTGCCGAGCCCGACGCGCATTCCCGTCTCGATCAGCCGGACGGCCCCGCGTGCGGCGACGAACTTGGCGCGCTCGACGGGGGAGAGGTCTGAGGTCATGGGCGGCTCCTCGTGGCGTGGCCCGCCTCGTAGCGCAAAGCGCACCGGTCTGCGAGCGGGCTTTTGCCGCGCCCGGGGCGACGGGCAGTGCCGTCGGGCTGGCGGGTCCGATGCGCCGGTGCGTATCCGGAGCCAAGGGACGCGGGGCGCGAGGGATGCGCGCCGCGATGGGGCGGCGCCCATCCCTCGCGGATGGTCGCATTCGGGCGTTCCCCGACCCACCTGATGGGGCATGGGGAGACGCAACCGGAGGTGCGCGCGATGTTCCTGTCCGTCTTCGACATCTTCAAGGTGGGCATCGGCCCCTCGTCGAGCCACACGATGGGGCCGATGGTGGCGGCCGCACGCTTCCTC
>LJNT01000101.1 GCA_001314685.1 Rhodobacteraceae bacterium HLUCCA09
CTGGTGCCCGAGGCGATCGACCATTACCTGCCCTGGCTCGCCGCGTTCGCCTATTTCGACGAGGTGCGCGAGGCCGGTGTCGAGGTGTGGCGCTACCACGAGGGCTTCATGCACCAGAAGGCGGTGCTGGTCGACGACCACGTTGCGGCGGTGGGCACCGCCAACCTCGACAACCGCTCCTTCCGCCTCAACTTCGAGGCGATGGCAGTGGTTTTCGACGAGGGGTTCGCGGGCCGGGTCGAGACAATGCTCGAAGCCGATTTCGCACGCGCTGCCCGTCTCGAGACGGGGCTGTGGGAGCAACCGATGCCCCGGCGGGTTGGCGCGGTCGGCGCGCGGCTTCTCGCGCCGATCCTCTAGAGGGGCGGGCATGGCGCTGCGCGTGGCGACGTGGAACATCCGCAAGGCCGTCGGCCTCGACCGGCGGCGCGACCCCTCGCGCGTGCTGTCGGTGATCGCGGGCCTGGGCGCCGACATCATCGCCCTGCAGGAGGCCGATCTGCGCCTCGGGCCGCGCCGCGCCGCCCTGCCTCGCACCCAGCTCGAGGCCGAGACGGGGATGCGGGTGGTCGCGCTGGCCGACAACGACGTGAGCCTCGGCTCGCACGGCAACGCGCTGCTGGTCGCGCCGGGGCTGACCGTGCGCCACGCCGCGCGCATCCCCCTGCCGGGGCTCGAGCCGCGTGGCGCGGTCATCGCCGAGATCGACGTGCCCGCGCTCGGCGGCGCAGTGCATGTCGTGGGCACGCATCTGGGGCTGTTGCGGCGCTGGCGGCGGCTGCAGCTCGCCACGATCCTCGAACATCTGCCGGAGGATGCGGTGGCGCGCGGGCTGATCCTCGGCGACTTCAACGAGTGGCACGCGATGCGCGGGCTCGAGGCGCTCGAAAGCGGCTTCTCGGTGCTCGCGCCCGGGCGCAGCTTTCACGCCGCGCGCCCCGTCGCCGCGCTCGACCGGATCGCGCACGGCCCCGGCCTGCTGCCGCTGTCGGCGGGGGTGGAGCGGCACGGGCCGGCGCGCATCGCCTCGGACCACCTGCCGGTCTGGGCCGAGTTCAGCCCGCGCTGAGGCGGCGCGGCGGCCTCGATTTCCTGGCCAGTCGTCGACGGCTCCGGCCTCAGGCGCGCAGCGTCTCGGTGGAGGCGAAGAACATCGCCTGGCTGACCGCCGAGATCACCTGCGGCGGCATGAAGGGCTTGGCGATCAGGAACGCCGGCTCGGGCCGCTCGCCGGTCAGCAGCCGCTCGGGGAAGGCCGTGATGAAGATTACCGGCGTCTGGGGGAAACGTTCGAGCAGGTCGTTGACCGCGTCGATGCCCGAACTGTCGTCGGCGAGCTGGATGTCGGCGAGGATCAGGTTGGGCGGGTCGGCGCGGCCGAGCCTCACCGCCTCGTCACGGGTGGCGGCGACGCCGGTCACCTCGTGGCCCATGTCGCGCACGATCGCTTCGATATCCATAGCGATGATCGACTCGTCCTCGATTACCAGCACCCGGCCGCGCACCGCCTCGTGCATCTCGGACCGGGCAGTGTCGACAAGGATCGCCACCTCGTCGCGCGGAAGCCCCATGATCTGCGCGCATTCGTCGAGCGTGAACTCCTCGACCGTATGGAGCAGCAGCGCCTCGCGCGAGCGCGGAGTGAGGTGCGAAAGGTGCCGCATCGCCTGCGCCCGGGGCCCCCGCTCGGCGCCCGCGGGCGCTGCAGGCGCGCGGCCTGCTTCCTCCCACAGGCGGTGGAATACGGTAAACAGGGCGACCTTGGGCGGTCGACCGCCCTGCGTCAGCGCCGCGCGGTCGCGCAGGATCTCCTCGAGCGTCTCGGCTGCGTAGCGGTCCCCTTCCTGTTGCGACCCGGTCAGAGCGCGCGCATGCCGGCGCAGATAGGGCAGGACGTCTCCCACCACCTGCGACAGGGGCGCACCGGTCTCGGTCTCGGCCATTTTTTCAATCCTTGCTGCCTGTTTGCGGAACAAACGGCCCCCTTGGCAGTTTTGTTCCAGCTTCCAGCCAGGAAATCGAAGGGGNNGGGGACCGAGAACCGTGAACGACAGAAAAGGCCAGAGGGCGGCGGAGAGTCAGATCGACGACAACCTGCGCCGCATCTTCGAGCAGGACGTCGAGCAGGATCTGCCCGAAAGGCTCCGTGCGCTACTCGAAGACCTTGATCGCGACGATGCGGAGAACGATGAAGGCGAGAGTGGCGGGGGCAACGGGTCCGGCGGCTCTGCGCAGGGTGGCGGGGGTGCGCCCGGTGCCGATCGGTCGGCGCGCTCCGTCGGCGCTGCGTCCGTTCCCGCCGGGAGGGCGCTCGCCGCGCTGGTCGCCACTCCCATGCGCAGCGCCGCCGGATGAAGCGGCCCCACCCGCGACCCGACAGGATACACATGACCGACGAGACCCCGACGACCGACCGCCCGAGTGCCGCGGAGGCGGGCGGCGCCGCCGCAGCCGCAGCGATGCGCCAGGCCACGCCCTTGCATGACCCTCCCGTGCACGACCCCTCGGCGCTCGGGGCGCAGCCGCTGGTGCCCGCTCCGAGGCGCGGCCGTGCCGCGCCGCCCGAGGACACGCGCCGCGTGCCGCCCGAGATCAAGCGGGAGCTGGTGGACAACATGAAGGTGCTGCGCGCCTTCGCCATCTCGCTGACCCGCAACGGCAGCCGGGCCGACGACCTGGTGCAGGAAACGGTGATGAAGGCGTGGGCCAACATCCACAGCTACAAGCCCGGCACCAACATGCGCGCGTGGCTTTTCACCATCCTGCGCAACACCTTCTACTCCGAGCGGCGCAAGGCCAAGCGCGAGATCTCCGACGAGGACGGCGAGATGGCCGCGCAGATCGCGCGCAAGCCCGATCACGACGGCCGCCTGCAATACCAGGATTTCCGCAAGGCGTTCGAGCAATTGCCGGACGAGCAGCGCGAGGTTCTGATCCTCGTGGGCGCGCTGCAATACTCCTACGAGGAGGCGGCCGAGATGTGCGGCGTTCGGATGGGCACGATCAAGAGCCGGCTCAACCGCGGCCGCGCCCGCCTCGCCGAGCTCATGCAGATCGACGAGTCCGAGGCGCTGGAACTGACCGACAACGCCACCGCGGCCGTCGTGTCGTCGAATGGAAACTCGGCATTCTGAGCGGGGTCAGGACACCGGGCCCGAGGCGATGAGCGGCGTCGCCGCCGCCGGCCGCGCCGGGCGGCAGGGTCACGGCCTGCGGGGGCTGTGGCTGCGCCGCAGCCTCTCGGTGCGGCTGGCCATCCTTCTGTCGCTCGCGCTCGTGCCGCTCGGCGTGATCGCCTTCGAGCAGACCCGCCGGCTCGAGGCCGAACTGGAGCGGGTGCGCGACCTCAACTTTCACGCGATCACCGCCGAGATCGCCCGACGCGAGGCTGCCGCCGCCGAACAGACGCTGGGCGTCGCCCGTGCCCTCGCCGCGACGATGCCGACGCTGGCGCAGGATACGGAAAGCTGCCGCGACACCGTGCGATCCGTCGTCGATCGCTCCGACAGTCTCTTCTCCTTCGCGGGCTTCCTGCCGCGCGAGGGCGTGATGCGCTGCATCTCGACGGGCGAGTCGCGCGACTTCTCCGGCAACGCAGAGTTCGAGCGACGTCTGCAGGACCCGCGCGTCTTTGCGACCTCCTCGCAACAGGGACCGATGTCGAAGGCGCCGGTCATCAGCGTCCATTACCCGGTCTTCGACGATGGCGGGCAGGTTCTCGGCTATGTCAGTGTCTCGATCTCCGCGCGCGACATCGATCTGCCCGACGGCGTCACCGAGAACGACATCGCCCTCGCCGTGGTCGACGAGACCGGCGTTCCGCTCGGGGCCGTCGGCCACATCGAGGAGTCGAGGGTGCTCATGCCGGCGGAATTCGACCCGCGCGACCTGTCGGTGCGCGCGCGCGGAACCTTCACCGCCGAGGACGGCGAGGGCCGTCGCCGCGACTACGCGGTGGAGCCGATCGTCGACGGGGTAGCCTATGCCGTGGGCACGCGCCCGATGCCGGCCGAGGCCGCCATGGGGCTGACGCTGTGGCCCGCCGCCTACCCGGTGCTGATGTGGCTGGCGAGCCTGGCGCTGATCTTCGGCGTGATCGAGTCGTCGCTCATGGGGCCGGTGCGCACGCTCGGCAGCCGCATCCGCCACTTCGGCCGCACCCGCGAGCTGCCGCGCTGGCCGATGCGGCGGCGCCTTCCGAGCGAGCTGGCGCTGATCGAGGAAACGTTCGCCGACATGGCGACCCGGCTGCGGCGCGACGAGGAGCGGCTGATCGACGCCGTCCACGAGCAGGAAGTGCTGCTCAAGGAGGTGCACCACCGGGTGAAGAACAATCTTCAGATCATCTCGTCGATGATCAACCTGCAGGTCCGCGCCGCGAACGCGCACGAGACCGAGCGCGCGCTGGAGCGGATCAACAGCCGCATCGCCAGCCTCGCCACGGTGCATCGTCGTCTCTACCAGTCGTCGAGCGTGGGCCAGGTGGAGTTCGACAGCCTGCTGCGCGACGTGGTCTCGACGCTGGTCGCGACCGCCCGCCCCGAAGGGACCGGGGCACGGTCCCTGCCCGAGATCGACACCGCGCTCGCGCCCGTCCGGATGACGCCGGACCAGAGCCTGCCGGCCACGATGTTCGCCGTCGAGGCGGTGACGAATGCGCTGAAATACGCGACGCCCGACAGTCAGGGCCGCCGCTGGATCCGCATCACGCTGGAGGAGGAGGGCGGCGCCGACGGCGCGCCGGGGCGTGTGCTGCTGCGGGTCGAGAACTCCGCCGGGCACGACGCGCCGCCTGACGCTCCCCCCGGCGAGGCGAAGACGGCACCGGAAGGGCTCGGGCGGCGGCTGATCGCGGGCTTCGCCCGGCAGCTCGGGGGCACGCAGGCATCCGGGCCCGACGGGGATACCTTCGTGGCGTGTCTGGCCTTCCGACGTCGCCCCTTCTCTGCGGCAGACCTTGTGCGCGACGAGGCGCCGAAGCCGGCCTGACCGCAGCGGGCCGCGCGCCACGGAACATCCCCCCGACAGACCGGTTCACACCGCCGATACGGGGCGATCCCTGGCGCGGCGGACGGCTCGGGGGCGCGTCCTGCCGCCATCTTTCGACCGAGCCGGAGCGCCCATGCCCGAAATCGCCCCCCACTCCGACCGCCCGCGCGCCGCCGCGGGACAGCCGGCCTCGCTCTGGGTGGGAGCGGCGATCCTTGCGCTGCTGCTCGGCTGGGCCCTGCGCGCGTCGGCCGTCGTGACCGTGCCGATCGTCTCGGCCATCCTGATCGCGGTCGTGCTCGCGCCGCTCGACCGCTCGATCGCGCGCCGCCTGCCGCGCCCACTCGCCTGGCTGGGGCGCGCCGCGGTGGTCGGGCTGCTGCTGCTCTCGCTCGCCGTGTTCTTCGCGGGCCTGATCTACTCCGCCCGTCAGGTGATCGACGAGATGCCGCGCATCACCGGCGCGCTGGAAGACCTGCTGCCCCCCGGCCTGCAGGAGATGGGCGTCGATCGCATGATCTACAGTGGCGGCGACGCCGAGGCGACACCGCCAACTGCCGCCGCCTCGGAGGGGTCGGGCGAGACCGGCGACGCCACCCCATCCGGCACCCGCGAGGGGCAGCAGCCGAAGAACGGCGGTGCGCCGGCCGGCGACGGCGCAGGCAGTGCGACCGATGAATCCTCGGCGGGCGCAACAGACGCCGAGGCAAACGGCCAGGGCGGTGCAGACGACGGCACGACCGCCTTTTCCGCCCCGATGCTGCCGCAGTCGCTGAGCGACCTCGTCAACCAGGCGGGCTCGACCGCGGCGACTTGGGCGGTCGAGGCCTCGACCAGCCTCGCCCGGCGCATCGCGGGGGCGGTCGGCACCTTCGTCGGCGCCACGATCATCGTCGTGTTCCTCGTGCTGCTCGCGCTCAGCGAGGGGCCGACATGGCGACGCAAGCTGGGGGGCCTCTGGCCCGCGGGCGACGCCTCGTGGCAGCATGCGCTCGACACCGTGTCGCGCAAGCTGCGGAGCTTCCTGCTGGTGCGGGCCGCGATGGGGCTGCTTTCGGCCTTGCTCTACGTGGGGTGGCTCTGGCTCTTCGGGCTCGATCTGCTGCTCGTCTGGGGGGTCATCACCTTCCTGCTCGGCTTCGTGCCCAATCTCGGCTCGGTGATCTCGGGCGTGCTGCCGGCGCTCTACGCGCTCGTCACCCGCGACCTGCAGACGGCGGCACTGGTATCGGTGGGGCTGTTAGCCATCGAGCAGATCATCGGCAACTTCCTCGACCCGCGATTTCAAGGCCGGCAGGTCGCCGTCTCTCCCGTGGTGGTGCTGGTGGCGATCCTCCTGTGGGGGTGGATCTGGGGCGTGGCGGGGGCGCTGCTGGCAGTACCGATGACCGTGTCGGTGCTCGTGACCTTCGCGCACGTTCCCGCCCTGCGCCCGGTGGCGCTTCTGCTGTCGAACCAGGCGACGAGCGACGACCTGATGGATTCGATGCAGCGGTGAGGCGCGGGGGCCGCTGCGCGGGCCACCGTCGGACCGCCTCAGACCAGCAGCCCGATCACCAGAACGATCGCGAGGCCCACGGCGATGACGGCGAGCGCGCGGCCCCAGCTGTCGGACCGGCCCTGCATCCTCTCGGGCAGGACGCGCGGCTTGCGCTGGCGGCCCGCGTCACCCGGCCCGATGCGGACGTCGGCGGGATCGCCGCTGCCCTCCGTCTCTCGCACGGGGTCGATGGGCTTGCCGCGCGCGTCGCGGGGCACAGCCCGCCCGGCATACGTGCCGCCATAGTTGCCGGCCTCGTCATCCGTCTCGAAGGGCGCCAGCGCCGGCTCGTTCTCGCGCCGCGCGCGATACGGGCGCACGACGCTCTCGCGGATGCGCCCGTCGGGGCCATCGCGATCCGATCCGGTTTTCGCGCTGCCGGCCTGTCCGGTGCGGTGGGGTGCCATTCGCTCGCTCCTTTAACGGGCGGCTGGTGGCGGAGGGGTGCGCCCGCGCCCGTTCGAAGGAGGGAACGCCGCGCGCGACGGGCTGTTCCGCCGCCAGCCGGCCGATGCTCCGCCCCGCCGGAACGCCCTCCCGTCGGAACCCGACCCTTCGGAACGCGCGCAGACGGAACACGGTTGCGGTGTGTGCATTGCACCGCCGTCCAGTCCCGACCCGCACGCAAGGAGACATGCCATGCGCCATCGCCCCGCAATGACCCGCCCGGCTGCCGGTGCCCTCGCCGCCATGGCCGCGCTCACTCTCGCCGCGCCCCAGCCGCTCGCGGCGCAGAATGCCGAGACGGCCTCCGGCGTCTACACGACGCCGCCAGGCTTCGAGCAGATGGTGGCCGACAATCTGCCCTCGGTCGTCGGCATCCTCTCGACGGTGCCCGCCTCGATGCAGGCGCCGCGCCGCGGGCCGCGCCTGCCCCCCGGCCTCGACGAGTTCTTCGGCCAGCCGGTGCCGGAACCCGACGCCGACCAGGGCCCGCTGCGTGGCCAGGGCTCGGGCTTCGTCATCTCGGAGGACGGGCTTGTCGTGACCAACAACCATGTTGTCGCCGGGGCCGAGACGATCGAGATCGTCACCGAGGACGAGCGCCGCCTCGACGCCGAGGTGGTCGGCACCGACGCCGCGACCGACCTCGCGCTGCTGCGGGTCGACACCGACGAGACGCTTCCCGCCGTCGAGTGGGGCGACAGCACCGAGCTCGAGGTCGGCGAGTGGCTGGTCGCCATCGGCAACCCGTTCGGCCTGGGCGGCACGGTGACCGCGGGCATCCTCTCGGCGCGGGCGCGCGACATCAACGCCGGCCCCTACGACACCTTCCTGCAGACCGACGCCGCCATCAACCGCGGCAATTCGGGCGGCCCGCTGTTCAATGCCGAGGGCGAGGTCGTGGGCGTCAACACGGCGATCTTCTCGCCCTCGGGCGGCAACGTGGGCATCGGCTTCGCCGTGCCTTCGCAGCTCGCCCGGTCGGTGATCGACGACCTGCGCACCGAGGGGCGCGTGCAGCGCGGCTATCTGGGCGTGCGTGTGCAGACCGTCGACAAGGAGCTCGCCGCGGCGCTCGGGATCGCGCCCGGCGTGGCCGGCACGCCCGGCGGCGCGCTCGTCTCGGAGGTGACCGACGCGAGCCCCGCCGCCGAGGCCGGGCTGGAGCCGGGCGACGTGGTCGTCGGGATTGCCGGCCAGTCGGTGGAGGATGCGCGCGACCTGACCTTCGCCGTGGCCGGGCTGCCGATGGGCGAGCCGGTCGACGTGGCGGTGCTGCGCGAGGGCGAGCGGCAGACCCTGTCGGTGACGATCGGCGAGCAGCCCGAGTCTCTCTTCGACACGTCGCAGCCAGAGCGCGAGGCCCCCCCCGACGAGCCGAGCCTCGGCGTGTCGGTCGCGCCGCTCGACGCGGAGACGCGCGAGCAGGTCGGCGTGCCGGAGGATGTGACGGGGCTTTTCGTGGCGCAGGTGCAGCCCGGCACCCCCGCGGCGCGAGCCGACCTGCGGCGTGGCGACGTGATCAGCGCCGCGGGCGGCGCGCCGATCGCCGAAGCGTCCGCGCTGCGGGACGCCGCCGCCACGGCCGAGGAGGAGGATCGGCCCCTCCTGCTGCGGATCTGGCGCGAAGGCGCCTACGCCTTCGTCCCGGTGCGGCTGCAGGCATCGACCGAGGGCTGAGATGCCGAACACGCGCCCGAGCACGCCGCCGGGCCTGCCTGCCCGGCAGCGTGTCACCCCTTGCCCTGTGCAGGCGTCAGACCTCAGGCGGCAGTCGGCCGGTGCGGCGCCGCGCACAGAAGCGCCTCGAGCTGACGTGCCGAAAAGGGGAAGGGCAGACACGTCACGCGGCCCCGAAAGGTGACGCCCTCGGGCAGCGCCTCTGCCCCGAGCAGCACGACCGTCACGCCGCTGCGGGAGAGCGTCGCGACAAGGCTCCGCGCCTTGACTTGCTCCTCCTGCGAGAGCATCCGGACGAAACCGTGCGTCAGCCGCTCCCCACCTGCGCAGCGGCACCGCGCCTCGGAGACGGTCTCGACCATCTCGACGCGCGCGGCCCGATCGGCTGCGCGCACGGCTTCGGACAGGTCGAGCGCGATGACCGGGTCGGGTTCGAGAATCAGGACGTCGAGCATGGGTGGCATTCCCGCGATTCGTCTTGATGATACGGTCGCGCCACACAGACGCATTAACCTGCGACAAGAGGGAGCGAAACAAGGTGGAAGTGATCTGTGCGGAGTGTCCGCTTCGGCGGCTTCCCGCCTTTCAGTCGCTGACCGGCGACGACCTGGCGGTGACCGACCGGCTCAAGCGGGGCGAACTCCGGGTCGAGGCCGGCATGCCGATCCTGATGCAGGGTGCGACGTCGCCGCAGCTCTTCACCGTTCTGCGGGGGCAGGGCCTGCGCACCAAGACGCTGCCCGACGGCGAGCGACAGGTGCTGGGCTTCGTCTTTCCCGGCGACTTCCTCGGGCTGCAGGCGGCGGTGATGGCCGAGATGGAGCACTCGGTCGAGGCGGCGACCGACATGCTGCTGTGCGTGTTCGACCGCAACGACCTGCGACAGCTCTACCAGGACGCCCCGCGCCGGGCCTTCGACGTGACGTGGCTGGCGGCGATGGAGGAATCTCTGCTGTCGGAGGCGCTCGCCACGGTGGGTCAGCTGCCCGCGCGGGCAAGGGTGGCATGGGGCCTGCTCAAGCTGTTGCAGCGGGCCGAAGTCTCGGGGCTCGCCCCGGCGGATGAAGGGCGCGCAGCCATGCCCTTCCGCCAGCAGGATCTCGCCGACGCTCTGGGCCTGTCGGTGGTGCACACCAACAAGATGCTCGCCGCCCTGCGCGCGGACGGGCTGGCGACCTGGCGCGACGGCGTGCTCGACGTGCATGACCGCGCAGGACTCGCCCGCGCCGCCGGCATCCCGCCCGAGACGAAACGCGACCGCCCGCTCATCTGAGCGCCCCCCGGTGCGGGCCGGAGCCGCGCGCCTGATCGGGCGGCGCTGGCCTGCACCGGTCGAGCGGCGTTCTGCATGTGCTCGCGCCGGGTCGGGCTGCGCCGTCGTCGCCTCCTCACGTCGCGCGCGGAGCGGTCTCCCGCCTCGCCCGCGCCGCCATATCGCCCGGCCGCGTCCGGAACAGCCCGGTCCGCCATCGGTTTTCGTCCCGGTTCGAACCGGCGCGACCGCGCGCCCCGGCCGCCCTGCGCGGCTGGCACCATGGAAAGAAGACGATGACCGACAGACCCGGCAACACACGGGGCGCCGGACGCGAGGCCCTCATCGCCGAGGCCATGCTCAAGCCCCGGCGCCCGCCCCACCCCGAGCGCGACTGGTGGCGTGGCGCGATGTTCTACGAGGTCTACATCCGCTCGTTTCGCGACGCCGACGGCGACGGGGTGGGCGATCTGGGGGGCGTGGTCGAGAAGATCGACTACCTCGCCTCGCTCGGCGTCGACGGGCTGTGGCTGTCGCCGTTCTACCCCTCGCCGGGGGCCGATTTCGGGTATGACATCAGCGACTTCCGGAATGTCGACCCGCAAATGGGCGACATGGGCGACCTGTTGTACCTGATCGAGGCGGCTCATGACCGCGGCCTCAAGGTGCTGCTCGACTTCATCCCCTGCCATACCTCGAACGCGCACCCGTGGTTCCGCGAAAGCCGGCAGGGCCGCGACGGGCCACGCGCAGGCTGGTACATCTGGGCCGATGCCGCGCCCGACGGCGGGCCGCCCAACAACTGGCTGTCGTCGTTCGGCGGCGGCTCTGCCTGGACGTGGGAGCCGCGGCGCCAGCAATACTACTACCACCCCTTCCTCGACTGTCAGCCGGCGCTCAACCTGCGCAACCCCGACGTGCTGGAGGCGGTGATCGACGCCCTGCGCTTCTGGCTCGATCACGGGGTCGACGGGTTTCGCCTCGACGCGGTGCAGTGCCTGTGCTGCGACGAGCACCTGCGCGCCAACCCGCCCCGCTTTCCCGGAGACGACGAAGTGCGGCTTGGCGGCGGCCCGGGCAACCCCTTCGCCCGGCAGCAGCATGTCTTCGACCGAGACCTGCCCGAAGCGATCCCGATCCTCGAGCGGCTGCGGCAGGCGGTCGAGGGCTACGACCCGCCCCGCGCCCTGATCGGCGAACTGGCCGACGTCGACAGCTCGCGCGTGGCGGTGAAATACACGGTCGATGGCGAGCGGCTGCACGCGGTCTACGATTTCGATCTCATCAATACCGATCAGACGCTCGAGCAGTGGATGGAGCAGCTCGACACCCGCTCGGCGTTCATCGGCTCGGGCTGGCTGATCAACTGCTTCACCAACCACGACTCGGTGCGCGCCGTATCGAACCTCACCGCCTTCGCCGAGACAGAGGCGGAGCAGCGCGAGGCGGCCAAGCTGATCCTGTTCCTCGCCGCCACTCTGCGGGGCGGCGCGATCCTGTTCCAGGGCGAGGAGCTGGGTCTGCCGCAGCCCGAGCTTTCCTTCGAGGAGCTGCGCGACCCGTGGTCGATCAACCTCTGGCCCGACTTCGTCGGCCGCGACGGGGTGCGCACGCCGATCCCGTGGGACGATGCCGCGCCCGCCTGCGGTTTTTCCGAGGGCGCGCCATGGATGGACGTGGCCGACGCACATCGCGGCCTCGCCGTGGCCCGCCAGGAGGAGGACGCGGGCAGCGTGCTGGCCTTCTTCCGCGCGCTGATGCGCTGGCGGCGCGAGTTGCCCGTGCTGCGGCTGGGCGAAGAGCGGTCTGGCCGGTGCGACGCGCCGCTCGTCGTGTTCGACCGCTTCGACGAGGCGGCGCACCTGACAATGGTGCTCAACTTCTCCACGCAGGAGCGATGGCACCTCGCCGAGGCGCCCGCCCGCCTCCTGCCCGGCGTGCCGGGCTGCGGCGCCGAGCTGACCGGCCAGGGCCTGCGCCTGCCGCCGCTCGGCTTCGCCGTGCTCGACCGGATGCAAGCGGCCGCGAAGGGCAAGGGTGGCAAGCGCGGCCCCGGGGCGGAGGCGCGACGCAGACGAGAGAAGGCGGGCTGACACGCCGCGCAAAGAAAGGGCGTCGCGGCGGAACACTGCCGCAGCGCATCCGTTGGCGCGGTAACGGCGGCACGCCTGCACGCAGGCCCCGCCCGGGAACAGGACAAGGAGACTGACGATGGCGAAGACCACCCTGCGGGATCTCTACATCGAGCAGGTGCAGGACATGCACAGCGCCTGCATCCAGTCCCAGGGCATGACGCGCCGCCTGGCCGACGCGGCCACCGCGCAAGACCTCACGGCGGCGCTGATCGACGGCGTGAAGGGCATCGAACGCGGTCGCGACACGATGGACCAGATGGCCCGCGCGCAGGGCGCCGAGGCGACGGGCAAGCACAGCAAGGGCATGGAGGGCCTCGTGGCCGAGGCGCAAAGCCACGTCTTCGACACCGATTTCGACGACGACGACGTGCGCGACGCCGCGATCATCGCCGAGTACCAGCGCATGGCCCACTACGCGATCTCGGGCTATGGCACGATCCGTGCCTTCGCCGAGCGGCTGGGGCTCAAGGCCGAGCGCGACGCGTCGCAGGACTGCCTCGACAAGTCGTATGACGGCGACAAGCGGTTCACCGAGATCGCCGAGAGCCACGTCAACCGCGACGCGGCCTGACTCCCTCCCTCATCGTTTTCCCACCGGCGAACCTCCTCCCTGTGTTCCGTCGGTCGCCTGCCCGTGCGATGCGCTCGCACGGGCTTTTTTTTGGTCTGCCGAGACGCCACGGAAAAGGGCCGGAGCGTGGCTCCGGCCCCTTGTGCTTTCCGCGCTGCGTCGATCAGCGACCGCGCACGAGTCGCACGATCACGGTGACGGCGAACAGCACGAGGAACAGCACGAACAGGATCTGCGCGATCCCGGCCGAGGCACTGGCGATGCCGCCGAATCCGAACAGCGCGGCGACCAGCGCGAGCAGAAGAAAGGCGAGTGCCCATCCAAGCATGGCATGGCTCCTTTCGAGGATGGCGGGGTCGGCCCGGATCGGACCGGCGATGCGTGGAAAACCGTCACGACAGGGGCGTGTTCCATGGCCACCGCTCCCGCGTCCCGCGCCTCTGCACGCGCGCGGCGGGCCGACGTGCCCGGCGCGCTCGGGTGAAGCCCGTCGCGTCGTGCTCGGCTCACGGGGCAAGATGCGGGGTGCAAAGTGGGGGGTGGGCGGCCACGACGGGGACAGGGGTCAAGGGATCGTGGCCGCCCGAGTGCAACGCCCTCTCGGACGTATAAGAGCAACACCGACCCCGCGAAGTTGTTCCCATCGCGCCTCGATGTTTCGGGTTGGGCCCTGCGCGGCCCTCAGCCATCGCGCTTGCCAGGGCAGGAACGGCCGGGGAGCGGCGGTCGTTGCGCAATGATGCAGAATGACGAGCGGCTTCGGAGCGCACCAGGGACGTCAGACGCAGGGCCACGGCACGTTCGAGCGCCACGATATGAACGATCCGGAACAAGACGTCGATCACGCCGAACCCCGTTCTCGAGGTCATCCGCCGCGCCGGAGCGATGGAGGTGCGCGTGGCGCTGGTCGCCTTCGGGGTGAAGGAGGGCATGCACGACCCGCGCGAGATGGCCACCCGAGCGAAGGGGTGCGAACGGCCTATCCCGCCGGCACGGTCTGGGTGATGATGGCGAGGGCGTAGACGCCGAGGATGGCGAAGCTCTCGACCCCGATGCCCGCCGGCCCGTGCGGCTGCCGGTAGAGTTGCCCCATCGTGATGATCGCCGTCATGATCAGGCCGACGACCAGCCAGAAGATGTCGGGCGGGCCGACGGCATGGTAGAGCGAGCCCTCGCGATAGCCGACATCCGAGAGCGTCAGGAACAGCGTGTCGAAGGTGTTGCCGCCGATGATCCCGCCCATGGCGAGTTGCAACGCGCCGCGCCGCACGGCGGCGAGCGTGGTGACAAGCTCCGGCATCGAGGTGACGACCGCCGTGCCGACCGCGCCGACGACCGAGGCCGACAGTTCCAACCGGTCGGTCAGCACGCCGGCGGTGCGGGCGATGGCCCAGCCCGCCGTGCCCATCACCAGCATCAGCAGGAAGAAGCGGCCCGCCAGCGCGACGGTCGAGCTGTCCCTCGCCTCGGGCTCGTCGGGTTCGTCGGGCTCGGTGTCGGAGGTGTCGACCGGCTTCCACATCGGCTCCTGCCGCACCTTGCGGGTGGCGAAGACGCCAAGCGCGTAGATCGCCACGATGGCGAGCGAGGCGGGATGCACGGCGAGAAAGGCGACCTCGGGCGTCGTCCACGCCATGAGCGGAATGGACAGCAGCAGCATCAGCACCGTCGCCTGGAAGACGTTGGCGAGGTCGGCCGCCGCATGCTGCAGATTGGCCTTGCGGTGCAGCAGGTCGGCCACCGCGAGAAAGGCGGTCTGCGCGGCGATCCCGCCGACGGCGTTGGAAAAGGCGAGCGAGGTACGCTCGTCCACCGCCGCCGTCAGCGAGACGATCGTGCCCGAGAGCGAGGTAGCCGCGCCCAGCAGCACGCCGCCCACCAGCGCCTCGCCGAGGCCGGTGCGGTCGGCCAGCCTGTCGGCCATGCCGGTCATGCGGATGCCGCCGATGAATATGGCAAGGGCGGCCGCGGCGAAGATGCCGAGCAGGATCGGCGTGGAGAGATCGGAAAACATCGCCTGTCAACCAACGAGGCGGCGGCTTTGTTCACGCCTGACGTCAAGGTGGGAGCACGACCAGACGGCGCGGGCCTTAATCGTCCGTTCAGCCTGAGCGCGCCATGATCGCGGGGGAGAGAGCTGTGCAGGAGAGGCCCGATTCGATGAACCTGACCGACATGCTCGCCGGCGAGCGCCGCGCCCGCCTCGCCGCCGAGCGCAAGCTCGAGCTCAAGTGCCGCGAGCTGTTCGAGGCCAACCGCAAGCTGTCGCAGCACGCGCTCTCGCTCTCGGGCCAGGTGATCGAGAAGCGCGACGAGGCCGAGAAGCTCAAGGAGCAGTCGGAGCAGGTGCGCGCCGACCTGCAGCGCGCCGAGCAGCATGTCGAGACGGTCGAGCGCCGGCTATGGGATTCGGTCGAGACCATCACCGACGGCTTCGCCGTGTTCGATGCCGAGGACAGGCTGATCGCCGCCAATACCGCGTGGCTGTCGATCTTCCGCTTCTCGCCGCGGATCGGGCCGGGCTCGCTCTATCTCGAGGTGCTGCGCTGCGCCGTCGAGGAGGGCCACGTGGTGTTGGGCGACGCCGATCGCGGCGACTGGATCGCGCGCATGCTCGAACGGTGGGACGCGCCGCCGCCGCTTGAGCCGGTGACCATCTGCACGGTCTCCGGCGCGTGGTATCGCCTCGTCGACCGCCGCTCGCGCGACGGCGACATGGTGTGCCTCGCGCAGGACGTGACCGCGCTCAAGGAGCGCGAGGGTGAGCTCGACGAGGCCCGCCACCGCGCCGAGGCCGCCAATCGCGCCAAGTCCGCCTTCCTCGCCAACATGAGCCACGAGCTGCGCACGCCGATGAACGGTGTCGTGGGCATGGCCGACATGCTGCTCGAGAGCGATCTCGACGAGGAGGCGGCGATGTATGTCTCGACGATCAAGTCGTCGGGCGAGGCCCTGCTGGAGATCATCAACCACGTCCTCGACTTTTCCAAGATGGAGGCGGAGCGACTGGTGCTGCGCCCCGAGCCGTTCGACCTCGAACGCCTGCTGCACGAGGTCGTCACGCTGCTGACGCCCTCGACCCGCGACCGCTCGCTCGGCCTGCATGTCGATTACGACGTGTTCCTGCCGACGCGGCTGACGGGCGACGCCATGCGCATCCGGCAGATCCTGATCAACCTCGTCGGCAACGCGGTGAAGTTCACCCCCGAGGGCCACGTGCTGATCCGCGTCGTGGGCTTCGAGGCCGATGCCGACGGCGACGACGGCGAGGCAGACGGGCCGCGCCTGTGGCGCCTGCACGTCACGGTCGAGGATACCGGCATCGGCATCCCCGCCGACATGCAGGAGCACATCTTCGGCTCCTTCGCCCAGGTCGAGAGCGAGAAGAACCGTTCGTTCGAGGGCACGGGGCTGGGTCTTGCCATCTCGCGTCAGCTGGTCGAGCTCATGGGCGGCGAGATCTGGGTCGAGTCGGAGGAGGGGAGCGGCGCCTGCTTCGGCTTCTCCCTGACGCTGCCTGCCGCAGAGCCGTCGCGCCGGCCGCTGCCCCGCGTCGAGCCGCATCTGGGCCGCGCCCTGCTCGTTGCGCCGCCCAGCCTCGACGCCGACATCATGACCCGCCAGTTCGCCCAGCTCGGCCTCGACGTCACGCGCGCCACGGCCGGCAGCGAGGCGCTGGAGATCGCCCTCGCCGCGCCGCGCCCGCAGATCGTCGTGCTTGACGAGACGCTGCCCGACACGACCGGGCAGGCACTGGCCGAGGCACTGGCCGAGGCCGGCGCGGCGGCCGCGCGTCTGCTGGTCTGCGCCAGCCTGCACGACGCCCAGCGCGCCGAGGCCGACCTCGCCCTGATGGATACCGGGGCGCGGCCGATCCACGGCGTGCTGACCCGGCCCGTGCTGCGCGGCCAGCTCTTCGAGGCGCTGGCGCACCTGCCCGACGCCTCGTTCTTCGCGCCAGACCCGCCGCCGCAGCCCGGCGCCCCTGCCCTGCCCTTGCCCGAGGACGGCGCCGCGCAAGTCTCCGGACCGCTCGATGCCAAGGCCCCACCGCCCGCCCGGAACGCCGCCTGGGCCACCCTGCCTGCCGGCGCACAGGCGGCTGTGGAGACGAGGCCGGCCGGCACTTGGGCCGAGGATGGGCGCGTCGCGGCAGGCGCTGGCCAGGGCTGCGGGGGCTTCGGTGACCCCGAGTCGGATACCCCCGCCGCGTCCACCGCCGCCTCTGCCGGGGCGGACGGGCCGAAGGCAGGCGGGTCCGATCCGGACGCGCCCGAGACGACCGTGCGCGAGACGACCGGGCCGGAGACGACCGGGCCGGAGACGAACAGGCGCGAGGCGGGCAAGCCGGAGTCTGTCGCTCGCCGGGCCGACGCTTCCGGCGCGACGGAGCGCGACACGACGGAGCCCCGTTCCTCTGCGCCGGCTTCGGGCCCGGCGGCGTTCGGCGCGGTCGGGGCTGACCCGGCAGCGCCCATCCCCTTCCCCGCGGCGGGCAGCGCCGCGCCGCGCCCCATGCGCGTGCTGGCCGCGGAGGACAACAAGACCAACCGCTTCGTGCTGGCCAAGATGCTGCGCCACCTCGAGATCGAGCTCGACTTCGCCGAAGACGGGCGCAGGGCGGTCGAGAAGGTGGCCGAACGCGCGCCCGACCTCGTGCTGATGGACATCTCGATGCCCCGGATGGACGGCAAGGAAGCCGCCCGCGCCATTCGCGCCGCCGAGGCGGAGGCCGGCGCCCCGCGCGTGCCGATCGTGGCGATGACCGCCCATGCACTTGCAGGCGACCGGGAAGAGATTCTCGCCTCGGGGATCGACCGCTACATGACCAAGCCGCTCAAGCGTGCGCTCATCGTGGCCGAGGTGCTCGATCACTGCCCCGAGGGGTGCCTGCCCCCCGCCGGAGACGCGAAGGCCGCGGCGGGCTAGGGGCGATCGCGCACGGGGCGGCGCGCGGCTCCCGGGTCAGCCCCCGTCAGACTGCCAGCGCTCGAGGATGTGGCGCGCCACCATCAGGTCGAGATGCGCGCCCCCGCCGTTCTTGCACAGGGTGATGTCGTCGGGGCCGCGGGTGAAGCGGTCGAGCTCGTAGAAGTCGGCCACCACATCGTCCGCCGTGATGACGCCTCGGGCGATCGGATCCTTCAGCTCGCCGATGTGATCGAGCACCGTCTCGCGGCTGTCGACGAAAACGCGCGACCGCGTCAGCGCCGTGTCGTCGGCCTCGCGCATGTCGGCCCGGAACGCGCCGATCAGGTCGACATGCTGGCCCGGCCGCAGCCACGCCCCGTGCAGCACGGGGTTCGCCGACATCGTGGCGCAGCAGATGATGTCGGCCGTCCGCGCCGCCTGCTCGAGATCGGGCGCGACCGCCGCGCCCGTCTCGCCGGCCAGCTTCTCGGCCCGGTGGCGGGTGCGGTTCCACAGGGCGATGCGCGCGTCGGGAAAGGCGGCGCGGTAGGCCTCTGCCATCGCGCCCGCCACGGTGCCCGCCCCGACGATCAGGATGCCGCGCACGCGCGGCGGCGCAAGGCGGCGCGCGGCGAGCAGGCTGTCGGCCGCCGTCTTCCACCTGGTCAACAGATGGAAGTCGACGATCGCCTCGAGCGCCCCGTCGCCGTCGCCGTAGAGCGCGACGCCACCGTTGATCGTCGGCCGCCCGCGGGCGGCATTGCCGGGAAAGACGGTGGCCGTCTTGACCAGCGCGCCCATCCCGTCGATCCAGGCCGCCCGCGACAAGAGCGTGTCGGCGCCGCGGGTGAGAAACGTGTCGCCGAGCTCGGCCCGCGGCAGGGCGTGCCCCGCCGCGATGGCATCGCTCACCGCGATCCAGTCGAGCCGCTCTCCGGCGTCGAAGGGGATCATGGGCACGCTCATGCGCGCCCCCTCTCGGGCTGCGGTCGTGCGAATGGCATGCTCCCTCCTTTACACGCGGCGCGGTCGAGCGCAGGTAAAGACCCGCGCGCGCCCAAAAGGCAACCCGCGGCGGCGCGGAAGGTTCGGCCGCGCGCCGGACGCTAGCATAAGGGGAGACGACACATGAACCTGCTCGTGCTCGGCGCCACCCGCGGAATCGGCCGGCAGACCGTCGACCGCGCGCTCGACGAGGGCCACACCGTGCGCGCCCTTGCCCGCACTCCCGGCGATCTGCCGGAACGGGAGGGGCTGGAGGCCGTGACCGGCGACGCCACGAAGGAAGACGACCTGCGCCCCGCCCTCGCGGGCGTCGACGCGGTGATCTTCGCCATCGGGCTCGGACGGGCCACCGCGCGCTTCTGGCAGCCGACGCGGCTCTTTTCCTCGGCCACCCAGGCGCTCCTGCCGATCATGGAAGAGGCCGGCCCGAAGCGCCTGCTCGCGGTCACCGGCTTCGGCGCGGGCGACAGCGCGCAGGCCATGAGCCTGATCGAGCGCGCCGGCCACCGGGCCATCCTTGGCCGCGCCTATGCCGACAAGGACCGTCAGGAGGACATGATAAAGGCATCCGGCCTCGACTGGACGATCGTGCGCCCCACGATCCTGACCGACTGGCCGGGCACGGGCCACTATCAGGTGCTTTCCGACCCCGCGACATGGCGCAACGGCCTGATCCCACGCGCGGATGTGGCGCATTACCTCGTGCGCGCCGCCGCCGAGGGGCTGAACCTGCGCGACGGGGTCGTGCTGACGCGCTAGCCCGCCCGGCGCAGGCCGGCCGGGCGCGGCCCGGCGCCGCCAAGGGCCGCCCTCATGCGAGCGGGTCGTCCATGACGCCCACGAGCCTCACGCCGAACTCGTCCTGCGCGGCGTCGGCCAGAGCGTCGATCCGCGCGCGCGCCGCGGCGAGGCTCGCGTCCGGAGTGCCGCGGACATAGAGGTCCATCACCTCGTGCGCGCCGTCGACATCGGTGAGACCGTGTATGGCGGCGTAGGACAGGCCAATTGCCCCCTTGTCCTCGACCGTGCGCTGGTCAGCCTCGGCGGTGCCGTTGGCCTTTGCGCCCCGGATCAGTTCGAGCATGAACTCGCCGCGGCTGACTTCGCCCCGGTCGAGCTGGTCGAGCCACCAGGCCCGTCCGCCGGGGTCGGGCGCGCGTTCGAACAGGTTGAGATAGGCAGCGTCGACCAGGGCGGCGTTGCTTCCGCCGGGGGGATAAAGCGCCTGGGTCTCGGCCTGCTCGAAGAATATCTCGGCGATCTCTTCGAGGGGCGTCCCCCGCGCCAGCACCGAAGCCCAGAAGTGAAAGCCCGGCGCGTCGGGCGCCCGGTCGAAATAGGCCACGTACATCTCGGAAAAGGTCAGCAGCTCGTCGGGCGCGAGCCGGCCGGCCTGCGTCAGCTCGCCCAGCCTGACCCGACTGCCGTCGGCGAACCAGGCCTGCCCGCTGTCGAACTGCGCGAATTCCACGTCCACCAGCTTGTCGGCGCCGGACGGGCCGACGAGCCAGCCGCCGTCGGGCTGCACGCGCAGCTCGTGATCGTGCATCGAGCCGGAAAAGCGCGCCACGTCCTCGCCCGGCCCGCCGATCAGGATGTCGTTGCCCGGGCCTCCCGCCAGCACGTCGTTGCCCGCGCCGCCGTTCAGCGTGTCGTTGCCCGCGCCACCCGAGAGCGTGTCGTTGCCCGCGCCGCCCTCGATCACGTTGGGCGCGTCGTTGCCGGTGACGCGGTCGGCCCCCGATCCGGTGCGCGCGTTCTCGATGACCGAGCCGGGCGCGATGGTGAGGTTGCCCCTGAGCCCGAGGATATCGGACGTCGCGCCGGACCCGAGGTCCAGCCGCACGCCGGAGGGGTCGCCCGACAGATCGATCCAGTCGATACCACCCGAGTCCACGATCGTCTGCGTGGTGGGCGACGGCGCCGAGAGGAACATCCCGAGCGGCCCGCCGGCCGTGCTGCCCTCACCGTAGCGCGTGTCGGCCGGCTCCGTCTCCACAGGTCCGTAGAGGCGGGCCATCGCCACCGTGTCGGCCACCTGGGGGGTCAGCGGTATGGCGTAGCTGGCGTCGACGTCGGGGGTCTCGTCCTGCGGGAAGTAGGACATGGCCGACATCTGCCAGCTGTCGTTGCCGAACGTGGCGTCGCCCGCGAAGGTGGCGTCGGCGTTGTAGGGGCCGGGGTGGCCGAGGCCCAGCGCGTGCCCGATCTCGTGGAGGAAATGGAAGTAGGCGAGGCCGCCGATCTCGGCTCCGAAGCGGTCGATCAGCCCCTTGTCGACGTTCACCTCGGCCCGCTCGATGGTCTGCCCCCTCAGGTGGCTCGGGCCGCCGAAACTGCCGGGCTCCTCGTCGTCGAAGGTGATGTCGGCGTCCGGCGTCGCCTCCGGGAAGCCGAGGCCCGTCACCGCGCCCCAGGCGTCGAGGGCGGAGCGGGCGAGGTCGCGCCCCGGCCCGGTCAGGCCCGAGAGATCAACGCTCAGCGCGCGGTCCGGCCCGGGCTCGAACGCGAAGGGGCCCGGCCGGCCGAGGAAGTCGGCCCAGAAGCCGACGGTCAGATAGTCGGCGACCTCTTCGGGCGTGCGCCAGGGCAGCGTCGTCTCGGCGGGGGCGGAGGGGTGGGGACCGGTCAGGCCGGCCCGAGCGCAGATCTGGCACATCGTGTCGTGTCCTCGGCGGGAAGCGGGCCTTGCCCGTCACTCCCCCGTCACTTTCCCTGCCCGGCGGCGCCTCCCCGGCGCGATTGTGGCAAAACCGCGGATGGTGTCGCGCTTTCACGGCAATTGTCGCCCTCGGTGGCGGCGCTTGGCGCATCCGCTCGCTCCGGTCGGGCAGGCGATGCCGTCGATCTCGCCGCGTCGCCCGCGGCGGCACCCGTGGAACCTGCCGGCGGAGCTTCGGGCGGCGCGCCGGACCGCAGGCAGGACCACCTGCAGGGCGCCGGTCAGCCTGCGGCGCCGGATATGCTGGCGACCCCGGCAGGATTCGAACCTGCAACCTGCCCCTTAGGAGGGGGCTGCTCTATCCAGTTGAGCCACGGGGTCGCGTGCCCCGCACTTACAGGGT
>LJNT01000223.1 GCA_001314685.1 Rhodobacteraceae bacterium HLUCCA09
CGAGGCGGCCGGGCAGCTCCGCGCGGCGCTGGCCGAGGCGATGGAGGCGCCCGACACGCCCCTCGACGCGCTGATGGACATGGCGCGCGACCGCGCCGCCGCCCGCGACCGTCAGGCCCTGGCCGTGGCGGCCGCCCGCGAGGCCGCCGCACGGGCCGAGGCCACTCGCGCCCGCCGCGCGACGGACGAGAACGCCGCCGCCGAGCGCCGCAAGGCCGCCGCCGAGGCACTGTCGCAGGCCGCCGCCGCGCTCGGCCTCGGCGCCTGCCCGGTGGCAGACGCGCTCCCCGTCCTGCGGGCGTTGCGCGAAAGGGACACCGAGCGGCAGGGCCTCGCCCGCCAGGTCGACGGGATGGCGCGCGACGCCGCCCGCTTCGCCGAGGCGCTCGCCCCCCACATCGAGGGCCGGGCGGAGCTTGCCGCCCGCTCCCCCGTCGCCGCCTACGACGCGCTCGCCGACCGTGCCGCCGAGGCCGAGGCGGCGCAGACAGGTCGGGCCGCCCTCGCCGATCGCATTTCCGCCGACGAGGCCGCGCTGGCCGACGCACGGGCGGAGGTCGCGCGCATCGACGACGAGACCGCTCTGCTCGCCCGCGCCTTCGACGCCGCGATCCCCGCGACCACGCTGGACGAGTTGCGCGCGGCGGTGGGCCGGGCGCAAGAGGCCGCCCGCCTGCGCGCGCGCCGTGCCGATCTCGAGCGGCAGGTTCTGGGCCGCCTCGGCGCGGACAGCCTCGCCGACGCCCGCGCCGCGCTCGACGGGCTCGACGCCGCCGCCCTCTCCGCCTCGCTGGAGGAGGCCGAGCGCGACATCGACGCCCTCGATGCGCAATGCCGCGAGGCGGGCACGGCGCTGGGGGCTGCGCGGCAGGCGCTCGAGGCCGTGACGGGGGGCGCGGAGGTGGCCGCGCTCGTCTCGCGCCGCCAGACCACCGAGCTGGAGATGGAGCGGACGCTCCTGCGCCATCTCGAGCTGCGCCTCGGCCGGCGCCTCGCCGAGACCGCGATCCGCCGCTACCGCGACGCCCACCGCTCGGGCATGATGGCGGCGGCCGAGGCCGCCTTCCGCGAGCTGACGAACGGCGCCTATGCCCGCCTGACGGTCCAGCCGGAGGGCGACACCGAGGTGCTGGTGGCGGTCGCTTCCGGCCGAGAGGGCGACGGACAGGGCGACGGTGCGGCCAAGCGGGTCGACGCGATGTCGAAAGGCACGAGGTTCCAGCTCTACCTTGCGCTCCGGGCGGCGGCCTACGACCAGATGGTGGCGACGGGCACGGTGCTGCCCTTCTTCTGCGACGACGTGTTCGAGACCTTCGACGAGGAGCGCACGCGCGCCGCCTGCGGGCTCCTGAGGCGGATCGGGCGGGCGGGGCAGGCGATCTATCTCACCCACCACCGCCACGTCGTCGAGATCGCCGAGGAGGTCTGCGCGGGCGATCTGCGCATCCACCGGCTCTGACCGCGGCCGCCCCTCTCAGGGCTTCAGCCGATAGCCGATGCGGATCCAGTGCCAGCACAGCGCGAGCACGACCGCCGTCGCTCCCGAGCAGATGGCGAGGCCGAGCCATGGCGAGCTGTCGGAGGTGCCGAGAACGCCGTGGCGCACCCCGTCGATCAGGTAGAAGACGGGGTTCCAGTGCAACAGCACGTCCATCCACCGCGGCACCGCATCGACCGAGTAGAACGTGCCCGACAGGAACGACAGCGGCGTGATCAGGAAGTTGGTGATCGCCGCCGTCTGGTCGAACTTGGCGGCGTAGATGCCCGTCAGCACCCCCAGCCCGCCGAGGAACGCGCCCCCGAGCGCGAGAAACAAGAGCACCCAGAGCGGGTGGGCGAGACCGGTGCCGAGGAAGATCACGATCGCCGCGATGATCGGAAGCCCCACGAAGAGGCCCCGCGCGATGCCGCCGGCGACGTAGCCCGTCACCAGCTCGCCCGCCGAGAGGGGCGGCATCAGCGTGTCGACGATGTTGCCCTGCACCTTCGAGACCACGACCGAGGACGAGGTGTTGGCGAAGCTCTGCTGGATCACCGTCATCATGGCGAGGCCGGGTGCGAGGAACTGCAGGAACGACACGCCCATCACGTCGGGCCGCGAGGGGCCGATGGCGAGCGAGAACACCACGAGGAACAGCGCGGCGGTCACGGCGGGGGCGAGCAGCGTCTGCCGCCAGATGCTGAGGAAGCGCCGGCATTCCCGCGCGGCCAGCGTCCATGTGCCCAGCCAGTTGACCCGGCCGAACCGGCGCACCCCCATCGCGGCGGCGGCCGGGCCGGCGGCCCCCCGGCGTCGGGCCGTGCCATGGTCGGGGGGCTGCGCCCCGGTCGTCTCGGTCATCTGTCCTCCATCCGGTCTCGGCGGGGCGGCGCGGCCGGCCTGCGCCCCGTCCGTCGCTTTTCCATCCGTCGCTTTTTCCGACCGACGCTTTTCCCGTCGGCCGCTCTGCCATGGGCGGCCGCGGGCCGGCGTGCCTCCGGCACGGCCGGGGGGCGACGGGAGCCATCGGGCCGGGTCCGTTCGATGGGGGCTCCGGCCCGTGCTCCGGCCCGTGCTCCGGCCGTGCCGCCGCCTCCGCCTCGGCACACCCTCCCGCGGTTGTAACGGCCTGCGCAGCGCCCTAGTATATGGCCGCGTCGGAAAGGTCCAACCGCCGACCGGCGCGTCGATATTCCACTCCTGCACGGGTGCGCGCCTCTTCCCCGATGGGCGCACGAGCCCAGCCCCGCCGTCTCCACGACCCACCGTTGCAAGCCTGAGAGAGAGTTCCGCCCATGTCCTGGACCGATGAGCGCGTCGAGCACCTGAAGAAGATGTGGACGGAGGGCAAGAGCGCGAGCCAGATCGCCAAGGAGCTCGGCGGCGTGACCCGCAACGCCGTGATCGGCAAGGTCCACCGCCTCGGCCTGTCGAACCGCAACGGCGGCGGGCCCGAGGCCGCGGGCGCCCCGGCCACGGAAGAGCCGGCCGCGGCCCCGGCTGCCGCCGCCGCCGAGGCGCCCGAGCCCGCGCTGGCCGCGGGCCGGGCCGAGCCGGCCCCCGCGCCCGAGCCGGCCAACGTGTCCGAAGCGCCGGTCGCACCGCCGCGCCGTCAGATCGTGCCGGCCGGCCAGCCGCTGCCGCCGCAGCCCTCGGCCAACGAGATCAGCCCCGAGGCGCTGGCCTCGGTGCGCGAGGTCGAGAAGCGGGCGCTGAGGCTGTCGCTGATGGAGCTGACCGAGCGGACCTGCAAGTGGCCCGTGGGCGACCCGGCGACCGACGATTTCTGGTTCTGCGGGCTGCCGGTGCAGCAGGGCAAGCCCTATTGCGAGGCGCATGTGGGCGTGGCGTTCCAGCCGATGTCGTCGCGCCGCGATCGGCGGCGCTGATCGGCGGCGCTGATCGGGCACGGGGAGGGCGGCGCATGCGCCTCGGCGTCGTGGTGAGCGAGAGTGGCGGCGGCCTCGACGACCGGTTCGCGGCGCTCGCCGAGGCGCTCGGCGTCGAGGGGCTGCGCGTCGTCGGCGCCGTTCAGCGCACCGAGCGCGACGCCGAGGGGCGGCTTTCGGGCATGGAACTGCGCCTCCTGCCCGAGATGGCGCCGCGCGACATCGCCCAGCGCCTCGGCGCCGAGGCCGCGGGCTGCCGCCTCGACCCCGGCGCGCTCGAACAGGCCACCGAAGAGATCGCGCGGCGGGTGGCGGCCGGCGCCGACCTCCTGATCGTGCCCCGATTCGGCGAGAGCGAGGCCGGGGGCGGCGGCTTCCGCGTCGCGATCGCGGCGGCGATGGAGGCGAGCGTTCCGGTGCTCGTGGGCCTCTCGCCGGCGTGGCGCGCGGCCTTCGAGGGCTTCGCCGGCGACCTTGCCGTGGCGCTGCCCCCCGATCCCGGCGTCCTGTGCCGCTGGGCGATGACCCCCACATCCACCTGAACGGCCGCCATTCCGGGGGCGCTCCTGCGTGCGCAGGCAAGGCGCCGCCCGGACCCGCCCGGCAGATCGCGCACGGCACCTCGGGGCGGCAGATGCCGTCGCGGCGCGGGGCGCGCGCGGGGAGCGGCGCTCTTTTCCCGGCGCCCGTGGCCTTTGCCCGGTGCCCATGGCGGGTTATGTGCCGTCGGGCTGGGAGGGCGCACATGGCCGACATCATCGAGATCCGGGGGCTGGAGAAGACCTACGACGACGGGTTCGAGGCGCTCAAGGGCGTCGACCTGACGATCCGCGAGGGCGAGATCCTCGCCCTGCTGGGGCCCAACGGCGCCGGCAAGACGACGCTGATCTCTGCCGTCTGCGGGCTCGTGACCCCCACCGGCGGGCAGGTGACCGTGGGCGGCCACGACATCCTGTCCGACTATCGCGCGGCGCGGTCGCTCATCGGCCTCGTGCCGCAGGAGATCACGATCGAGCCCTTCGAGAAGGTGATCGACACGGTGCGCTTCTCGCGCGGGCTGTTCGGCCGGCCCCGAGACGAGGTGCATATCGAGCGGGTGCTGCGGGCGCTCTCGCTCTGGGAGAAGCGCAACAACCGCAACACGGAGCTATCGGGCGGCATGAAGCGGCGCATCCTGATCGCCAAGGCGCTCGCGCACGAGCCCAAGGTGCTGTTTCTCGACGAGCCGACCGCGGGCGTCGACGTCACGCTGCGCCGCGAGATGTGGGAGCTCGTGCGCCGCCTGCGCGAGGAGGGCGTGACGATCATCCTGACCACCCACTACATCGAGGAGGCCGAGCAGATGGCCGACCGGATCGGCGTCATCGACAAGGGCCGCCTCTTGCTGGTGGAAGAAACCGCCCGGCTGATGCACAAGCTCGGCCGCAAGGAACTGGTGGTGGAGATCGCCGAACCGCTCGCCACCGTGCCGCCGGCGCTCGCCGCCCACGGCGTCACGCTGTCCGACGACGGCTGCCGGCTGATCTACACCTTCGACGCCACCGCCGAGCGCACCGGCATGACCCGGCTCATGGCCGACATCGCCGAGGCCGGCCTGCACCTGCGCGACCTCTCGACCCGCCAGTCGAGCCTCGAGGAGGTGTTCCTGCGGCTGGTCGACGAGGGCGCGGGCGCGATGGACGCCGCCCAATGACCGCGCGTCCCGCACACGGCCTCAACTGGACGTCGATCCGCGCCATCTACAAGTTCGAGATGGCGCGCACCCTGCGCACACTGGGTCAGTCGATCCTGTCGCCCGTCATCACCACGGTGCTCTACTTCGTGGTCTTCGGCGGGGCGATCGGCGGGCGCATCGAGTCGGTCGAGGGGATCGCCTATGGCAGCTTCATCGTGCCCGGGCTGGTGATGCTGACGCTCCTGCAGCAGGCGATCAACAACGCGGCCTTCGGCATCTACTTCCCCAAGTTCATCGGCACGATCTACGAGCTGCTTTCGGCGCCGATCAACTTCCTCGAGATCGTCATCGGCTACGTGGGCGCGGCCGCGACCAAGGCGCTCGGCGTGGCGGTCATCATCCTCGTCACCGCCACGTTCTTCGTCGAGCTCACGGTAATGCACCCGGTGGCGATGCTCGCCTTCCTCGTGCTGACGGCGCTGTCGTTCTCGCTCCTGGGCTTCATCCTGGGCATCTGGGCCCGCAACTTCGAGCAACTCACGCTGGTGCCGCTGTTGGTCGTCACGCCGCTCGTCTTCCTCGGCGGCGCCTTCTACTCCATCGACATGCTGCCCGAGGGCTGGGCGCGGATCACCTATTTCAACCCTGTCCTCTACCTGATCTCGGGCTTCCGCTGGTCGTTCTTCGGCGTGGCCGACGTGGCCCCCTGGATATCGCTGATCGCGGTCGCGGGGTTCCTCGCTGCGTGCATGGGCGTGGTCTGGTGGATCTTCCGCACCGGCTGGCGCATCAAGCCCTGAGCCAGCCTTGACGCGCATCAAGGCGGATGCGCCCTCGCCTCCGCACAGTCCGCCTGCGACACGACCGGGAGGCGCGCAATGCCGGACTACGCGATCGAGGAGATCGGCGAGAGTTCCTATCTCTACGACGAGGGCGAGCGCCCGATGGACCCGCAGGCGATCTCGGCTGAGATGGGCCGCTGCCTCGGCGAGGTGTGGCAAGAGGGGGGAGACGGCTATTCGCCTTGCCCGGCGAGGACCGTCCGGCAGAAGGGGCGGCAGGCGAGGACGGGGCCGAGGCGGATCGTGCATCCGCTTGGGTGAAGCCGAGCCCCGCTCCGCGCGCCAGCCATACCGCCGTCAGAGGGAAGCGCCGCCGCGCCGCGCGCACCGCGCGGCGCCGGGCCCAACGCAGCGAGGGGCCGGCAGGCCCCGAGCGGAGGCGGGAGCACCCCCGGCCAGCACCCCCCGGCCAGCACCCCCGGCCAGCACCCCCGGCCCAATCCCCGTGCGATCGATCACTCTTCCCCCGCGGCCCGGCTTCGCCTATGTGGCGGCGCATGTCCGCGAACCCGCCCGACCTGCGCCCCGACCGTGCCCACGCCGTGCTGACCGAGAGCCGCCGCCCGGGCCAGCCGACCATCGGCATGGTCTCGCTCGGCTGCCCCAAGGCGCTGGTCGACAGCGAACGCATCCTGACGCGCCTGCGCGCCGAGGGCTACGGGCTCTCGCCCGACTACGCCGGTGCCGACGCCGTGATCGTCAACACCTGCGGCTTCCTCGACAGCGCCAAGGCCGAGAGCCTCGAGGCCATCGGCGAGGCGCTCGCCGAGAACGGCCGGGTGATCGTCACCGGCTGCCTCGGGGCCGAGCCCGACTACATCACCGGCGCCCACCCGACCGTGCTCGCCGTCACCGGCCCGCACCAGTACGAGCAGGTGCTCGACGCCGTCCACGCGGCCGTGCCGCCGGCGCCCGACCCCTTCGTCGACCTGCTGCCGGCGCGCGGGATCAGCCTCACCCCGCGCCATTACAGTTATCTCAAGATTTCAGAGGGTTGCAATCACAAGTGCAAGTTCTGCATCATCCCGGACATGCGCGGCACGCTCGTCTCGCGCCCCCGCGCTGCGATCCTGCGCGAGGCCGAGAGGCTTGTCGAGTCCGGGGTGAAAGAGCTCCTCGTCATCAGCCAGGACACCTCGGCCTACGGGATCGACCGGAAGGACGAAAAACCGCAAGGCGAGGCCGCGATCACCGCGCTTGCGCGTGATCTGGGCCGCCTCGGCGCCTGGGTGAGGTTGCATTACGTCTATCCCTACCCGCATGTGCGCGAACTGGTGCCGCTGATGGCCGAGGAGCTGGTGCTGCCTTATCTCGACATACCGTTCCAGCACGCCCACCCCGACACTTTGCGCCGCATGGCACGCCCGGCGGCTGCGGCAAGGACGCTCGACGAGATCGCCGCATGGCGCGCGACCTGCCCCGACATCGCGCTGCGCTCCACCTTCATCGTGGGCTACCCCGGCGAGACCGAGGCTGAGTTCCAGACCCTGCTCGACTGGCTGGACGAGGCGCGCCTCGACCGCGTGGGCTGCTTCACCTACGAGAACGTGGCCGGCGCCCGCTCCAACGCCCTGCCCGACCACGTGCCCGAGGAGGTCAAGCACGAGCGGTGGGAGCGCTTCATGCAAAAGGCGCAGTCGATCTCGGAGGAAAAGCTCGCCGCCCGGGTCGGCACGCGGCAACAGGTGCTGGTCGACCTCGTGGAAGACGACGCCGCCACCTGCCGCACGATGGCCGACGCGCCCGAGATCGACGGCCATCTCTACATCGACGAAGGCCACGAGGGCCTGAGCCCCGGCGATCTCGTCACGGTCGAGATCGACGAGGCGTCCGACTACGATCTCTGGGGCCGGATCGTCGGCTGAGCGCTCGGGGCGCCGCGCCCCTCAATGCGGCTTGAGGGCCTGCAGCGCGGGGCCGTTAGGGCAGAAGTCGGGCGCCCGCCGCGCGCCGTTCGGGCCGCCCGCCGCGGCCAGCCATTGCTGGCAGGCGGCAGAATGCGGGCAGGCGCGGCACGCCGCGATCAGCGCCGCGTAGCCCGACGGGGCGAGCCGCCCTTCTTCCATCGCGGTGGTGAAGTTCAGCCCGATCGAGCGCCCGATCGAGCGGGTCAGCCAGAAGGCGAGATCCGCGTCGTCGTTCGACTGTGCCATGGTGCGATCGCTCCGCCGGCCCGTCACCGGGCCGTGCCTTCGTCCAGTCCCAGCAGCGCGTTGAACCCTGCCGCGTTCACGCAGGGCTTCGGCGCGCGCTCGGCGTCCGGGTTGTCTTCCATCCAGGAGGGGCAACCGCCCGCCCAGCCGCAGCCGCGGCAGCGCTGCACCGTCTCGGCCCAGTCTTCCTGCGAAAGGCGGCCGGCCTCGATCTCGGCCTGCAGGTCGAGCCCCACGGTCTGCGCCATGCCGAGCGCCAGCCAGTAATGCTCGCGCTCGTCGCCGAGCGGCCGGGGGCGGGGGCGGGGGCGGGGGCGGGTGGGTCGGTGCGTGTCGGAGGTGCCGTTCATCTCGGGCCTCGCCTCGCTTGCGTTGCGTACAACGGCATGCTGCGCGAGCCCGCGTCGGGGCGCCTTGATGCAGGTCAAGGCTCCTGTCCTGTCTGCCGCGCCGCCGCTCGCCGCCGCCTCCCCCCGCAGCATGCGGCCGTCGCGTCAGGGCAGCGACGCCGCAACCCGCCGCACCAGCGCCACCCGCTCGGCATTGGGCGGGTGCGTCCCGAGGAAGCGGTCGCCCGGGTCGGGGATGCGCGCAAAGAACTCCGCCCCCCGGACCGGGTCGTATCCCGCGCGGTGGGCGATCACCGTGCCCAGCGCGTCGGCCTCGAGCTCGAACTCGCGCGCGTAGCGCCGCGAGCCCACCGCTGCCCCGAGCCGCAGCGCCGCGTCGACACGCTCCGGCCCCTGGCCGGTCACCTCGGCGAGCCCGCCCAGGACCAGCGCGCCGAGCTCGGCGCTGGCCTGCGAGCGGGGGATGTGCCCCTCGATGTGGTGCGCCGCCTCATGCCCCAGAACGAAGGCGAGCTCGTCCTGGTTGCGTGCATCGGCGATCAGCGCAAGCGAAAAGACGATGGCCGGCCCCCCTCGCGGGTCGATCGTCTGGAAGGCGTTGGGCGGCACGCCCGGCCGGTCGTCGACGTAGATCCGGAAGTCGCAGTCGACGCCCTCGGTCCGCTCCCGGCAGACGCGCTCGGCCACCGGCTCCACGCGCTCCACCACGGAGACGAAGTTGTCCGCTGCCCGCATCGCCGCCGTGCGGAGCGCCGCGCGCTCGTCCGCGGGCAGCTCGGCTCCCGCGGCCCCGGGCGGCGGGACTTGTGGCGGCGGCGCGGGCGCAGCGCAACCTGCGAGCGCGGCAAAGGCGAGGGCGGCGCGTAGGAACGTGAAGCGCATGGCGAACCGGCAGAGCGAGGACACGCGGCACACTAGCAGCCCCCGCGCCCCAAGCCACCCCACGGACCCGTGAGCACGCCTTTCCGCCGGCCCGGCCCCGCCTATCTTCAGGTCATGACGATCACCGTGATCTACAACGCCTCCTGTCCGATCTGCTCGCGCGAGGTCGACGGCTATCGCCGTTACGCCGAGGCGCGCGCCCTGCCCCTGCGCTTCGACGACATGGGCACCGCCGACCTCGCCGCCCTGGGCCTCACGCCCGAGGATGCCGCGCGCCGCCTCCATGTCGTGCGCAACGGCAGACTGCTCGCCGGCGTCCCCGCCTTCGTCGCGCTCTGGTCCGAGATGCCGCGCTTCCGATGGCTCGCCCGCCTCGTCTCGCTCCCCCTCGTCCACCCCCTGGCCGAGGTCGTCTACGAGCGCGCCCTCGCCCCCCTGCTCTACGCGATGCACCGTCGCCGCGTCGCCCGCCGCGCCGCCCGCGCCTGAGCCCCGTCTCCCTCACCGGCCGACCTGCCCCCCCCCGCGGTGCCCTCCGGCCTCTCTTCTTCTTGCCGGAAATATCCCGGGGGGCGCGGGGGGCTGGCCCCCCGCTCAGCCCGGCCGCGTCTCCGCGCCGCCGCAGCCGTAGAGCGCCGCACCCCGGTGCGCGCGCGCCTCGTGCTCGAACTCGAGCGTCGAGTGGCCGATGCCGAACTCGGCGGCGAGCGCGGCCTTGATCTCGCCCTTCACCTCCTCGAGCCGCGGCCAGGCCTCGGCGCGCAGCACCACGTGGGTGTCGAGCGCCGCCGCGTGCTCCTGCATCTGCCACAGGTGGACATGGTGGATGCCGGCGACCCCCTCCACCCGCTCCACCGCGGCGATCACCGCCGCCGGGTCGAGGTGGGGCGGCGCGCCCAGCATCAGAGTGCGGATCGGCCCGCCGATCTCGCGCAGGGCCAGCCACAGGATGTAGCCGGCGATGCCGATTGTTACGACCGGGTCGACCAGCCGCCAGTCGTAAAGCAGGATCAGCGCGCCGCCCCCCACCACCGCGACCGAGGCAAGCGCGTCGGACAGGTTGTGCAGGAAGAGCGCGCGGATGTTCACGCTGCCCTTCTGCATCGACCAGGTGAGCCAGGCCGTCAGCGCGTCGACGCCGAGCGCCACGCAGCCGACGATCACGATGGTCCAGCCGCCCACCTCGGGCGGGCGGGCGAGGCGCATCGCCCCTTCGTAGAGCAGGTAGGCGCCCAGGAGGATCAACGTAGTGTAGTTGATCAGCGCGGCCACGACCTCGATCCGCCCGTAGCCGTAGGTCATCCGCGAATCGGCCGGCCGCCGGGCCACCTTCCGCGCAACGAAGGCGATGACGAGCGAGGCCATGTCGGAGAGATTGTGCAGCGCGTCGGCGATCAGCGCGAGGCTGCCCGAGAGGATGCCGCCCGCCACCTGCGCGACGGTCAGGAGGGCGTTGGCCCAGATCGCCACCTGCACCCGCCGGTCGCCGCTCTCGGGCGAGAGATGGGCATGGCCGTGGTTGTGGGGCATGGGCAATCCTCGGGACGGACGGGGCGTGCAGGGAACCTGCCCGCGCCGCGGGGGTCAAGTCGCGGCGGCCAGCCGCCGAGCGGCGCGGGGCAGTCCGCCTCCCCCAGCCAGAAGAGCATGCCGGCCTGCGTCTCGAGGCCGCAGGGCGCGGGCGGCAGGAGGGCGCGGGAGGTCTCGCGTAACTCTCCAGACGAGACGGCGAGGAAGGCGGGCGCGCCCGCCTCCAGCACGGCGGTCACCCGCTGCTCTGGCGAGTCGCCGTGGATGTCGGGGCGGGGCAGCGTCGGCGCGTCGAGGCGCAGCGAGAGGATGTCGCGCCGCAGTGCAGCTTCACCGAACCGGCCATGTGCTGCGCCAGCGAGATCAGTGCGCTGCTCAAGGTCGGCAGGGCGGGCTTTCCGGCCGTTCACTGCCGGCCGGCACCCGGACTGGCTTTTAGATCATCGCGATCCTTCGGAAACGCGCGCCCTGACGCCTATCCCGGGGCGCTCTGACCTCGCGACGCAGGGATCAGTCGGCCGGACTCATCCACCAACCGCGCCGACCCGAATTTTTTCCGAGGGCCGGGATGGGATCAGCCAAGGCCTCCGTATGCAGATCAAACCCAAAGAAAAGAGCGCGAATGGCTTCACCGCTGCAGATCGACGCGACGACCCTGCTGACGCCCGGCGATCCTGCTCCCGGCTTCATCCAGCGGAGCGTCACCAACCCGCGATACGCCTTCGACAGCGTGGCGGGTCGGTACCTCGTGCTCTGCTTCTACGGCAGCGCGGCCGATCCCCATGCGCAGGTGGCACTTGAGGCTGCCCACGGCCGGCCCGACATCTTCGACGACGACCGGGCCTGTTTCTTCGGCGTGAGCGTCGACCCGGCGGACGAGGCGACCGGACGCGTGGCCAACCGCATCCCCGGCTACAGGCACTTCTGGGATTTCGACCTGACCGCGTCGCAGCGCTACGGCGTCGCCGACAAGGATGCAGACCCCGCCGCGGGGCCGGTCGCGCTGGAGCGGCAATGGGTCGTGATCGACCCCACGATGCGCGTGATCGCCGCGATCCCCTTTCGCGAGGACCGGAGCGACGTGGCGGAGGTGATGCGCATTCTGGACGATCTGCCACCGCCCGCGCGGTTCGCCGGGGTCGAGATCATGGCCCCGATCCTGTTCTTGCCGCGCGTCTTCGAGCCCGACCTCTGCCGCCACCTGATCGGCCTTTACGAGGCAAGAGGAGGACAGGAGAGCGGGTTCATGCGCGAGATCGACGGCAAGACGGTGGGCGTCACCGATCCGGGCTTCAAGCGCCGCAAGGACTACGACATCGCCGATCGCGACCTGATCTCAGCTCTCCGGGCGCGGTTCCTGCGCCGGGTCGTGCCCGAGATCGCGAAGGTCCATCAGTTCAAGGTGACGCGGATGGAGCGCCATATCGTGTCCTGCTACGCCGCCGAGGACGGCGGGCATTTCTCGGCCCACCGCGACAATACCACGAAGGGCACTGCGCATGGCCGCTTCGCCGTTTCGGTGAACCTCAACGACGATTTCGACGGCGGCGAGGTGAGCTTTCCTGAATACGGGCGGCGGAGCTTCAAGGCCCCGCGCGGGGGCGCCGTCGTGTTCTCCTGCTCGCTCCTGCACAAGGTGAACAAGGTCACGCGCGGACGGCGGTATGCCTTCCTGCCCTTCCTCTACGACGACGCGGCGGCGGACATTCGCGAGAAGAACGCGCGCCATGTCGGCGAGACCGGGTCGCCGTATCGTGCGGGGACGCAAGCTCCGGCCGAGAAATCTGAATGAGCCGCGCCCGAAAGGAGACGTGAGCCGCCATGGCCCATGACGATCTCGACATCGTCGGACAGCTCGAGGCCCTTCGGCGCTATGCGCGCGTACTCACGCGCGACGCCGAGGCGGCCGACGACCTCGCCCAGGCGACCTTCGTGCGGGCGCAGGAGCGGCGCGCGACCTTCCGCGACGGCGCGAATGTGCAGGTCTGGCTGATGGCGATCCTGCACAACCTCTTCATCGACGGCCGCCGAAGTGCCCAGGCCGCCGAAGCACGGGAACAGGCCTGGGCCGAGACTCGGCCAACCTTCATGGCGCCCTCCGGCGAGATGGCCGCGAGGCTGGCGCAGCTGCGCGTGGCCTTCCTGTCGCTCAGCGCCGAGCAGCGCGAAGCGCTTCACCTGGTGGCGGTGGAGGGGCTCGGGCCAGCCGAGGCGGCGCAGGTTCTCGGCGTGCCGCCGGGCACGGTCATGTCCCGCGTCGGCAGGGCGCGCGCCGCGCTCCGGGCCTTCGAGGACGGCGCAGCCCATGCAGGGCCCGAGAAACCTTTGAGGGTCGTGGGAGGGCGCGATGAGCGACAGGACTGAGACCGATCCCGAACTGGAGGCCGATGTTCTGGCGCTCCTCCAGGGGCGTCTGGACCCGGACCGAACCTTTGCTGTCGCCGATTACCTGGCCCACCGGCCGGAGCGAACGGCGGGCCTGCTCGCGGATGCGAGAAACACCGCGGCGCTGCGGATGGCCCTTTCCGCGGCAGACGATCCGGCGCCCCCCCAGCTTTTGGCCGAAGCGCACCGCTTGCAGGACCGCCTGCGCGGACAGCGCCTGCTGCGCCGCGTCGCTCCCGTCGCGGCCGCGGTGGCTCTGTTCGCAGCCGGCTGGACCGGCCATGTCGCGTGGCAGGCCGCCGGGCCCGCGGGCGCCCCGCCGCTGGTCGAGGCGGCGCTCGACGCGCAGGCGGCGCTGGAGCTTCGGCACTGGATGGTGTCGCAGCCCGAGAGCGCGGAACTGAATGCCCAGGAAATCGTCGCCGCGCTCGGCGTCGACCTGCCGCCCTTGCCGGAGGACTGGACGGTGCGCGACGTGCAGATCGTCGCGACCCCCGATCGCCCGGCCGTCGCCATCGCCGTCGATGCGCCGGATCTCGGGCGCATCCTCCTGATGGCCGTGGCGCGCAGCACCGACGATGCCGAGGACCCGCCGACCGCCTTCGACTACGAGGGGCGCACCATCGTGCTGTTCGAGCGTGGCCGGTCGTCCTTCGTCCTCGTCGACGAGTCCGGGCATCCCGAGCAACTCGCGCTCGGCGCAGACAGGCTGCTGGCGCAGGACGACTGACCCCGTCCGGCGCCCGCCTCGAAGGGATGCCGGCACCTCCCGAAACTGCCCCGATGGCGACGGAGCCCGGCCATCGGCACATCCAAAGAAGGCTGCGATGCCACCGCAGAAACGACCGAACACGACCGACGAGGGGCCTGCCCGCAGCGTCGCGCGCTCCGTGAGGCAACTGCCGGGACTACCGGCCCGCGGCAGGCGCCTGAATTCGAACCTCTCTCCCTGGGTTCTTGCCCTCTGCATCGCTGTCGCACTGATCCTGCGCGCCACGTCGGCAGCGGAAGCGCAGGGAAGCTGGCAGGACTGGCTGCCGGAGGCGCTCGAGCGTCCCGACGATATCGAAATTGTCGCCGCCCGCCAGATCGGCTCGACCATCCGCATGCCCAAGTTCCGCACCTCCGCCGACACAGAGGATCTTCTCGTCATGTGGGAGACGCCTTGCGTTCGAGCGGCTCCGCCATCGGGCGAGGGCGGGACGGCCCCCTGGACGGGCTGATCGAATTCAGCGGGAGCGAGATCGTGAACGCCAAGATCATCGCCGCCACACAAGGCGAGGATCGTCGCAGCGTGATCGCGATCGCCGCCACCCCCAGCCCCGTGAGCCGCAGCGCCAGGGCGACGGCGAAGATGCCGACCGCCAGCCAGGCGAGGGCCGCAGCACGCTGCGCGGCGTGCACCGCGCCGGCGGGCGGGGCGGGCTCGGTGTCGTGCGGGCGCACGAAGGACATCGGGCGGTCTGCTTGCGTGGTCGCGACGAAGACGCGACGCGATTGTCCATGCCCCCACCGGACGCACCGGTTTGTCGAGGCGCGGCCGCAGGGCTAGGGTGGCGCGGCGGCCCGCTTCGGGCCGGCAGGCGGTTCGCGAGCGGAGGTGCGGCATGGCGCAGGTCGACTATTTTCTCTCCCCCATCTCTCCCAACGTCTACCTTGCCGGCACGCGGGCAGAGGAGATCGCCGCGCGCCACGGCGCGCGCATCGTTTACCGCCCGGTCGACGTGGGCGGCCTCTTCGCGCGCACGGGCGGCACGCCGCTGCCCGAACGCCACGAGAGCCGCAAGGCCTACCGCCTGCAGGAGCTGCGCCGGCAATCGGCCAAGCGCGGTCTCCCGCTCACCCCTCAGCCCGCCCACTACCCCGCCAACCCGGCGCCCGCCTCCTACGCGATCATCGCCGCGCAGGCGGCGGCGGACGAAGGGGCCCGGGGCGATGTGGGGGCGCTTGTCCATGGACTCGCCCGCGCCTGCTGGGCCGAAGAACGCGACATCGCCGCCGACGACGTGGTGCGCGACTGCCTGTCGGCCGCGGGCTTCGACCCAGCGCTCGCCGATAGCGGCCTGCTCGCCGGCGCCGAGGCCTACGCGACGAACCTCGACGAGGCGGTGGCGCGCGGCGTTTTCGGCGTGCCGTTCTGGATCGTGGCCGAGGACGACGAGCGCTTCTGGGGACAGGACAGGCTGGACGACCTCGAGGCGCACCTCGCCTCGCGGGGCTGAGGCACCGTGAGGCGAGGCGCCGCACCTGTCCTTTTGTCGGTCTTGCCCGCGGGGCATGAAGATCGCTATGCCACGGGCGTTAGTTATTGACCTGGGGATCAGTCGGGCCGCTCGGGGGCGGGGTCAGAGCCTGTCCCCGCGGCCCATTCGCGCGGCGTCGGCGTTTCAGACGGCCCGGGGCGCCCTTGGCCCGTCGCCCTCCTCCTCCCGGCCCAATACCGCCAGCAGGGCGTCGACCCGGCCCGCATCCGTCGCCCAGTCGCAGACGAAGCGCGCCCCGAGGGGCGCGCCGTCGGCGCCGCTGTCGAGGTCGGGCTCGGGCAGGTCGGAGGGGTAGTAGGCGGCCCCCGCCGCCCGCAGCCGCCGGTGCAGGGCGCGCGTCAGGCGAGCGAAGACCATGTTGCCCTCCGCGGGGTGATCGAGCGTGACGGCCGGATGCGCGGCGAGCCCGTGGGCGAGCCTCAGCGCTGCCATGTTCGCAGTCTCGGCCATGTCGCGCCACAACCCGCCCTCGAGCCAGGCGACGAGCTGCGCCGCGAGGTAGCGATGTTTCGACACCCTCAGCCCCATCCGCTGCCGCCTCAGCCGTGCCTCGTCGGCCAGGCCCGGGGGCGGGTCGACCAGAACCACCGCCTCGACACCCATCGCCCCCGCCTTGGACGCCCCGAGCGAGAGCGCCGCCGCGCCCGCCGCCCGCACCATCTCACCGGGCGTGCAGCCGAGCGCCACCGCCGCGTTCGACCAGCGCGCCCCGTCGAGATGCAGCGGCAGGCCGTGCGTGCGCGCGACCTCCGCCAGTGCCGAGAGCGCGTCGAGCGTGTAGACGGTGCCCGCCTCGGTCAGTTGCGTGACCGAGATCGCACCGCGACGTGCTGCCGGCTCGGCCGCGGCGCGCGCGGCCAACGCCTCGCCCGCCATCCGCCCGTGGACGGAGGGCACCAGCGCCGTTTCGGCCCCGCCCGAGGCGAGGCCGAGCGCGCCCGCCTCGTCGAGCTCCACATGGGCGATGTCGGTACAGAAGACGCGCGACCACGGCCGGGTCAGCGTGGCCAGCGCCAACGCGTTGGCGGCGATGCCCGTGGGCACCAGCAGCACCTCGGCCCGCGGCGCCTCGAACGTCTCGCGCACGGCGGCGACGGCGCGCGCGGTCCAGTCGTCGGCACCGTAGGGCATGGCGCGGCCCCGGTTGGCCTGCGTCAGCGCGTCGAGGATGGCGGGGTGCACGGGGCCCGCGTTGTCGGACGCGAAGCAGAGATCGGCGCTCATGGCTCGCCCTCCACGACGTGGTCCTCCCACTCCTCCTCCGGCACCTCGAACTCGCTGACGGTGCGCCCCTGCACCGAGATGCCGGCGGCGTGCACGCTCGCGGGGTCGCCCGTCAGCAGGGGGTGCCAGTCGGGCAGATCCTGCCCCTCGGCGAGCAGCTTGTAGGCGCAGGTCGAGGGCATCCAGTAGGCATGCAGGTGGATGTTCTCGGGCGTGAGCGTCACGCATTCGGGCACGAAATGGTGGCGCACCTCGTACTGGACGCAACCGCAGGTCGCGTCGTCGAACAGCCGGCAGGCGACACGGGTAAAGGCGACCTCGCCGGTCTCCTCGTCCTCCAGCTTATTCAGGCAGCACTTGCCGCAGCCGTCGCAGAGCGCCTCCCACTCGCGGGGGGTCAGCTCGTGCAGCGCGTGCCGCTCCCAGAAGCGGGGGCGCAGGCCGTCGCGCGGGATCGGCGCCGCCTTCGCCCGCCTCGGGCCGCTCACGGCGCGGCCTCCGCCGCGAGCAGGGTGCGGGCCTTGTCGGAGTCGCGATGCATCTGCGCGATCAGAGCCTCGACGCTGTCGAACGTCGCCTCCGCGCGCAGGAAGTCCACCAGCGCCACCGAGAGGGTGGCGCCGTAGAGGTCGCCCGCGAAGTCGAACAGGTGCACCTCGAGGTTCGGCGCATGCGCGCCGAACTGGGGCCGCACGCCGAGCGAGGCAACGCCGCGAAGGGCGCCGGCATGGGGGCCGTCGAGCACGTCGACGAGCACCGCGTAGACACCGAATCGCGGCCGGTGCAGGCGCCCGAGGCTCATGTTGGCCGTAGGGAAGCCGAGCTCGCGTCCGCGCTTGTCGCCGTGGAGCACGGCGCCCTCGATCCGGTGCCAGTGGCCGAGCATGGCGGCGGCATCGCGCGGGCGCCCCTCGTTCAGCGCAGCGCGGATCGCGGTGGAGGAAACGCGCGCGCCCGCCGCCTCGACCTGCACCAGCTCGGCCACCGTCACGCCGAAGCCGTGCGCGGCCCCCTCCGCGCGCAGCGTCTCGGGCGTGCCCGTGCGGCCGAGGCCGTAGCAGAAATCGGCACCCACGGTGACATGGGCAAGGCCCAGGCCGCCCGCGAGCACCTGCGACGAGAACACCGCGTGCGGCATCGGGCGGATCGCACCGAAATCGAGCTCGAAGAGCAGCTCGACCCCCAGCTTCTCGAGCCGGTGGGCGCGCGCCTCGGGGTCGGTCAGACGAAAGGGCGGCTCGTCGGGCCGGAAGACCTCGCGCGGATGCGGCTCGAATGTCAGCACCGCGAGCGGCGCGCCGGCAGCCCGCCCGGTCGCGTTCCGCGCCGTCTCGAGCACCTGCTGGTGGCCCAGATGCACGCCGTCGAAATTGCCGATGGCGGCGGTCGCGCCCCGGTCGGCGGCGGTCACGTCCTCGAGGCGGCGGATGCGCTTCATGGCCGCCGACCTAGCGGCGGCGGTGGGGATGCGCAAGGCGACCGCAGCCCGTCCGTCTCGTGGATCTGCGCGAAGGCCCGGCGGGCACGCCAGCGGCCAGCCGCGCGATGCGTATTTCAGACAGAAAGAAGCCGAAGGCGCGCACCTGCCGGCTTCTTTCTGTCTGCACTGCGCGGCGCGGCGAATACGGCCCGGGCGCCGCCCGCGCGCTCAGGCGGCATCCCGGGCGGCGCCCTTCCAGGCCCAGGGCCGCGTGTAGTGGCCGAGCGCCTCGCGCAGGGCGGCCTCGTCGACCTCGCCGGTCTTCTCGAGGATGGCGACGAGTCCGAGCTTGCGGTCCTCCTCGACATCCACGACCCGCGCGGCGATGCCGGCCTCGCACAGCGCCGCGTCGTAGACCCGGCAGATCGCGCGGCGCCGCAGGTCGGGCTTGAAGATCTTGCCCACGGCTGTCTTGGGCAGTTCGTCGAGGATCTCGATGCGCTTGGGCATCGCCGCGCGCTCGGAGATGCGGCCGCGGCAGAACTCGAGCAGATCCTCCTCGGTGACCGAAGCGCCCGAGACGAGCTCGACATAGGCCACCGGCAATTCGCCCGCATGGGCGTCGGGCTGGCCGATCGCGCCGGCCGAGGCGACCGCGTCATGCGCGAGCAGCGCCTCCTCGATCAGCGCGGGGTCGATGTTGTGCCCGCCGCGGATGATGAGATCCTTCGCGCGTCCGGTGATCCAGAGGTAGCCGTCGGCGTCCATCCGGCCGAGATCGCCGGTGCGCAGGTAGATGTCGTAGTGGAACAGGTTCCGGTTACGGTCGGACTCGGTGTAGGTCGAGCCTGCGTAGACGCCGGGATTGGCCACGCAGATCTCGCCCACCTCGTCGACGCCGCATTCGCGCACGCCCTCGTCGGCGGTGTGGATCAGGATCTTGACGTCGGTATGGGGAAACGGGATGCCGACCGAGCCGATCTTTTTCGGCCCGTCGACGGGGTTGCACGACACGAGGCAGGTCGCCTCGGTCAGGCCGTAGCCCTCGATGATGTTCACCCCGCACGCCTTCTCGAAGCGGCGGTAGAGTTCGACCGGCAGCGGCGCCGAGCCCGAGAACGCACTCTTGAGCGAC
>LJNT01000046.1 GCA_001314685.1 Rhodobacteraceae bacterium HLUCCA09
CGCCCGGTGCGGCGCGTGCTCGTCACGCATTACCACCCCGACCATGTGGGCCTTGCCGGCTGGTTCCGCGCCGAGCACGGGGCCGAGATCGTGGCGACGCGCACCACCTGGCTCTTCGCCCGGATGCTCCAGCTCGACGTGCAGGAGCGGCCCGCGCCCGAGGCTGTCGCCTTCTGGCGGCGGGCCGGAATGCCCGAGGCCATGCTGGCGCAGCGCATGGCCGAACGGCCCTTCAACTTCGCCGACTGCACCGCGCCCCTGCCGCTGGGCTTCACCCGCATCGAGGAGGGCGACACGATCCGCGCGGGGGGGCGCGCGTGGGACGTGCGGCTCGGCTCGGGCCATGCTCCCGACCACGCCACGCTGTGGAGCCGCGACGACAGGCTCGTGCTCGGGGGCGATCAGTTGCTCCCCTCGATCTCGCCCAATCTGGGCGTCTACCCGACCGAGCCCGAGGCTGATCCCATCGCGGCGTGGTTCGCCTCGTGCCGCCGACTCGCGGCCCATGCGCGGGACGACCAGCTCGTGCTGCCAGGCCACAAGCTGCCCTTTACCGGCCTGCCCGCCCGGATGATCCAGCTCGAACAGAATCACGTCGAGGCGCTCGCCCGCCTGCGGGCCTGGCTCGACGAGCGCCCCCGCACCGCGCACGAGTGTTTCGCACCCCTCTTCGGGCGCGAGGTGGGGCCGGGCGAATACGGGCTCGCCCTCGGCGAGGCGGTCGGGCATCTGAACCACCTGCTGCGCACGGGCACCGCGACGCGCTCCGAGCGTCACGACGGCGCGTGGCTCTGGCACGCCCTCTGAGCGTGACACGCGCGGCCCCTGCGGCCCTTTGCCCCCCGCCCGCGCTTAACACCGCGCCCCGCCTCGGCTAACACGGGGCGCGGACAGACGGGAGACACGGGGCCATGGCCGACAGCAAGCACGAACACGGCAAGATGGATATCTCCGATCAGGAAAGGACCTTCGCCGGCTTCATGAAGCTGGCGACCTGGACGGCGATCGGCGTCATCGTCTTGCTGATCTTCCTCTACGCGATCGCCGGCTGACCGGCCGCACATGCCTGCCGTGACCGCGCGCGCATGGCGCGCCGCACTCCTTGCGTGCCTGTCGCTCGCCGTCGGCGCCTGCGCCGTGGAAGAGGTATGGGCACCGGAGGAAGAGGTGCAACGCGCGATCTACCGTCACGACGGGCCGCCGACGGTCACGCTGTTCACGATGATCAACAACCGCTCCAACGAGGGGGCGCATGCGGGTCTGATGGTCAACGGCTCACAACGGCTGATCTTCGACCCGGCCGGCAGCTTCAACCACCCCCAGATCCCCGAGCGGAACGACGTGTTCTTCGGCATCACGCCGGCGGCGCACGATTTCTACATCGACTACCACGCCCGCGAGACCTTCCGGGTGAAGGAGAACACGCTGGTCGTGACGCCCGAGCAGGCCGAGCGCGTGATCCGGCTGATCCAGCAGGCGGGGCCCGTGCCGCCCACCCGCTGCAACATCGCCATCGCCGAGGTGCTGCGCGAGGCCGGCATCGGCGACGTCCCCCGCTCGTGGTTCCCTCTCAACACGATGCGCTGGGTCGAGAGCCAGCCTGGCGTCGTGACGCGGCTGCACCGCGACGACAGCCCCGACAACCGGGGCGACCTGATGCGCGTGCCGCTGGTCCGCTGAGCCGCCTCAGAACACCGCGTTCAGCAGGTAGAGCGTGCCCATCCCCGCCCCGATGGCGCCCAGTACCGATCGCAGGCCGAAGCCCACGGCCAGGGCCGCGAGCGCGGCGACCAGGCGCGCGGGGTCGGTCTCGCCCCCCGTCGCCTGGGGCCAGACGACGAGGGGCGCGATCAGCGCGGGGATGACGGCAACCGGAGTGTAGCGCAGGTGGCGCAGCACCCAGGGCGGCAGCCTGCGTCCGCCGATCAGCCCGAGGAAGGAGAAGCGGATGAGCCAGGTGCCGAGAGCCAGCGCCGCAATGATCGCCCAGACCGCCGCGTCCGACCAGCCGCTCACGCCGCCCCCTCCGCCCGGATCGGCCGGGCGAGTCCGCGCCGCTCCACCTCCGCTCCCGTGGCCATCGCCGCCAGCGCGGCGAGCGGCAGGCCGAGGTTGTAGGGCAGCCCGGCGAGCACAAGACCTAGGATCACCGCCACGACGGCAGCCGCGACATGGGCGAGCGTGCGCAGGCCCGGCGCGATCAGCGAGATGAAGGTGATCGGCACGGCGAAGTCGAGGGCGAGCGCATCAGGCACGCCACGGCCCAGCAGCGCGCCGGCAAGCGTGCAGGCATACCAGACAGGAGCGATCAGCGCGACGGTGCCGAGGAACAGCGCCATGCGCTGCGGCAGGCTCCACCGTGGCTCGGCCTCGAAATTGGCCAGCGACACCGCGTAGGACTGATCGACCAGCAGGTAGGCGGCGAGCGCACGTTGCCAGAGCGGCGCGGCCCCGATCCACGGCGCCAGCGAGGCCGAATACATCGCCATCCGCAGGTTGACCGCGAGCGCCGAGGCGAGGATCACGATGACCGGCGCGTTCTCGGTCATCAGTTGCAGCGCGGTCAGCTGCGCCGCGCCCGCGATGACCAACACCGAAAAGCCCATGGTCTGCGCGAGGTCGAGGCCCGCCTCGGTCGCCACCACGCCGAAGAGCACGGCAAAGGGCCCGACCACCAGCAGGAACGGCGCGCTGTCGACCATGCCCTTGCGAAACGCCGCGCCGAGGGTGGCGGGCGGCGCCGGCCGTTGGGCGGAAGGGCTGGCAGCAGGCATCTGCGCTCCGTAATCTGGCAGGGCGATCGGGCAGGGGCGTCGGGGCAAAACCGGCGGAGACGCGCGTGCGGTAGGACGGACGGGGAGCGGATGCAACCTCAGGCAGAAGGGCCACAGCGCGACGCGGCTGCACCGGCGGGCGCCATCCTTGCCGGCGGCGCCGGGCGGCGGATGGGCGGCACCGTGAAGGCGGGGCTGCGCCTCGGCGGCGAGACGCTGCTGGCGCGGGCCGTGCGCCGCCTCGGTCCGCAGGTGGCCGCGCTCGCCGTCTGCGCCGGGCCCGATCCCGTGCGCCTCGCCGGGCTGATCCCGACCGGCGCCGCCTGCCTCGTCGACCCGCTGCCGGGCTACGAGGGCCCGCTCGCCGCCCTCTCGGCCGCGCTCGACTGGGCCGAGGCGGAGGGGCATGCCGACCTGCTCACCGTCGCGGTCGACACGCCGTTCTTCCCGCCCGATCTCGCCGCACGTCTCGCCGCGGGGCGGGGGGGGGCTACGGCGGCGCTGGCGGAGGATGGAGACGGCCTGCACCCGACCTTCGGCCTGTGGCGCACCGCGCTCGCCGCGCCCCTGCGCGCGGCGCTGGCAGGCGGGGAGCGGCGGATGACCGGCTTCGCCGCTCGCGCGGGTGCCGTGCGCGTGCGCTTCCCCGGCGCCGACGCCTTTTTCAACGTCAACGCGCCGGGCGAGCTGGCGTCGGCCGAGGCGCGGCTGTGAGCGATGCCGCCGACCTATCGGACCTGCGTGTCGCACGCGGCTTCTGCGATGCCGAGCGGCCGATTCTCGCCCGCCTGTTCTGGGAGGCATTCTCGGACAAGCTCGGCCGGATCATGTCGCCCGAGGCGCGCGCGATCGCGTTCCTCGAGGGGGCGCTCCACCCCGACTTCGCCCTGGTGGCGCGCGACGGGCAGGGCCGGGTGCTGGGCGCCGCGGGGATCAAGACACGCGCGGGCGGCCTCGTCACGGGCGGGTTCGCCGACCTCGCCCGCGCCTACGGGCCGCTCGGCGCCCTGTGGCGCGCGCCCCTGCTGGAGCTCACCGAGCGGCGGACGGGGCCGGATGCGATGCTGCTCGACGGGCTGTTCGTGTCGGCAGACGCGCGCAGGCGCGGCGTGGGCACGCGCCTGATCGAGGCCATTCTGGAAGAGGCCTCGGCGCGGCGCTATGCCGAGATGCACCTCGACGTGACAGACGACAACGCCCCCGCCCGCGCGCTCTACGAGCGCCAGGGCTTCCGCGCGGTGGGGGCGCGGCGGATGGGCCTCGCGGGCGCCGCCCTCGGCGTCCGCGCGGCGACGACAATGGCGCGCCCCGTCGACGGAGCGCAGGATTCGTATCGCTCTGACCCGCCCGTCTAGGGCCGGCGCCGCGGCTGTCCGCCCGGCCCCGGGCCGCCCGCGTGAATTCCGCGCAGCTAGTCGAACGTGCCGGATACCCGGCCGAGCAGCATGAAGGCGCGTGCGGTCCGCGTCTCGGAGAGCGCGGCGATCTCGGTGTCCGACAGGCGCGGCTCGACCTCTGCGAAGGTCTTGTCGAACTTTCGAAGGAAGTGGTGGGCGGTGTCGCGGAACACCGGATCCTGCCGCATGCGGCCCGTGGTCAGCGCGAGGCACGAGCGGTCGCGCACGCCGCCCAGGCTCGCCACGCCCTTGCCCCGCTCGCCCTGCGCGAAGCGGCGCCACACTTCGGGGCGGGCGCGGTCGGGCGCCAGGTCGTCCATGTAGATCCCGTCCTCTGCGAGCAGCGTCAGCACGTCCTGCGCCGAGCGCACCAGCCCCGCGGTCGGCCGGTCGCGCAGGGCGGCACGCAGCGCGCGAAAGCCCTCGGAATCGGCCTCGTCCTCGGGGAAGTTGAGCGCGCGCAGCAGGTCGGGGGTCGAGATCGGCTCGCCCGCGTCCTCCGGCGTGCCGAGCGCGAGGCTCTGCTGGGCGGCGTCGGCGGCGGGCGGGCCGGCCGCACCGGCGGGCCCCGCACCCGGCCCACCACCTGCCCCCTGCCCCGCCCGCGGCGACTGGCTCGTCACGGCCGCCGGCGCCGGGGCCGTGCGCCCGCGGCCCGCGGCCCCGCCCGCCGCCGAGCCGCCGGCAAGGGGCGCCCCCGCCTGCGTGAGCCGCGTGATCGCCGCCTCGGTCTGGCGCTGGGCGCGCGCGATCTCCTCGAGCCGCGCCTCGATGGCGGGGCGGATGCCCGAGCCCTGCGCCGGCTGCTGCTGTGCCGCAAGATGCCGGATCGCGTCGACCGCCGCCTCGAGGCGTGCGCCCTCCTCCCGCATCACGCGGGCAGCGCGCGCCGACAGCGCGGCGACCCAGATCAGCGCGACCGGCAGGACGATGGCGCCGAGCGTGCCGATCCAGCCGAGTCCTGCCGGCCCCGCCCCGACGTCCGAGGGGAAGAACAGCAGCACCGCCACCACCGCGAGTACCCAGGCGGCCGACAGCGCGAGCGCGGCGGCACCGGCCGGGTCGAGCCCCTCCCGGCCGGCCCGCCGCCCGCTTGCAGCCGACGGAAAGCCGCGCAGAGCCTCTCCGCCCCCCGCGCGCCGCGTCTCGGGCGCGCGCGCCTCCGGCGCGGACTCGCCGTCGCTCATGCCCTCGACGGTGCCATCGGGTGAGGTCATCGTGCTGCCATCCCCCAGCCGCGCCACCTGCGCTCAGACGTACCTGATGGCGAGGATCTCGTAAGACTTCTCGCCGCCCGGCGTGCGCACCTCGACGCTGTCGCCCTCGTCCTTTCCGATCAGGGCGCGGGCGATGGGCGACCTGACGTTGAGCAGACCCTTCTCGAGATCAGCCTCGGGCTCGCCCACGATCTGGTAGGTCTTTTCCTCGTCGGTATCCTCGTCGACGATCGTGACCGTGGCGCCGAACTTGATCGGGCCCGAGAGCTTGGCAGGGTCGATCACCTCGGCGCGGGCGAGCAGGCCCTCGATCTCCTTGATGCGTCCCTCGACGAAGCTCTGCTTCTCGCGGGCCGAGTGATACTCGGCGTTCTCCGACAGGTCGCCGTGCTCGCGTGCCTCGGCGATCGCCTGGATGATCGCCGGCCGCTCAACCGACTTCAACTGCTTGAGTTCCGCATCGAGCGCGGCGGCGCCCGTGCGCGTCATCGGGATCTTTTCCATTGTCGCCTTGAATGCTTGCGTCTGCGTGCCCGAAGGTGCGGACGCAGGCGCCGCTCTGCAACCTCAAATGCGCACCGACGCCCGCCTCGGGCCGGAAATCTCCGCCACACGCCGATCGAGCGGGCGGCCCGGCGCATCGCGCGGCACGGCGCGGCGTGGCGCCGCACGGCCGCGATTGACGCCGCCCGGGCCTGTCGATAGTCCGGCCCGCGCTTACTTTTCCGTGCGGGGTAACAATGTTGCCCCGCCCCCAGCGCAGCGACAGCGAGGACGGACGGCGATGAGCGAGACGGCACGCGAGGCGATGGAATACGACGTGGTGATCGTGGGCGCCGGCCCCGCCGGCCTGTCCGCCGCGATCCGGCTCAAGGAGATCGCCCCCGACCTCGACGTGGTGCTGCTGGAAAAGGGCTCGGAGGTGGGCGCGCACATCCTCTCGGGCGCCGTGCTCGACCCGGTGGGCCTCGAGACGCTCTTCCCCGACTGGAAGGAGCGCGGCGCGCCGCTGAACGTGCCGGTGCGCGAGGACAATTTCTACATCCTCGGCGAGGCGGGCCGGGTGCGGGTGCCCAACTGGATGATGCCGCCGCTGATGAACAACCACGGCAACTACATCGTCTCGATGGGCAATGTCTGCCGCTGGCTTGCCGAGCAGGCCGAGGCGCTCGGGGTCGAGATCTTCCCCGGAATGTCGTGCTCGGAGCTGGTCTATCACGAGGATGGCGGCGTGAAGGGTGTCGTCGCGGGCGAGTTCGGCCGGCAGGCCGACGGCACGCCCGGGCCGAACTACGAGCCGGGGATGGAGCTGCACGGCAAGTACGTCTTCCTCGGCGAAGGCGTGCGCGGCTCGCTCACCAAGCAGGTGATGGCCAGATACGACCTGCAGGAGGGCAAGTGCCCGCAGAAGTTCGGCCTCGGCATGAAGGAAATCTGGGAGATCGATCCCGAAAAGCATCGCGAGGGCACCGTCACCCACACGATGGGCTGGCCGCTGGGGAAGAACGCCGGCGGCGGGTCGTTCATCTACCATCTCGAGAACAACCAAGTCTACGTGGGCTTCGTCGTTCACCTCAACTACGAGAACCCCTACGTCCACCCCTACATGGAGTTCCAGCGCTTCAAGCACCACCCGATGGTGGCCGAACTGCTGCAGGGCGGCAAGCGGGTGGCCTACGGGGCGCGCGCGATTTCCGAGGGCGGCTGGCAGTCGATGCCGAAGGCGGTCGCGCCGGGCGTGGCGATCCTCGGCTGCGGCGTGGGACTGGTGAACGTGCCGCGCATCAAGGGCAACCACAACGCCATGCTCTCGGGCATCGAGGCGGCCGAGGCCGCGGCCCGCGCCATCGCCGCGGGCCGGGCGAGCGACGAGCTGACGGAATACGACGATTACATCCACACCGACGGCCCCATCGCGAAGGATCTCAAGCCCGTCCGCAACGTCAAGCCGCTCTGGTCGCATTACGGCATCCTCGGCGGCGTGGTGCTCGGCGGCATCGACATGTGGTGGGCCACGCTGACCGGGAACACGATGTTCGGCACGATCCGGCACCGCAAGTCCGACGCCGAGCACACCGAACCGGCCGAAAAGCACGAGCCGATCCACTATCCCCGGCCCGACGGCGTGCTCAGCTTCGACCGGCTGACCAACGTCTCTTTCTCGATGACCAACCACGAAGAAAGCCAACCGGCCCACCTGAAGCTGAAGGACGCCACCATTCCGGTCGAGATCAACCTCCCGACATACGCCGGCCCCTCGGCCCGCTACTGCCCGGCCGGCGTCTACGAGTTCGTCGAGGAGGCCGGACAGGCGCCACGCTTCGTCATCAACTTCCAGAACTGCGTCCACTGCAAGACCTGCGACATCAAGGATCCGATGCAGAACATCGAGTGGACGGTGCCGCAGGGCGGCGACGGGCCGAACTACCCCAACATGTGACGACACGGGGCGCGCGCGCCCGCCCACCTGCCCCGGGCCCGCGCCGACCGCCCGGCCACCGAATGCCTCGCGCCGGTGCACGCGCCCCATCGCGACGCCGCATCCCTCCTCGCCGACCGTCGCCATGGGGGCGCGCGGGCGCCCGCGCGCCCCCATGGCGAGGGGCGACCGCGTCGCGCGCCGGGGCCGGCCGGTCACGGATCGCGCGGCCCACGGCCGCCGCGCGCCGCCTGCCTGCCTCTTCTTCTTCTTGCTCCAAGTATCCCGGGGGGCCGCCCGGAACGGGCGGCGGGGGCAGCGCCCCCTCGACCGGCTCCGTCCCGGGCGCGCGGGCCGCACCGGTGCGCCGCCGCCGCGCGCCCTGCGCGCGGCCCCGCCCAACCGCGGGAGCCGCCGAAAGGAGGCGAGAGCGGGCGGGAGCGCCCCCGGCAGGCCATCACGAAGCCGTGGCGCGCAGGGCGCGCGCCGCGGCCGGCGGTTGCCGCATGTGCCCGGCAGGACTAGGCTGTCCCTCAGACGTCCCCGAAGAGGTGTCCCTTGACCCAGCGCCGCGCCGCCCTGTTCGCTCTCGCCCTCGCCGCCGCAGCCACGGCCGCCGCTCCCGCCGCCGCGCAGCAGACGCGGGGGCTCGCCGGGCCCTATCTCGCCGCGCGCGCCGCGATCGGGACGAACGATTACGACGCCGCCGCGCGCTACTATGCCCGCGCGCTCATCCGCGACGGGCGCAACCCCGAGCTTCTGCAGAATGCCATCGTGGCGCAGATGGGCCTCGGCAACCTCGCCCGGGCCGAGCCGATCGCCCGGCAGATGCGCTCGACCGGCGCCGACAGCCAGATCGCCAACCTGGTCCTGCTGACAGATCGGCTCGCCCGCGAGGACTGGACGGGCGCGCTGGAGGATTTCGAGGCCGGCATGTCGGTCGGCCCCCTCGTCGACGGGCTGGTGGAGGCGTGGGCGCGCTACGGCGCGGGCGACATCGACGCCGCGCACGATGCCTTCGACGCCGTGGCCGACGAGACGGGCATGCCCGCCTTCGGCCGCTACCACGCTGCCCTCGCCCGTGCCGGATCGGGCGACATGGCGGCGGCGGAAGAGATATTCTCGGGCGGCGAGGACGGCTCGGAGATGCGCCTGACCCGCCGTGGCCTGATCGCGCGCGCGCAGGTGCTCAGCCAGCTCGGCCGCAACGAGGACGCGCTGTCGCTCATCGCCGACACGTTCGGCGCCGACCTCGACCCCGGCCTCGCCGCCCTCCGCGCCCGCCTCGCCGCCGGCGAAACCGTGCCCTTCGACCTCGTGCGCGACGCGCGCGACGGCGCGGCCGAGGTCTTTTTCACCGTGGCGGGCGCCCTGCGCGGCGAGGCGCAGTCGAGCTACACGCTTCTCTATTCCCGGGCCGCCGAGGCGCTCCGCCCCGATCATGTCGACGCGATCCTTCTCTCGGCAGGGCTGCTCGACCAGATGGAGCGCTACGCGCTCGCGACCGAGACCTACGAGCGCGTGGCGCGCGACCACCCCAGCTTTCACGTCGCCGAGATCGGTCGCGCCGAGGCGTTCGAGCGGTCGGAGCGCGAGGACGAGGCCGTCGCCGTGCTGGAGCGCCTCGCCGAGACCCACGGCGACCAGCCCATCGTGCACATCACGCTCGGCGACATGCTCCGCCGGATGGAGCGTTACGCCGACGCCACCCCGGCCTACGACCGTGCCATCGCGCTCTTCACCGAGGAGCGCGAGGAGCACTGGGTCGTCTACTTCGCCCGCGGCATCACCCACGAGCGCGAAGACCGCTGGCCGGAGGCCGAGGCCGATTTCCGCAAGGCGCTGGAGCTCAACCCCGGACAGCCCTCGGTGCTCAACTACCTCGGCTATTCCTTCGTCGAGATGCAGGAGAACCTTGACGAGGCGATGGACATGATCCGCGAGGCCGTCGCCGCCCGCCCCGATTCGGGCCACATCGTCGACTCGCTCGGCTGGGGCCTCTACCGGCTCGGGCGCTACCAGGAGGCGGTCGAGCACATGGAGCGCGCGGCCGAGCTTCTGCCCGTCGATCCCATCGTCAACGACCACCTGGGCGACGTCTACTGGGCCGTGGGCCGCAAGGTCGAGGCGCGCTTCCAGTGGAACCGCGCGCTGTCCTTCGAGCCGGAGGAGGACGAGGCCGAACGCATCCGTCGCAAGCTCGAGGTCGGCCTCGACCAGGTGCTCGCGGAGGAAGGCGCGCCGCCGCTGCACGGCGACGAGGCGCGCTCGGCCGGTGCCGACATCGCCAACGGCGGAGAGCCGGCGGGCGACGGCGGCTGAGGCGCGGCGTGCCGACGGTTTCCGTCTTCGCCCCGGCGAAGGTCAACCTGACCCTGCATGTCGTCGGCCAGCGCGACGATGGCTATCACCTGCTCGACAGCCTCGTGGCCTTCGCGCCCGTGGGCGACACGGTGCTTATGGCGCGCGCGGGCGTGTCCTCTATCACCGTGGAGGGGCCGGAGGCGGCGGGCGTGCCCGCCGATACCGACAATCTCGCCCTGCGCGGCGCGATGATCGCTCTTGGGCAGGACGGGGCCGCGCTGACGCTCGACAAGCGCCTGCCGGTCGCGTCCGGCATCGGCGGCGGCTCGTCCGATGCCGCCGCGGCCGTTCGCGGGGCGCTGCAGCTTCTCGACGACGCGGCGCTGGGGCGTCTGGCCTCCGGCCCGGACATCCTGCTCGAAACGCGCTTCCGCCCGCTTGTCGAGCTGGGGGCGGACCTCGCGATGTGCCTCGTGCCGAAGCCGCTCCGCGCGCGCGGCATCGGCGAAAGGATTGCCTTCGCCGAGGTGCCGCCCCTGCCCGCCGTCCTCGTCAACCCCCGCATCGCCGTCTCGACGCCAGCAGTCTTTCGCGCGCTCGCCCGGCGCCACAACCCGCCCATGCCGGATGAGTTGCCCCGCTGGCCGGACGCAGCGGAAACGATCGCGTGGCTCGCGGATCAGCGCAACGACATGGAACAGGCCGCCCGCGGGATCGCCCCCCAGATCGGGGACGTGCTGGAGGCCCTCGCCGCGCAGCCGGGCTGCGGCCTGGCGCGCATGTCGGGCTCGGGGGCGACCTGCTTCGGCCTCTTCACGACCGCGGACGACGCCCGGAGCGCGGCCGTCCGTCTTGGGCAGGCACACCCGGAGTGGTGGGTCGCGGATGGCATCCTCGGCGATCAATCGGCGCGGTCGATGCCCCGACTACTCGCGGTCGATGCCTAGCTGATACGCGCGACCACGTAATCCGCCAGGTCGACCAGCAGCGCCTTGATCTCGCCCTCCGGCAGGGGCGCCAGAGCCTCCTTCGCGCGGGCCGACCAGCCGAGCGCGTCGGCACGGGTCGCGGCCAAGGCGCCGTGCCGTTCGAGAAGCGCGAGCGCGTGGTCGAGGTCGCCGCCCTCCTGCTTGCCCTTCTCGATCGTGCGCGACCAGAAGGCGCGCTCGTCGTCGTCGGCCGCCGCAACCGCCTTGATCAACGGCAAGGTGAGCTTGCGCTCGCGGAAATCGTCGCCCACGTTCTTGCCCGTCGCGCCGGCGTCGCCACCGTAATCGAGCAGGTCGTCGACGATCTGGAAGCTCACGCCCAGCGCGTCCCCGTAGGTCCGCAACGACTCCGATACCGCGTCCGGCTCGCCGGCGATCACGCCGCCCACCTCGCAGGCCGCGGCGAACAACGCCGCCGTCTTGCCCCGCACCACCTGCAGGTAGATCTCTTCGGTCGTGGCGAGATTCTGCGCCGCGGTCAGTTGCAGCACCTCGCCCTCGGCGATGGTCGCCGCGGCGTTGGCGAGGATGCCCAGCACGCGGATGCGGTCGGTCTCGACCATCAGCTGAAAGGCGCGGGCGAACAGGTAGTCGCCCACCAGCACCGACGACTTGTTGTCCCATAACAGGTTCGCCGTGGGCCGCCCCCGCCGCTGGCCCGACTCGTCGACCACGTCATCGTGCAGGAGTGTCGCGGTGTGGATGAACTCCACCGTCGCGGCGAGGCGCACGTGGTTCTCGCCCTCGTAGCCGCACATCCGGGCACAGGCGAGCGTCAGCATCGGCCGCAGCCGCTTGCCGCCCGCCTCGATCAGGTGCGCCGTCACTTCCGGAATGCGGGGGGCGTGGCGCGAGGCCATGCGCTCGCGGATCAGCGCGTTGACCCGCTCCATCTCGGGCGCGAGCAGCGCCGAGAGGCGTTCGTGGGGCTTGGTCGCGGCGGCCGCGTCGTCCATCTTCTCACCCATCCGGGCATCGCGCTCGACACCCGCCCCTGCCTCAGGCTAAGCCGAGACCATGAAAGAGCTTTTGCGCACCAACGATCCCACCGAGACCGCGCTCGCCAAGGCCCTGCTCGACGGCGAGGGGATAGACTACTTCGAAATGGACGTCCACATGAGCGTGCTCGAAGGCTCGATCGGCATTCTGCCGCGGCGGCTCATGGTGCGTGACCGCGACCTGTTCATGGCCCGCGTCGTGATGCGCGACAACGGACTGCCCGTGACCGAGGACCGGTGAGCGGCGCCGAGCCGGGCGGCGACGGGCTCACCCACGACGCGTTTCTCGGCGGGCGGGTGAGCCTGTGGCAGCCGGCCCGCGGCTACCGCGCCGGCGTCGACGCGGTGCTGCTGGCCGCCGCGGTCGATGCCAGGCCCGGACAGCGCGTGCTCGAGCTCGGCTGCGGCGTCGGCGCCGCGGCGCTCTGCCTCGCCGCGCGCGTGCCGGGCCTGTCGATCACGGGAATCGAGCGCGACGCGACGGCCGCCGGCCTCGCGCGCCGCAACGCCACAGAGGCCGGCGCGGCGCTTGACGTGATCACCGCCGACATCGCCGCCCTGCCCCGCGAGGTGCGACAAATCCGCTTCGACCAGGTCATGCTCAACCCGCCCTATTTCCGCCGCGACGCATCGCGCGCTTCGGATCATGCCGCGCGCGAGGCCGCGATGGGCGAAGCTCCCCACCGGCCGCTGGCCGACTGGCTGGCCATCGGCGCGCGCCGACTCGCCCCAGGCGGGTGGCTCACCGTGATTCACCGGGCAGAGCGTCTGGCGGATCTGCTCGCGGGGCTGGCGCCCCTCGGCGGCGTTCAGATTCAGCCGCTTGCGCCCCGCGAGGGCCGGCCGGCCCGGCTCGTGCTCGTGCGCGCGCGCAACGACGGGCGCACGCCCCTCGCCCTGCTTCCGCCGCTGGTGATGCATGCGGGCCCCGCCCACACGCGCGACGGAGAGGATTACACACCCGCACTGCGCGCCATCCTGCGCGAGGGTGCCGCGCTGCGCTGGGGGGCCGATTAACGAGTTTGCAACATTTCGCCGCTCCCATCGGTTTGCGAAAGTCTGATGACAGGTGCCCCCCTGACGTGGTGCACTCGTCGAACGACACGATCAGAGAGGAGATCCGAATGTCCGTCAGCGCCCATGTCGAGCAATTGCGCCGCAAGCACGAGCATCTCTCCGCCGAGGTAGAGGAACAGCAGCGCCAGCCGGGGGCCGACCGCCTCCAGATCGCCGCTCTGAAGAAGCAGAAGCTTCGCCTCAAGGAAGAGATCAGCCGCCTGTCCGCGCGCTGACCGCCCGACGCTGACACCGTGACGGGCGGCAGACCCTGTCGCCCGCCGCCAGAGCCGGAACGACCGCCCCAGACGGGCCAGCATCGGCCCGCCCAGGGGCGGCACGGCCCGAACACACTCTCGCACCACGACAAGGCCCCTTGCGCCGGGCTGGACGCGGCTCGCATGGCGGCCGCCCCTCCTGTGCGCTAAGCCCGGTGCATGGACCGTCCCGCCCTCATCGACAGGACCGACGCGCTCTCCGCCCGGCCCTGGCGGCGTCTGCTCGAGCGCGCGCTCGGGGCCGCGCGCGACGTGCCGACCATGCTCTCGACCGAGGAGCAGAAGCTCTATTACTGGCTCGCCGGCTTCTGGGCCGAGGGGGCAGGCGCGATCGTCGATCTCGGCTGCTTCGCCGGCGGCTCGACCGCGCGGCTCGCCGAGGGGCGGCGGGTGGCCGGCCTTGTGCCGCCCATTCACGCCTTCGACCGGTTCACTGCCGACGCGCGCACGAAGGAGGCGATCCTCTACCGGCAGGGCGTCACGCCCTTCGAGGGCGATGACATCCTGCCCCTGGCGCAAGCCGCGCTCGCGCCATGGGCGCCCGGGATCGTGTTTCACCGGGGCGAGATCGACCGGATGGACTGGCAGGGCGGTGCGATCGAGGTGCTCGTCATGGACGCCTCCAAAACGGTGGAAAGCGGAGACGCGATGGCGGCGACCTTCTTTCCCCATCTCGTGCCGGGCGGCAGCCTCGTCGTTCAGCAGGATTGCCTGCACTGGTCGCAGCCCTGGCTGCCCGCCCAGATGGAGCGGCTGGGGGGGTGCTTCCGCCCCGTCGGCCATGCGCCGCGCGACACGGTCGTGTTTCTGTGCGAGCGGGTGCCCGGCGCGCAGGAACTGGAGGCGGCGCGGATCGCCCCGTTCGACGATGCCGCGCTCGACGCAAGCCTCGCTGCGGCCGGGGCGTGGCTCGCGCCCCTCGGCCTCGCCGGTCGGATCGAGCAGACGCGCGCTTCGCTCGCCGCGAACCCCGGCAAGCGCCGCGCCTTCCAGTTCGTCAAGCCGTGAGGCGACTCACACGGTGCGCGGGTCGCTGCCGTGGGGGTCGCCCCGGCGCTCGCGCGTGCGGCGGTGCCAGCCCCACGCGATGAGCGCCGCGCCGTTCACGATCAGCTCGACGCCGAGCACGATGCCGAGCAGCACCAGCGTCACCTGCGGGTTGACCATGATGAAGACCGCGAGCGCGAGCGAGACGAGGCCCGTCACGATCATCATCCAGAAGGTCGGCGTGCCGCGCGCCTCCCGGGCATGCATCAGCCGCAGCACCCCGCTCGCCCCGATGAAGGCGGTCACGAGGATCGACAGCGAGATCGTGCCCGCGAAGGGGTTGATCAGGAACGACAGCCCCAGGAGCGCCATTACCACGCCGAGGCCGATGGCCCAGGCCTTCGACCCGCCGCTATCGTCGCGGAAGCCCGCCACGGCCTGAGCGACGCCGGCGACGACGAACATCGCCCCGACGACCAGCGTGACCGAGAGCGAGGTGAGCATGGCAAAGTTGAGCGCGAGGAGGCCGAACACGATCGACAGCCCCCCCAGCAGCATCCATTTCAGCGAATCCGACATGGCTTTTCTCCGTTGAGGTTCGGAGAACAAGCGTGGCGGGCGGCGCGGTTGTTCCGCGCCGCCGGTCCAGTGGCGTCAGGCCGGCTCGCCGTCGGCCGGGCGGCCCGCGCGCTGCCCTTTCAGATGGCTGCGCCGGAACAGGCCCAGCGCGATCAGCCCGGCGCCGTTGAACAGCAGTTCCACGCCGAGGAGGATGCCGAGCAGCGCCACGGTCACCGCGGGGTTGAGCAGGATGAAGGCAGCGAGCCCGAGTGACAGCACGCCCGAGGCGAGCATCATCCAGAAGAATGGCGTGCCTCGCAGCCGCAGCGCGAACAGGATCCGCAGCACCCCCCCTGCGCCGATGAAGATGGTCACGAGCAGGGCGAGAGAGATCGTGCCCGCGAGGGGGTCGGCGAGGAACGACACACCGAGCAGCAACAGCACGAGGCCGAGCAGGATCGACAGGATCTTGTTGCCCAGCCCGATATCGGTGACGCCGGCATAGGTCTGCACGGCGCCGGTGACGAGCAGCAACGCGCCCACGACGATGGTCACCGAGACCGAGGTCAGGACGGCGTGGCTGAGGGCGAATATACCGAAGGCGATGGAGATAAGGCCGAGGACGACCCATTTTAGCCAGTCGGACATGTGACCGGTCCTTCAAGCAGTGAGCGGCGTTCCCGAGGGAACCCTACACGAGTTCCGAAGCGTCCGTAAGGCACGCTGGAGTGCACGGCGGATCCCGCCTCGGGAGAGTCCTTTGCTCCACGAATCGGCATCGCCCGACCCGGCCTCCGGGCAGGGCCCAAGACAATGCCGCACATCGCACGGGCGACGGCCCCGATATAGAGACCCGGCTCCGACCGGGCCGAGCTCCACATGCGCCCTCGCAAGGGTCCCGCTCTGCCCGTCGCGCGTCCGGCTACGCCATGAGCGGGGGCCCGCAGCGGCCGTCAGACGACCTCGCGCACGTCGGTCAGGCGACCGGTGATCGCGGCCGCCGCGGCCATGGCCGGGCTCATCAGGTGGGTGCGGCCGCCGCGGCCCTGTCGGCCCTCGAAATTGCGGTTCGAGGTCGAGGCGCAGCGCTCGCCTGGCTCGAGCTGGTCGGGATTCATGCCGAGGCACATCGAGCACCCCGCCATCCGCCACTCGAAGCCGGCCTCCTGCAGCTTCTGCGCGATGCCCTCCTGCTCGGCCTGGGCGCGCACAAGGCCCGAGCCCGGCACGATCATCGCGCGCAGCCCCTCCTTCACGCGCTTGCCCTCCATCACCTTGGCAACCTCGCGCAGGTCCTCGATGCGCCCGTTGGTGCAGGAGCCGATGAAGACGGTGTCGATCTCGATCTCGGACAGCTTGGTGCCGGGCTCCAGCCCCATGTATTCGAGCGACCGCCGCGCGGCCTCGCGCTTGCCGCCCTCGAAGCTGTCGGGGTGCGGCACAACCCCGCTGATCGGCAACACGTCCTCGGGCGAGGTTCCCCAGGTCACGACGGGGTCGATCTTTGCGGCCTCGAGCGTCAGCACCTTGTCGAAATGCGCGCCCTCGTCGGTCTTGAGGGTCTCCCACCAGGCCATCGCCGCGTCCCACTGGGCGCCCTTGGGCGCGTGGGGGCGGCCCTTGACGTAGGCGTAGGTCTTGTCGTCGGGCGCGATCAGACCCGCGCGCGCCCCCCCCTCGATGGCCATGTTGCACACGGTCATCCGGCCCTCCATCGAGAGCGCGCGGATCGCGTCGCCGCAATATTCGATGACATGACCGGTGCCGCCGGCCGTGCCCGTCTCGCCGATGATCGACAGCACGATGTCCTTGGCGGTGACGCCGGGGGGCAGCGTGCCGCGCACCTCCACCTTCATGTTCTTCGACTTCGACTGCACCAGCGTTTGCGTGGCGAGCACGTGCTCCACCTCCGATGTGCCGATGCCGTGGGCAAGCGCCCCGAAGGCGCCGTGGGTGGCGGTATGGCTGTCGCCGCAGACGATGGTCATGCCCGGCTGCGTCCAGCCCTGCTCGGGGCCGATGATGTGCACGATTCCCTGCCGGACATCGTCGACGTCGTACATCTCGATGCCGAAATCCCTGGCGTTCTGGCGCAGCGCCTCGACCTGGATGCGGCTCTGCTCGTCCTTGATGCCCGACAGCCGGTCGGGATCGGTCGGCACGTTGTGGTCTGGCACGGCGACCGTCTTTTCCGGCGCGCGCACGCCGCGACCCGCCATGCGCAGCCCCTCGAAGGCCTGAGGGCTCGTCACCTCGTGCACGAGGTGGCGATCGATGTAGAGAAGGCTGGTGCCATCGTCGGCCTCGTGCACGACATGGGCATCCCAGATCTTGTCGTAGAGCGTCTTGGGGGCGGTCATTCTCGGGTCTCCGGCAGGTCGGTCGCGGGGGGGCGTGTGTCGATGGGGGCGGCGGCGCTCACGCGGCCGGGGGCGCCCCGCGCAGCGCACCGTGGAAGCGCCAGGGCAGGCGCGCATGGTCGGCAAGGTCGAGAACGCGGGTCCGGAACATGCCGCGGGGGTTATCGCAGGGCGGGCGGCCGGGCAAGGTGCGACAGATGGGCCGGATCCCGGATTGTCCCGGGGCACGGGGGAACCGGCCGGCTGCCCCGCTTGTTGGGCGGGGTCTCTGATTGAAAGGTCGCCCCATGCGCCGGGCCTATCCCGTCCTCCACATCCTGCTCATCGCCGCGATGCTCGTCGCCGCCATCGCCGCCGCCGACGAAAGCACCGTCGTATCGGGCCAGTTCCTGCCCGAGCGCACGGCGGCCGCCGTGCCGCTCTGAGCGGCGCGGCGCCCTGCTTCGCCGCCGGTTAATCCGCGAGTCATTGTTATGTCACGGCCCCGATGCTATCTTGTGCATAGCCCGTGCGCCGGGGCCGAGCGGCGCGACAGCGAAGGGAGACGATCCTGTCCACCTATGCGCAGGCCGCCACGCGAACGGCGGCAACCGACGCCTCTCTCGGCGGGTATCCCCCCATGACAGGCACCAAGGAGACGCGGGCGGACGACCGGCTGCTCGACGCGATCCTCGCTTCTCTCGACGACGACAAGGCCGAGGACATCCTCACGATCCCGCTGGCCGGAAAGTCAGAGATCGCCGACCACATGGTGATCTGTTCGGGCCGGTCGTCGCGCCAGGTCCAGTCCATCGCCGAAAAGCTCACCGACAGGCTCAAGCACGACCACGGCGTGGTCTGCAAGGTCGAGGGGCAGGAGTCGGGCGACTGGGTGCTGATCGACGCGGGCGACGTGATCGTGCACGTGTTTCGCCCCGAGGTGCGCGAGTTCTACCAGCTCGAGAAGATGTGGCTGCCGCAGGGCCAGCCGGTCCGGGCCGAATCCGCCGACTGACGGGCGTGAGCGCCGCGGCCGGCCTTTCGTGGTGCGTCTGAACCCGTCATGCGCCTGACTTTGGCCGCCGTGGGCCGCACCCGCTCCGGGCCCGAGCGCGAGATGGTCGCCGACTACCTCACCCGGGCCCGCAAGACCGGCCGCGGCATCGGCCTGACCGGGGTGCATCTCGCCGAGGTCGAGCCGCGCGGCCGAGGGGGCCCGGAGGCGGAAGCGCAGGCACTCTGCCGCGCGATCCCCGAAGGCGCGGTCGTGGTCTGCCTCGACGAGCGTGGGCGGCAGCTGTCCTCACCCGACCTTGCCGAGACGATCGCCGGCTGGCGCGACGGCGGCCGGCGGGACGCGGCGTTCCTGATCGGCGGGGCCGACGGGCTCGACCCGGCGCTCGTGGCCGGCGCCGACGTCTCGCTCTCGCTGGGCCGCATGGTCTGGCCCCACCTGCTGGCCCGCGTGATGGTGGCCGAACAGCTCTACCGTGCCGCCTCGATCCTCGCCGGCACGCCCTATCACCGGGAGTGAGCCGGGACCGGTCTGTTCGGCAGGGGCGGGCCCGACGCGCCGCTCGATCCGCCATCGCCCGGCTTCCCCAGATCGGGCCTGCGGGTCTCGACGCGGCGGCATGAGCGGCGGCGCCTCGCACACCGTCCACGCGGGACGCGCCGAGGCCCCAGGCCCGCTGCCCTGTGCCGGGCGCCGCCCGTCGGCCGTCGCGGCCAGAGCATGCGGCGACTGACTTGCCCCTGTTGTGACCGCGCCTGCGCCCCCCTAGAACGGGCGGGGACCGGGGCACCGGAGAGGAGACCGCCATGGCCGCGCCGAAGCCCGTAATCCTGTGCATTCTCGACGGCTGGGGCATCGGCCCCTCGCCCGAGGGCAATGCCCCCCTGCTGGCCGACACCCCCACGATGGACCGGCTGATGGCGACCTGCCCGCACGCCACGCTGACCACCTTCGGCCCCGACGTGGGTCTGCCCAAGGGGCAGATGGGCAATTCCGAGGTGGGTCACACCAATATCGGGGCGGGGCGCGTCGTGGCGATGGATCTCGGCCAGATCGACCTTGCCATCGAGGACGGCACGCTTGCCGACCAGCCCGCGCTCGTCGAGTTCGTCGCGCGGCTGAAGGAGACGGGCGGCACCGCGCACCTGATGGGCCTGTGCTCGCCCGGCGGCGTGCATGCCCACCAGCGCCACGTGGCCGCCCTCGCCCGCATCCTGTCCGACGCGGGCGTCCCGGTGCTGATCCATGCCATCACCGACGGGCGCGACGTGCCGCCGAAATCGGCCTCGGGCCAGCTCGCCGAACTCGCCATCGCCCTGCCGCCGCAGGCCCGCATCGCCTCGGTCGTCGGCCGCTACTACGCGATGGACCGCGACAAGCGGTGGGACAGGGTCGAAAGGGCCGCCGCCCTCGTCCTGCGCGGCGAGGGGCACGCGGCCGAGACGGCCGAGGGCGCCGTGGAAGCCGCCTATGCCCGCGGCGAGACCGACGAATTCGTGACACCGACGAAGCTCTCAGCCTACGTCGCCCCGAAGGACGGAGACGGCCTGCTCTTCGCCAATTTCCGCGCCGACCGCGCGCGCGAGATCCTGTCGGCCCTCGTCTTGCCCGGCTTCGACGCCTTCGACCCCGGCCCCCGGCCCGACTGGGCCGCGGCGACCGGCATGGCGCAATACTCCGAAGAACTCGACCGCCACCTCACCGCGATCTTCCCCGACCGGGTGATCGTCAACACGCTGGGGGAATGGGTGGCGAAGCACGGCCTGCGCCAGTTCCGCCTCGCTGAGACGGAGAAGTATCCGCACGTCACCTTCTTCCTCAACGGCGGCAAGGAAACGCCCGAGGAGGGCGAGGACCGGGTGATGCCGCCCTCGCCCCAGGTCGCCACCTACGACCTCGCTCCCGAGATGTCGGCGGCCGAGGTGACGGAGGCGCTCGTGGGTGCGATCGAGGCGGGCTACGACCTGATCGTGGTCAACTACGCCAACCCCGACATGGTCGGCCACACGGGCGATCTAGAGGCCGCCAAGGCCGCCTGCCACGCCGTCGACACCGGCCTCGGGCGGGCGCTCGCGGCGCTGGAGCGGACGGGCGGCGCCGCGATCGTCACCGCCGACCACGGAAATTGCGAGACGATGATCGCCGAGGATGGCGGCCCCCATACGGCCCACACGACCAATCTCGTGCCGGTGATCCTCGTCGGCGGACCCGAGGCGGCGCGACTGCGCGACGGCCGCCTCGCCGACCTCGCGCCGACGCTGCTCGAGCTCATGGGCCTGCCGCAGCCCGACGAGATGACCGGGAAAAGCCTGATCGCGCGATGAAGGCCGCCGCGACCGCCCTCCTTGCCGCCCTTCTCTCCGGCAGCGGCGCCGCCGCGGCCGACGACCCCGCGACGCTCGCCCGCGCCGCGATGGAGCGACTGGCGCAGGCGGCCGAGGCGCATTCGGCGGCCGAGACGCAAGCCGACCGCGTCGCCGCCCTGACCGCGACGGTGCGCGCCTACGAGGACGGGCTCACCGCCCTGCGCGCGGGGCTGAGGCAGGCCGCCGCCGCGGAGGCCCGGCTCGGCTTTGCGCTCGAGGCGCGCTCGGGCGAGGTATCGCGCCTGCTCGGTGCGCTCGCCGGCATCGAGCGGGCGCCGCCGGCGCTGACGCTCCTGCACCCCGCGGGACCGGTCGGCACGGCGCGCGCCGCGATGGTGCTGGGCGAGGTGACACCCGCGATGCAGGCGGAGGCCGAGCGCCTGCGCCGCGACCTCGCAGAGATCCGCGCCCTGCGCGACGTGCAGCGCGGCGCGCAGGAGACGCTGGAAGAGGCGTTGCGCGCGGCGCAACAGGCGCGCACCGACCTGTCGCAAGCCATCGCCGAGCGGATCGACCTGCCCCGTCGCTTCGACGCCGACCCCGAGCGCCTGCGCGAACTCGTCGCCGCCTCCGACACGTTGCAGGCCTTCGCCGCCGGGCTCGGCAGGCTCGAGGCCACGTCTCCCGCTGCACCGTCGCCGGAAGCCCCGCCTTCCGAGGCCCAAACACCAGAGGCCCAGACCCCCGAGGCGCCGCCGCGTGCCCGCCGCGCGCTGCCCCTGCCCGCCGCCGGCATGGTGCTGCGCCGCTTCGGCGAGGCCGACGCCTCCGGCACCGCCCGCCCCGGCGTGACGCTCGCCACGCGACCCGCCGCGCTCGTCACCGCGCCCGTCTCGTCGACCGTGCGCTATGCGGGGCCCCTGCTCGACTACGGAAACGTGATGATTCTGGAGCCGGACGCCGACACTCTGCTCGTGCTCTCTGGCCTCGGCACGCTCTATGCTGGCGAGGGACAGATCGTGGGCGCCGGCGACCCGCTGGGGCTGATGGGCGGCGCATCCGACCCGCCCGCGGCCGGACCGGTCAACGCGGCAGGTGTGGAACGGAGCGAGACGCTCTATATCGAAGTGCGACGCGGCGAGACGCCGGTCGACCCGGCCGGATGGTTCGCCATCGACAGACAGGAATGAGGAGCCAATGAAGAAATTCGTCATGGCCGCCCTGGGCGGCACCCTTGCGGGGGCGGTGATCGCCACGCAGGTGGCCGGCCCCCTCATCGCCCAGGAGGCGGACCGCAACGCATCGGTCTACGAGCAGCTCGACCTGTTCGGCGACATCTTCGAGCGCATCCGCGCCCAGTATGTCGAGGAGGTCGACGAGGCCGAGTTGATCGAGGCGGCCATCAACGGCATGCTCACCTCGCTCGACCCGCATTCGAGCTACCTCTCCCCGCAGGACGCCGACGACATGCGCGTGCAGACCCGCGGCGAATTCGGCGGTCTCGGGATCGAGGTCACGCAGGAGGAAGGCTTCGTCAAGGTCGTCTCGCCGATCGACGACACGCCGGCCGACGAGGCCGGGATAGAGGCGGGCGATTTCATCACCCATGTCGACGGCGAGTCGGTGCTGGGCCTCACCCTCGACGAGGCGGTCGAGATGATGCGCGGCCCCGTGGGCTCGGACATCGTGATCACCGTCGTCCGCGACGGCATGGACAATCCCTTCGACGTCACCATCGTGCGCGACACGATCAAGCTGACCGCCGTGCGCACCCGCACCGAGGGCGAGACGGTGGTGCTGCGCGTGACCACCTTCAACGATCAGACCTTCGCCAATCTCGAGGAAGGGCTCGCCGAGGCCATCGAGGAGAAGGGCGGCGTCGACGCGGTCAACGGCATCGTGCTCGACCTTCGCAACAATCCCGGCGGCCTGCTGACCCAGGCGATCAAGGTGGCCGACGCCTTCCTCGACAAGGGCGAGATCGTCTCGACCCGCGGACGCAACCCGCAGGACGGCGACCGCTACAACGCGACGCCCGGCGACCTCGCCGAGGGCAAGCCCATCGTCGTGCTGATCAACGGCGGCTCGGCCTCGGCGTCCGAAATCGTGGCGGGCGCCCTCCAGGATCATCGCCGTGCCGTGGTCGTCGGCACGCAGTCCTTCGGCAAGGGCTCCGTCCAGACGGTGATGCCGCTGCGCTCCGATGGGGCGATGCGGCTGACGACGGCGCTCTACTACACGCCCTCGGGCCGCTCGATCCAGGCGCTCGGCGTATCGCCGGACATCGTGGTGGAGCAGCCGCCCCGCCCCCCCGAGACCAAGGAGGACGACGAGATGTCGAGCCTTCCCTCCCGCTCCGAGGCGGGGCTTCGCGGGCGTCTCGACAACAACTCGCTGTCGGAGGACGAGCGGCGCCAAATCGAGGACGAGCGGCGCACCGCCGAGGAGGCGTCGCAGCTGCGGCAGGACGACTATCAGCTGGCCTACGCCATCGACATCCTCAAGGGCCTGTCGGCGCTCGGCCCCGCGGCCCTCGCGGCGTTTGTCGAAAACCAGCAGTGAGACGCGCCGGAGGGCTATAGCCGCGGCTCTCCCGCCTCCCCCGGAAAGAACCAGAATGGCGGCCCCATGCAGGCCGCCATTTCGTTTGTGCACAGGCCGCGCGCACGGGGCGGGCAGCGGCCATGCCGGCACGAGCGACGATTGCCCGGCCGCGACATGCCGACCCCGGACGCGCTTTGGAGCGGCGCTGCAGGCCGCATGAGGCGCTCACGGCACCGCCCGAAGGCGAGCGGGCCCCCGAAAACTCGGGAGCCCGCATTGAAGTGTCGGTCAGGATCGGCGAGAGCGCCGTCGCGCCCAAGCGTGACGGCAGCCGGAACCGTCACTGCGAGGGCGCCGTGATCCGGGCGTTCGCGGCGAAGGCGTCGTTCATGACGTGGAATACGGCCGTGTTGTCGACAAAGGCGCCGTTCCAGCCATAGGGTTCGCCCCAGAGCCTGGCGGCCATCTGGTCGGTGCGGGTGAACTCGACGAAGCCGTCGGCTTCCGCGCCGAGCGCCCAGAGCGGCACCAGCTCGTTGGTGTGCTTGCCCGACGACCACATGTGGCCGGGGATATTGCCCTCTCCGCGGTCCTGCACCGCGAGGAACTCGTTGAAGACGTCCTCGCCGGGCTGGTAGCGCGCCGCCTCGATGGCCTCGTCGCTGCGATCGGCCGCTACCGCCGGGCCTTCGCCGTTGGTCCAGGTGCCTTCTCCCCAGACGCCGCCGGTCTCGTGGTCGGAGGTGACGATCAGCAGGGTCTCTTCCCAGCTGGAGTTCTCCTCGACCCAGTCGATCACGGCGTTGACGGCCTCGTTGAACTCGGCCTGCTCCTCGATGAAGCGTTCCATGTTGTTGGCATGGCCCATCCAGTCCACCGCGCCGCCTTCGATCATCAGGAAGAAGCCGTCCTCGTCCTGCGCCAGAACGTTGAGCGCGCCTTCCGACATGATGGCCAGATCCGGCACGATCGGATTCATCGCCATGCCCGACGGCGTGTCCGCCTCGGGCAGGCCTTCGCGGCTGGCCTGGAGCGTGGAACGGGCCCGCGCGATGCCGATCACGCGCTCGGGCAGGTCCTCGCCCTCGGCGAGGGCGACGAAGTCTTCGGCGGCGTCGATGAATGTGAAGCCGTTCAGGCCCTCTTCCGAGGTGAGCGCCTCGACGGTCTCGCGCCCGCCGAGGAAGCGATGGGCGTCGTCGTCCTCGGGCTCCACCTCGTTGCCGCTGTTGTCGTAGAACGGATGGCCCGCGCCCATCATCACGGTCAGATCGCTCTCGGCCATCTCGTTGAAGATATCGGCATAGTTCTGGCGCGAGACGTTCTGGGCGATCACCGAGGCCGGCGTGGCGTGGCTGATCTGCACCGAGGCGACGGCGCCGGCGGCGCGGCCCTGGTCGATGGCGATCTCGGCGATCGTGCGGAACTCTTCCGTCCCGCTCCAGTCCATGTTGAGCCGGCCGTTCGAGGTCTTGCGGCCGGACAGAAGCGCGGTGCCGGCGGCGGCGCTGTCGGTATAGGAGGTGTAGGGCAGCTCAACCGGCGGGAAGTCGTTGCGGATCGTGGCGTCGAACTGCATCCAGCGCGTGGCGGGATCGTAGCCCTGCTCCACTGCGCCGGCCGCCTCGTCGGGCGCGGTGCCCGAGGGCAGCAGGCCGCCGGCCTCGTCGATCAGGTTGAGCGAGGTGTGGGCGAGGCCGTAGACCACCGGCGTCGTGCCGTCGGGCCGGGCGACCTGGTACGATTGCTGGCCGGCGAGGCCCTGGTAGTAGTCGGCGGCGAGCCAGCCGTTGAAGCCGATCCCGTCGGACACCATCAGGATCACGTTCTTCGCGCCCTGTTCCTGCGCGAAGGCAGGCAGGGCGAGGACGCCAGTCAGCGCGGTGGCGAGGAGCAGTCGGGAAGTCGTCATCTGAGTCACCTTTCCTGTTGGGCAATGGGTGACGCTTTCAGTAAGGAAACCAGGTAACACGAATTTGACAGCGCGGTCACGGACGCGTGCGCACCGGGGACTGACCATCGGCTCGCGCGCCGCCCCGTCGCGCGCTCATCTGCGAGAGCGCCAATTGCATGCACCCGCTCCCTTGGCCCGTTGCAGAACGGAGAGAGCGCCGCGGCGGCGACGGCACGCCGACCGCGTCAGCCGCCCCCGTTTCGCAATTGCCGGCGCAGTTCCTCGAGCTGCCGGTCGAACTCCGTCACGAGGAACCGCAGGTCCTGCTCGGCGCGGACGCGATCGGTGATGTCCACCTGCGCGCCTGTCAGGCGCGTGGGGCGCTTCTGCTCGTCGTGCTCGACGGTTCCGCGCACCAGAACCCAGATGATCGACCCGTCGGGCCGGACGATGCGCCATTGTCCCTCGAGGAACCCCGTCTCGAGGGCCGCCTCGATGCTTCTGGTGGCATCGCCCAGATCCTCGGGGTGGATAAGGGCGACCCAGTCCTCGTAGGGGCCGCCGAGCGCCCCTTCCCGCAGGCCCAGCATGTGGACGAGCTCGGGGCTCCACGCGATTTCCCTCGTGCCGATGAGCCAGTCGAACGTCCCGACGCCTGCGGCCTCCTGCGCGACCTTCAACCGGCGGTTCGCCTGCTTCAGCTGATCCTCCATACGTTTACGGTCGGAAATGTCGATGGCAAAGGCGACGGTCGTTCCATCTCCGACGTCGCGCCCGGTCAGCATGACCGAGGCTCGACCGCCGTCCTCCCGCAGGAGTTCCACCTCACGGGGATCGATGCGACCGCTCTCGCCGAGTTGTGCCAGCAGCGTCCCGCTTTCCGCGATCCGATCCGGTGGAACGATGTCGCGCCAGTGAAGGCCACCCCCCGCGAGCTCGGGGCGCCTCAGCCCCGTCAGGGACAGGAAGATGTCGTTGGCGTCGGTCAGCGTTCCGTCGCGCGAGAGGAACATGACAGCGAGGCCCTCGGTCTCGAGCGATCGGGCGAGGCGCGTCTGCCGGACCTGTCGGCGTGCCTCGACCCGCGCCCCCTCGACCGCCTGCCAGATGCGCAGGCCGGCCTCGCGCGTCGTCAGGATCTCCTGCGCGGACCACCGGTGCGGCTGCCGGTGCCGGACCGTCACCGATGCGACATGGGTGTCGCCCCGCAGGATAGGCACGGTGAGCTGCGCGCGGACCGGGGGGAACATGCCGCCGTCGCCCGGGTCGGCCGCGGCCGCACCACCGGCGCGGCCGGCCGGATCGACCGGCACGTCGGTCAGCAGCGGCTGGCCGCTTCGCAGCGGCGGGACGGTCGGCCGCGGTCCCTCGGGACCCGGAACGGAAGGCCGGGCGAGGTCGAACTCGGCAGCAGCACGGCCGCGCGGGGCCGGGCGTGCATGGCCCGCCGCATCCGCCTCGTCGATGTCGACACTGTCGGCCGAGAGTGCGTCGCGGAGCATCCGCTCGCCGACAGCCAGAATCTCGTCAGGCCCGTCCGCCGCACGCAGGGCATCGCAGAGGTGCAACAGGAAGCCGATCCGCCCGGGGCCATTGTCGCTGTCCGTGGCGGCAGGCTGGGGTGCCACAAGCGTGACCGGCCGGGGAGACGGCGCCATCTGAACGAGCAGCGCCTCGGCGTGACCGGCATCGTCGACGAGCGGCGTGCAGCAGACGCCGGCCATGGCACCGCCGAGCTGCCGCGCGGACACGGAGACCGGCAGGAGTTCGGTGGCGAGGGCGGGCGTGCGCCCCTCGGCAGCGTCGCGCAAAGCGGCCTCGCAGGCCCGCGCGAGCTCTGGCGAGACGCTCCGCGCCGTTGCGCCGAAAAACTCCGGATGCCGGCTGCCGAGCGCCTGCGCCCACGCGCCGTTATACAGCATGGCCGCATCGGCGCCCCAGAACAGGCAGGCGGGGCCCTGCATCCGGCGGACGAGGTCGTAGACCGCGCGCAGGCGATCAGGCCATGAGTCGAAGTGCCCGAGCCCGATGCGGGGCGACGGGGCACCACCGCTCTTCGGCGTGTGCCTCGTGAAAGAGTATGGTTTGCGCATCGGAGTCCTTGACCGCCAACCAGTATTGCCGCTTCCGTTCGCTGACGGAAGAGGCAAGACCGCCGCGCCTCCGAAAGTGCCGGAACTTTC
>LJNT01000152.1 GCA_001314685.1 Rhodobacteraceae bacterium HLUCCA09
GGCCTCGCCGCACTTCTGATCCTTGGATGGGGAATGACATGGCGCTGACGCTGCAGATCCTGCTGCCGTTCTTCGGGGGGTTCGCCGCCCTGCTCGCGCCGCGCCTGACCGGCACGAGCGAGCGCTGGACGACGATCGTCGTGATGGGCCTGACGCTCCTGCTGCTCGTCGGCGCCGTGGTGTCCGGCGACGACGGGCGGTGGCTCGCCTTCTACCGGGCCAACTGGGCGCCCTCGTTCGGCATCCAGGTGCTGCTGGCGATGGACGGGCTGTCGGCGGCGCTGCTCGCCATCTCGGCGGGCCTCGGCGTGATCTGCGTTTTCATCTCGTGGCACGTCACCCACCGCTCGCCCCTCTTTCACGCGACGATCTGCTGGACGGTGGCGGCCTCGAACGGCGTCTTCCTGTCGTTCGACCTGCTGATCTTCGCCTTCTTCTGGGAGCTGATGATCGTGCCCGCCTTCCTGCTGATCGCCCTGTGGGGCCACGGCGACCGCGAGGCGGCGGCAATCAAGTTCCTCGTGTTCAACGCGGTGGCCGGGCTCGGCCTGCTGGCGGCGGTGTTCTGGATGGGGGCGACGTCTGACCCGATCACCTTCGACGCCTTCGAATTGGCCCGCGACGAGCGCTCGCACACCGCGCAGGTGCTGCTGCTGCTGGGCTTCGCGGTGGCCTTCATGGTCAAGCTGCCGGTGCCGCCTTTCCACGCCTGGCTGCCCGACGCACATACCAATGCGCCCACCGCGGGCTCGATCCTGCTCGCGGGCCTGCTGCTCAAGACGGGTGCCTACGGCCTCTTCCGCTTTCCGCCCCTGCTGTTCCCCGAGGGGCTGGTGACGCTGGCGCCGTGGGGCATGGCGCTTGGCGCGTTCGGCGTGGTCTACGGCGCGATCCTCGCCTGCGGGCAGACCGACGCGAAACGGCTCGTCGCCTATACCTCGGTCGCGCACATGAGCATCGTGCTGATGGGGGTCTGCGGCGGCGTCCACTTCGCCTTGATGGGCGCCGGGGTGGAGATGATCGCGCACGCCTTCTCGTCGTCGGCGCTGTTTCTGCTTATCGGCGCGCTCCAGCACCGCACGGGCACGCGCGACCTGCGCGAGCTGGGGGGCCTGCAGAAGACGGCGCCGGCCTTCGCCACCTCCTTCGCGCTGTTCTTCGCCGCGGCGCTGGCCATGCCGGGCACGGCGAACTTCCTCGGCGAGGCGCTGGTCATCACCGGCATGTTCCAGGTCAACTGGGTGTTTGCGGCCATCGCGCTGGTGTCTCTGGTGGTGTCGGTGGTCTACGCCACGCGGCTGATCGGCGGGATCGTCTTCGGCGAGCCGAAGCCCGCGGTGCAGGGGGCGCACGACCTGTACCGCCACGAGCTCTGGCCCATCGCGGTGCTCGGGCTCTGCACGCTTCTGTTCGGCCTGTTCCCGCAGGCGCTCATCTCGGTGCTGCGCCCGGCCGTCGAGGCCGCGCTGACGCCGCTCCTGTTCGTGCAGCCATGACCGGTGCGGAGTTCCTCTCGCTCGCCCCGCTTGCGCTGACGGGGCTGGCCGGGATCGCCGGCATGGCGCTGGCGCCGGTCGCCCCGGTGCACGCGGTGCGCGGCGTGACGGCGGCCCTCATGGCACTCGCGCTGGTCGTGGCGCTGAGCCGGGCGGGGGCGGACGCTGCGGCGCCCTACGCGCTGATGGTCGACGACGGGCTGGCGCGGTTCGCCACGGTGCTGGCACTGCTTGCGGGCCTCGGCGTGCTCGCCTTCGCGCGGGCCGAGGGCGGCGCGCGGGAGGCGCCAGCGCTCGTCGCCATCGCCACGGCGGGGGCCGTGGCGCTGGCGGGCGCGGCACATGCGGCGGTGCTGTTCCTCGGGCTGGAGATCACCACGCTCGCCATGATCGCGCTCGCCCTTCTGCCCCGCACGGCGGAGGCGACGGAAGCGGGCTACAAGCTGTTCCTGATGGCGGGCGCGGGCGCGGCGGCGCTGCTGCTCGGCCTCGCCTTCGGCTTCGCGGACAGCGGCTCGCTGATGATCGACGCCTGGCCCGGCGGGGGGACGGTGGCGGCGGTGGGCGGCGCGCTCGTCTTCGCTGGCCTCGCCTTCAAGTTCTCGCTCGTGCCCTTCCACATGTGGACGCCCGATCTCTTCGCGGGGGCGCCCGCTCCGGCGGCAGCACTGGCCGGCGCGGTGTCGAAGGTGGCGGTGGGCATCGCGCTCTTGCGCCTGACGGAGGCGGCGCCGGGCGGCGATGTCTGGCCGCTCGCCCTGGCGCTGGCCGGGGGCGCGGCGGCAATCTTCGGAAACCTGGTTGCGCTGCGCCAGGAAAGCCTCGCGCGAATGCTGGGCTACTCCACGATCGCCCATTCGGGCTACCTCGCGCTGATGCTCGCGGCGGGGGGCGCCCTGACGGGCGAGGCGCTGCTCGTCTACCTCGCGGCCTACGTCCCGGCGATCCTCGCCGCGCTGTGTGTGGCGGCGGCGCTCGGCCCGGTCACGCGCGACGATCTGCGCGGCCTTGTGCACCGACAGCCACTCGCGGGGGCGGCGCTGGCGCTGGCGCTCCTGTCGATGGCGGGGCTGCCGCCGACGGCCGGCTTCGTCGGCAAGGTCTACCTGTTCTCGGCACTGGCGGAGCCCGAGGCGTGGGCGCTGCTCGCCGTGGCCGCTGTCGGCGCCGCGCTCGCCTTTGTCTACTACCTGCGCTTCGCGGTGGCGGCCTTCGCCTCGGCCGAGGGTGCGCCCGGGCCGGCGATGGGCTGGCCCGCGCGCGCCGCGCTGGTGGTCGCGCTCGCCGCGCTGATCGGCCCTGGCCTCTACCCCGAACCTCTGATCGCGCTCGCCTCCGCCGCCGCCCTGCCCTGATGGCGGCCACGGTCAGCGGTTGGGGCGCCGCTCGGGGAAGAGGGCGAGCAGGCCCTCTGCGCTCGCCTCGGCGATGCCGCGCTCGGTGACGAGGCCGGTGACGAGGCGCGCGGGCGTCACGTCGAAGGCCGGGTTGCCGCCCGGCGTTTCCTCGGGCGAGATGCGCACCCAGTCGGTCTGCCCGTCCTGCCGCATCCCGTAGACATGGGTCACCTCGCGGCCGTCACGCTCCTCGATCGGGATCTCCGACAGGCCGTCCGAGACCGTCCAGTCGATGGTGGAGGACGGGAGCGCCACGTAGAAGGGCACGCCGGTGTCACGCGCGGCGAGCGCCTTGAGATACGTCCCGATCTTGTTGCAGACGTCGCCGGTGGCGGTGGTGCGGTCGGTGCCGGTGATGACCATGTCGACCCGCCCGCGCTGCATCAGGTGGCCGCCCGCATTGTCGACGATCAGGTGGTGGGGGATGCCGTGGCCCGCCATCTCCCAGGCGGTGAGCTGCGCGCCCTGGTTGCGAGGGCGCGTCTCGTCGACCCAGACATGAACCGGTATGCCTGCCTCGGCCGCCTGGTAGATCGGCGACGTGGCCGTGCCCCAGTCGACCGTGGCGAGCCATCCGGCGTTGCAATGGGTGAGGATGTTGACCGGCTCGCCACCCTTGCGCGCGGCGATCTCCTCGATGAGGCGCAGGGCTTGGGCGCCGATTGCGCGGTTGACCTCAACATCCTCGTCGCAGATCGCATCGGCGCGGGCGAGCGCCGCCTCGGCGCGGTCCGCGGGCACCAGGGGCGTCAGCCGCGCCTTCAGGTCGTCGAGGGCCCAGCGCAGGTTGATCGCGGTGGGGCGGGTGGCGTGCAGGACGTCGTAGGCCGTCGCGAGGCTCTCGTCGGAGGGGTCGCGCGCCATCTGGCGGGCCACGCCGTAGGCGGCGGTCGCCCCGATCAGGGGCGCGCCGCGCACCCACATGTCGCGGATCGCCGTGGCGACGTCCGCCAGCGTGTCGAGCGCCACGACGCGGAACTCGTGCGGAAGCCAGCGCTGGTCGATGACCCGGATCTCGTCGGTGCCCGCGTCGCGCCAGATCGAGCGGTAGTGGATGTCGCCGACCTTCATCTCTCGCCTCCCGTGCCCTTCTCCCGGCAGGTGGTGGTGCCGTCGCTCCATTGTCAACGGCTGCGGTGGCCGTTGCGCCAACGCGGGCCGGGGCGTGCGCACGCGAAACCCTTGCTGCACGGTGCGCTGGCAATGTCCGCAGCGCCGCCGCGTGCCCGTGGCTCCCGTTTGCCCTCCTCGAGACACCGTCGCCCCGGTCTTGCCATTGGATCGGAGCGAGCGGTGGGCTACCGAGACAGAGGGGGAGCTTCTGCCGCGGCGAAATCCGCGCGGACCGCACTGCGCCCTCGGTCCGATGAGCCCCATCGAAAGGAGCCCCGATGCCCCTCGTCAGATTCCTCGGATTTCCCACCGGCTCGTCCGTCTCGCTCGTGGCGAGCCAGGGCGCCGAGAGCGCCGACATCACCGTGGCGCCGTGGAACGTCGCCCGCACGACCGAGACTCTCGCCCTCGCGCTGACCCGGACGCGCCCCGAGTTCCGCCGCGCGCCGGAGGCGATCTGGGCCGAGGCCGTGACCGCGGGCTTTTCCGGTCTGACGCGCCGTCTCGACGTGCCGAGCCCCTCGGGCACCGCGACCCGGTCGAACGGGCCGGGCACCCATGTGGCGCTCGACGCGGCGACGCGCAGCGGCCCGGCCCTCTTCCATTTCGCCAGTATCGAGGCCGGTGAGACGCCGAGCGGGGTGGTCTTCGAGGCGGGCGGCACCGGAGCGGGCCTCGCCGCGGCCTTCGATGCTGCAGGGGATCTCGTGATCGGCGCCGGGAACGGGACGGCGACCGAAAGTGGGCCGGGCGCGGTGTTCATGCGCATCCCCGGCTCGTGGTTCCGTAACCGGACCACCGACGTGTGGCTCGCCTTCGACCCCGCCTCGCAGCGCATGCGGGCTTACGTCGTGGATACCGCCACGGGCCTGCTCCGGACGGCGGCGACGAAGCCCGGAACCTCGGTGGCGGTTTCCGGCACCGGCGACGCCGCCGCCATCGCCGGGCTCTTCGCCAATTCCGAGCAGGGGGCATGGTTCGACGTGAACGACCTGTCGACCCTCGCGGCCAACCCCGACGGCACCGGCGCTGTGAGCGTGGGCAACCCCGTAGGCTATGTCGCCGACAAGTCGGGCAATGGCAATCACCTGACCGCAAGCGGGGATGCGCGGCCCACGCTGAGGCAGGACGCTGGCGGCAAGCATTACCTCGACTTCACCGAGTTGGTCAGCCATTTGCTGACCGATCGCGTCGCGTGGATCGGTGCGACCGGTGCAACCGTAGGGTATGCCGTGTCCGAAACAGATGCCACGCGCATAATGGATGCTGACAACAGGGGAACAGACGGCGACAGTCTTTGGGCCAGTCACGACCGAAATCAGAACACGCCCGGTATTCGACTCTTTGATGATACCGAAGCCTATTTTACCGACTTTGAGATGTCGGGAGAGACCACCACGACCGGAGTGCCGTTCATCGGCGTGTCCGTCATCACCACAAGCTCTGTCGAGCTATGGGTGAACGGCAACAGCGACGGCCCCACGACGTTTGCAGAGGTGGCTTTTACCGAAAGAACGGCACGGCTGTCGCCAATCGGCGATGCAAGAAGCCCTACGGCCAATGATGGGAAATTCTACGGCGGCATCGTCGTCGACCGGCCCGCGACCGAGGCCGAACGCCTCGCCATTCAAGATTGGCTGGCCTCGCTCTATGACGCGGACTCCTTCGGCATCCCGCAATGGGCCGACGCGGGCGGCGTGGGCGTCGAGCTGGTCAACGGCGACGTGCGGGCCGGGGTGGCGACCGGCGCCCTGACCGACTGCACGGTGGGCGACGTGTCGATCTGGGCCGGGCAGCTTCCGGCCGACTTCGCGGAGGACCGGCCGTGGAAATACCAGCCGGAGTTCCACGAAATATTCTACGAGTGGGACGTCGTGCATGCAGATGGCACGCGCCTGACCTACACCGCGCCGCAGAACGTGCTTCCCGGCTTCGACGACGCCGGCAAGCAGCGCGGGCGGTTCGCCTGCTTCGTGCTGCCCGAGCCGGGCGACTGGCAGATCACCTGCACCGCCCGGCAGATCAAGTCGGTCGATCCGCTGACCTTCGTGGAGGTCTCGGCCACCGAGACGGTGACGGTGGGCGCCGACCTGTTCGGCCCGACCGAGGGCGACCCGCTCTGGACGGCCGACAACACGATCTGCATGGCAGCGGACGGCGACTTTACCGGGGCGCCGACCGGCCACCACATCGCCTACGAGCCTGCGGCGTCGGGCAACGCCTACCGCACCGCGCTCGCCAGCGCCGCCGCGAACGCGCCCACGCTGGACGACGGGACGAAAGCCGTGCGCGTGCTGCTCAAGCGCGGCGAGGGGCAGGACGCCCCGATCACCGACGAGTGGTTCGACATTGCATCAATCGTGGAAGATCGTGACAATCCCCGCTTCGTGCATATGGTCTACGGGACATGGGGCGACGGCGCGAACCCGGTGATGGGTAGCACGGTGGGCGTCGGCAATACCTCGACACTGAGAGCGGTGACGACCCTCATCTCCGCGGGGATTGACTTCAAGGGAACGCTCAATCACATCACCCGCGACTACGATGGAGACAATCCGGGCACGGTCGTTTACCACCTCCACCCCAAGCCCGGATCGTATCACCTGCTCACCGGGCTCTCGATGAGCGACATTTGGGGCATCGGCGTCTATCCCCTTCCAAAGTCCACCGGGGCAGAATACGCGGCCGACCCTTACATGTTCGTCGTGCATGACTGCGCGTTCGACAACGTGATGGACTACGCATGGTTCGGTAGTTGGGGGCCTGGGCTGGGCTGCAAGTCGGCGTTCATCGGCAACAGGGCGCTGCACCCGGCAGATGCCCCGACCTACCTGATTGACGAAGGGCCGGGTCTGCAACTGAAAAACCACGGGCCGCTGCGCGGGGGCGGATCGGGCGACTTCGTGGTGGACGGCAACGACTTCTTCACGCGGCACGGCTGGACAGGCGGCATCGGCTGGCCCGATGGCACGCGACAGGTCGCGGCGCAGCCGCATGTCAGGATCAGCGGCAACGGGCGCGTCGTGTTCACCCGGAACACGGGCGAGGGCGACGGCTCGGTGGGGTCGTTCAGTGCGCTGGAGGAGTTCAGCACGACCGTCCTGAACCTCCTTGTCGATGGCAATTACAAGCTGTTCGGGGCCAACCCCGAACTTTTCTGCTCGTCGGAAGGCGGCAACGCGACCGTCCGCAACAACATGGCCGTGTATCACTACGTCGATGGCGGTCGGCCATTCACGTCGGTCTTCTCATCCTTCGGAATGAACGCCCGCTTGGCCTACACGGTCGAGCAACTGGCATGGGAGCCGGTGGCGGCCTACGGGAACACGCTGATCGTGCTCGGCGGGAACAACGGCGTCGTGATCGACGATACCGTCAGCATCGCGGACGAGTTCGAGATCTACACGGTGTCGAACAACGTGATCCACGCGCCGGGCATCGCCGGGCAGCCCGGCCATGTCGACCTCGCCCCGTTCGACGCGACGGAGATGTTCGACGCGCGCTATCTCGGCCGGTGGGAAGGCGGATACGACGCCGCGCTGGTGACGTCGCTTGCCACGCCCGACGGCACGGCGAGCCTCTACGCGCCGTTGCCGGGCTCTGCGGTCGAAGGGGGGGCGACGGCGGGCTACGTGCCGCTCTTCGACATCCTCGGCACGCCACGCTGGCCGCTGGCCACGCTCGGCGCGGTCCAGGTGCCGTCGAGCTGACAAGGCGGGCGGCGCCCCTCGGCCACGTCGCCGGGGGCGCCGCTGGGCCACGCCGCCGGGGCGCCGTGCTGGGCGCCGGCGGGACGGCGTGGCGACCGCAATCGCGGGGCGCGGGATCACCGACCTGCGGGATCCGCGCGCTCCGTATCACGGGCGACGCGGCGCGATGTCGAAGATGATCTCCTGCCGGCCGGGCTTGTGCACCGGCTCCACCTTCATCTCGGCCTCGATGCGCCCGTCGGCATCGGTGACGAACACGCGCTTGCCCTCGCGCAGCACGGCGACCGCCCATCTCTGAAGCGACAGCGCATGCCGCAGCAGCTCTCGGTCGCTTGCCAGCGCGAGCAGGCGCTTGTTCTCTTCCATGTCGGCGCGGGCCTCGGGCGAGATCGGCATCTCGATCCGGTTCGACGACAGATCCGGCCGGTCGATGCGATAGACCGGCGGGTCGGAAGGCGCATCACCCGTCTCTTCGCCAGAGAACGGGTCGGACAGCACGGCCGGCATGCGCTGCTTGGTGGACATGGATGGCTCCTCGGTCGGTCGCGCCAGCAATGCCGCCCGATGCGAAGGTGCGGCGTCGAGGGTGCGGCGCCTGTGTGACGATCCGCTCGAATCCGCGAGGTCGCGGGTGGGGGGGCGCGCGCATCTTGCCGGCCCACGCGCCGCACCGTAAGCCGCCGCGCATGGCCAAGCTCTATTTCCACTATTCGACCATGAATGCCGGCAAGTCGGCGATCCTGCTGCAGGCGGCCCACAATTACCGCGAGCGCGGGATGGAGACGCTCCTGTTGACGGCAGGCGTCGACACGCGCGCGGGGCCTCGCACGATCGGCTCGCGCATCGGCATCTCGGCGCCGGCCGAGGTCTTTGGCGCCGAGCACGATCTCTTTGCCCGGGTCGCCGCGCGTCGCGGGCAGGGGCCGGTCGCCTGCGTCTTCGTCGACGAGGCCCAGTTCCTGACCGAGTCCCAGGTCTGGCAGCTCGCCCGCGCGGTCGACGACCTTGCCGTGCCGGTCATGTGTTACGGGCTGCGGGTCGATTTCCGCGGCCAGCTCTTCCCCGGCTCGGCGGCGCTCCTCGCACTCGCCGACGAGATGCGCGAGGTCCGCACGATCTGCTATTGCGGGAAGAAGGCGACGATGGTGGTGCGAACCGACGCCGGAGGCCGTGCCCTCACCGAGGGCGCGCAGGTGCAGATCGGGGGCAACGAGACCTACGTCTCGGTCTGCCGCCGCCACTGGCGCGAGGCGGTCGGAGACCGGGCCCCGGACGAGGCGTAAGACGATCGGAGCGCACGGGCCCCCTCATGGAGCAGGTGTCAGAGGAGGATCCGCCCGACGATCAGCGGCGACGCAGGCGGATCACCACGTCGACCTTGCTGACTTCGGCGCCCTCGGGCGCCTCGGGCAGGCGCGTGATCTCGAGCTCGTCGGCCGGCGCGTCGGTCAGGGCGTGAGTGTCTTCCCAGTAGAAATGCGGGTGATCGTCGATCCGCGTGTCGAAATAGCTCTTCGACCCGTCGACCGTTATCTCCTGCATCAGCCCGGCATCGCAGAAGGCCCGCAAGGTATTGTAGACCGTCGCAAGCGACACCTTTTCGCCGGCGTCGCGCGTGGCGTCGAACAGGCTTTCGGCGGTGACGTGCCGGTCGTGCCCGTCGCCCACCAGAAGGGCGGCCAGCACCAGCCGTTGCCGCGTGGGGCGCAGCCCCGCCCGGCCCAGCCACGCCGACCCGCGCGCGCGGGCCGCGTTGTCCATCTCTAGCGATGCGTCGGTCATGTGAGCCGTATATGGCATGATCTGCCCGATATTCAAACGAAAACGGTCGCATTCGCACAGTGTCCCCCGTCGCGTGAGGCCAGCGCTACCGTCGGGGCGGCCCTTGCACCCCGCGAAGCCGCGGTGATAGACGACACCGGATTTCGCCCGAGGGGAGGACCGGCCGGGCATGGCCCAATATCCGACGAGCTTCGACAGGGAGGCGCTGCTGGCTTGCGCGCAGGGCGAGCTGTTCGGCCCGGGCAACGCCCAGCTGCCCCTGCCGCCGATGCTGATGATCGACCGCGTCACCGATATCTCGGAGGATGGCGGCGCGCACGGCAAGGGCCATGTCGTGGCCGAGTTCGACATCGATCCCGACCTGTGGTTCTTCGAGTGCCATTTTCCGGGCAACCCCATCATGCCGGGCTGCCTAGGCCTCGACGGGCTGTGGCAGCTCACCGGGTTCAACCTGGGCTGGCGCGGGTGGGCCGGGCGCGGCTATGCCCTCGGCGTGGGCGAGGTGAAGCTCACCGGCATGGTGCGCCCGGACCGCAGGATGCTGCGCTACTTCGTCGATTTCACCAAGGCGGTGAACCGAGGACGCATCCGCATGGGCGTCGCCGACGGCCGGGTGGAGGCCGACGGCGAAACCATCTATCAGGTCACGGACATGAAGGTCGCCCTCTCGGAAAGCTGAGAGCCGGCCGGAGCCACGAGGGAGCCTCCACATGCGCCGCGTCGTCGTCACCGGCCTCGGCATCGTCTCGCCCATCGGCAACTCGGCCGACGAGGTCACGGCCAGTCTGCGCGCCGGCCGCTCTGGAATCGAGCGCGTGGCCGAGATGGAGGAGCACGGGTTTCGCTCCCAGGTCGCGGGCACGCTCAAGATCGACCCGGCCGAGCATGTCGACAAGCGCACGCTCCGCTTCATGGGTCCGGGCGCGGCCTACGCCCATATCGCCATGGCCCAGGCCATCGCCGATGCCGGGCTGACCGAAGCGGAGGTCAGCCACGAGGCGACCGGCCTGATCGCCGGCTCGGGCGGGCCGTCGACCTCGGCCATGTTCGCCGCCCACCAGACGGTGCTGAAATCGGGCTCGCCCAAGCGCATCGGCCCCTTCGCGGTGCCCAAGTGCATGTCGTCGACGATCTCGGCCAACCTCTCCACCGCGTTCCGGATCAAGGGCATCAACTTCTCGATCACCTCGGCCTGCTCGACCTCGCTCCACTGCATCGGCATGGCCGCCCAGCAGGTGGCGCTCGGCGCGCAGGAGGTGATGTTCGCCGGCGGCGGGGAAGAGCTCGACTGGACGCTCTCATGCCTCTTCGATGCCATGGGCGCGATGTCGTCGAAGTTCAACGACACGCCCGAGCGCGCCAGCCGCGCCTTCGACGCCGACCGCGACGGCTTCGTCATCGCGGGGGGCGGCGGGATGGTCGTGCTCGAAAGCCTCGAGCGCGCGCAGGCCCGCGGCGCGCCGATCTACGCCGAGGTCACCGGCTTCGCCGCCACGTCCGACGGGCACGACATGGTGGCGCCCTCGGGCGAGGGCGGCGAGCGGGCGATGCGCGGGGCGCTGCGCACCCTGCCCGGGGGCCGGTCGGTCAGCTATGTCAACGCGCACGGCACCTCGACGCCCGTGGGCGACGTGGGCGAGGTCGAGGCGGTGCGCCGGGTGTTCCCACAGGCGCAGCCTCCCGTCTCCTCGACCAAGTCGATGACCGGCCACAGCCAGGGCGCGACCGGCGCGCAGGAGGCGATCTACTGCCTGCTGATGCTCAAAGGCGACTTCATCGCCCCGTCGATCAACGTCGAGACGCTCGATTCCGCGCTGAAGCCCGGCGAGATCGCCACCGACCTCGTCGAGAATGCCGGCCTCGACACGGTGATGACCAACAGCTTCGGCTTCGGCGGCACGAACGGCTCTATGCTCCTCTCCAGAATGAGGGACTGACGGACATGGCGGATCTGATGCGGGGCAAGAAGGGCCTCATCATGGGCGTGGCCAACGAGAGGTCGATCGCTTGGGGCATCGCCCGCGCGATGGCCGCCGAAGGGGCCGAGCTCGCCTTCACCTACCAAGGCGAGGCGTTCGGCCGCCGCGTCGCGCCACTTGCCGCGTCGGTCGGCTCTACCCTGCTCTACGACGCCGACGTGACCGACGATTCCAGCATGGACGCCGCCTTCGCCGCACTGCGGGCCGACATGGGCCGGCTCGACTTCGTCGTCCACGCCATCGCCTATTCCGACAAGACCGAGCTGACGGGCCGCTTCATCAACACCACGCGCGCGAACTTCACCAACTCGCTGCAGATCTCCTGCTACTCGCTGATCGACGTGGCCCGCCGCGCCTCTGAACTGATGGATCAGGGCGGCTGCGTGCTCACCCTCACCTACCAGGGCTCGAACCGCGTGACGCCCTACTACAACGTCATGGGCGTGGCGAAGGCGGCGCTCGAATCGGCCATGCGCTACCTCGCCAACGACCTCGGCCCCGACGGGATCCGCGTCAACGCGATCTCGCCCGGGCCGATGAAGACGCTCGCCGGCGCCGCGATCGGCGGCGCCCGCCGCACCTTCCGCCTGACCGCCGAGAACGCGCCGCTGCGCGCCAACGCCACGCTCGAGGCGGTGGGCGGAACGGCGGTCTACCTCGCCTCCGAGTTCGGCGCCTGCACGACGGGAGAGATCGTGCACGTCGATGGCGGCTTCCATGTGCTCGGCATGCCGCAGCCCGAGAACATCTGATCCGGGCCAAAGGCTCAGCGCCCATCCCATCCTTCATTGTGCGCAAAAATATCCCCGCCGGAGGCCCCTGCGTCGCGCGCCGTGCGCGCGGGGTTCACGCAAGGGAACGCGCCGAAGGCGCTCCGCCTGTCAACCGCCCGGGTGGCTCAGACCGGCACGTTCTCGAGCGAGCCGGACCCGGTCTCGGGCGGATCCCACTCGGTCGCCGGCACCATCAGCCCGAGCGCCGCGCCGGATGCGTCGGCCACGATGGCGATGCGCCCCGCCTCGGGCACGTCGAAGGGTGGCCGCATGACCTGCCCGCCCGCCTCTGTCGCCTCTTCGAGCGCGGCGTCGAGATCGTCGACGGCGATGTAGGTGAACCAGTGCGGCGGCACGTCTTCCATGTCATCGAACCCGGTCATGTCCATCACTCCCGCCACCGGCCGGCCATGCGCCGTGGCGAGGTGGTATATCCCTTCATCCATCGGCATCTCGTCGAAGTGCCAGCCGCAAACGCGCTCGTAATAGGCCTTCGCCGCACCCACGTCGCGAGTCATCAACTCGCTCCACCAGACGGTTCCGTGAAGCTGGCTCATCCCGCCCTCCCTCCGATTGGCCGGGCGTGCATGCCCGGCCGGAGCACCGTCGCGAAACAGTGGCGCGCGATCAACGGGGTGCGTCGTCGCGGTCGCCCGAGGCCTGGTAGCTGTTCGGCGCATCCTCCGCGAGCGTCGACTTGTCGACGCGCCCGCGAGCGACGTCGCGCCGCCTCTGATCCGTCGCACGCTTCGACCAGAGGGCGAAGATGCAGACGGCGAGCAGCGTCGTGAGGGCGAGGACGGGCAGAAAGATCCCGACTTCCATGGCATGTCCTTTCGTCTCGGCGGCTCTCGTTCGGCGGGTGGCGACGCGCGACATGTTCGGTGTCGCGGCACAAGTCACGCTGCCGGCCGGCGCGGCGGCGTCAGTGGCGCGCGACGGCCCGCAGCATCCAGGCGGCCTTCTCGTGAAAGGCCGAGCGACTCACCGCGAGGTCTTCGGTGACGATGTCGCGCTGCCCGCCGGCCAGTTCGGCCAGCGCGTGCATGCGCTTGGCGACACGGGCATGGTCGGACGCGAGGCTCTCGACCATCTCGCCCGCGCTCGGCGTGCCCTCCATGTCGGCCACGACCGAGTCGTCGATCAGCCCCTTGAAGCGCATCGGCGTCAGCCGGCCCAGCGCGCGGACGCGCTCGGCGAGGTCGTCGACCGCCTCGAACATCTCCTCGTATTGCTCCTCCGTCATCTCGTGGACGGCGTGAAACAGCGGGCCCTCCACGTTCCAGTGGATCGCGTGGGTCTTGATCGTCAGCCGGTAGGTGTCGGCCACCATGTCGGCCAGCGCCTCGGCCACCTTGTCCTCGTCGCGGACCCCGGTGGCGGGATCGGACGGTTTCGGAACGACGTTCAATGCGTCAGCCATGTCTCTCGCTTTCCTCCAACAATTCGGTCTCTGGCTCGGTGCGCCCGGCGGCCCTGCACAGGCAGCGCCCGACGCTCCCCCGACCAACGGACGCCCGCGACGGCTGTTCCGGCGGCGGCAGGCCAAGGCGTGGTCACAAAGACGCGAGAATGGCGCCTCGAGGGCCCGCGACCGGCCCCGCGGGCACGCCAAGTCCCGCGCGCGCGGAACGATCGCGTGTCTGGCGCGTTTATGAGGGCGCTACAGGGAGAAGACCGATAATGACCGATCCGCAAGCCGCCCCCGACGGGCCGGAGCCGTTGTCCGACCGGTTGGCCGAGCATCTGCCACGCCTTCGCCGCTACGCGCGGGCGCTGACCGGCCGACAGCAGAGCGGCGACGCCTATGCCGTGGCCACGCTCGAGGCGCTGGTCGCCGCCCGCGACGAGGTGCGCCGCGCGCCCGACCCGCGCGTGCTGCTGTTCCGCACCTTCCACGACATCTGGCAGACGACCGGCCAGCCCGCCGATCCCGAGCCCGGCCCCGACCTGCCCCTGCCCGAGCGCCGCGCGCAGGCGCGGCTGGCCGCGCTCACACCGCAGACGCGCGAGGCGTTGATCCTGCACACGATCGAGCGCTTCGGCTTCGAGGAGATCGGCGAGATCATGGGGACCGATTCCGACGAGGCCCGCCTGCGCGTGCAGGCCGCGCGCGAAGAGATGGCCGACGCCGTCAGCGGGCGCGTGCTGATCATCGAGGACGAGGCGATCATCGCGATGGATCTCGAGAGCCTCGTCGTGGAGGCGGGCCACGAGGTCACGGGCATCGCCCGCACCCGCACGGGCGCCGTCAAGCTCGGACTTCGCGACAAGCCCGACCTGATCCTCGCCGACATCCAGCTTGCCGACAATTCGAGCGGCCTCGACGCGGTACACGATATCCTCGCCCAGTTCGGCGACATCCCCGTGCTGTTCATCACGGCCTTCCCGGAGCGGCTGCTGACCGGCGAGCGGCCCGAGCCCGCGTTCCTCATCGCCAAGCCCTTCGACGAGGAGCAGGTCCGCACCGCGATCAGCCAGGCGCTGTTCTTTTCGTCGACGGCGACGCTCGAGGCCGAAAGCGCCTGACCGCCGGACGGCCCGGCCCGGCGCGCCGGCGCCACCGCGCGCGCGGCGCCCGTTCCATTCGGCGCGGCGCTGTGATTACGTGCGGCCGCGAGGGCCGTGCGCCGGCCCCCGCGCCGCCGGTCGGGAGGACACATGCCGAAACACGCCGTCGTCTTCGACGCTTACGGGACGCTGTTCGAAGTGGGCGCGGCCACGCGCCGGGCTGCCGGCGCGCCCGGCCGCGAGCGACTGGCCGAGCGCGAGGGCGAGCTGTCGCGCCTCTGGCGGGAAAAGCAGATCGGCTATTCGTGGTGGCGGGCCGTCACGGGCGACTACACGGGCTTCTGGCAGGTGACGCAGGACGCGCTCGATCACGCGCTTGCCGCGACCGGCCTCGACGGCGACGCGGCCCTGCGCGACGCGCTCCTGACGCTCTACTGGGAACTCGCCGCCTACCCCGAAGTGCCCGCCGTGTTCGCCGCGCTGCGCGCGGCCGACCGGCGGACGGCGATCCTGTCGAATGGCTCGCCCGACATGCTGGCGGCAGCGGTCGAGGCGGCGGGGCTGACAGACACGCTCGATCGCGTCATCAGCGTCGACGAGGCGGGCACGTTCAAGCCCGACGCGCGCGTCTATGCGCTCGTGGAGCGCCACCTGGGACTGCCGCCCGCCGACGTGCTTTTCGTCTCGGCCAACGGGTGGGACGCGGCGGCGGCCGCGGGCTACGGCTTTCCGACCCTCTGGGTGAACCGGGCGGGGGCGCCGCGCGAGCGCCTTCCGCACGTGCCGACCCACGAGGCGCCCGACCTGACCGCCGTGCCGGGGCTGGCCGCCGCATGACAGCCCGCTTCACCACCTCCGACGGGCTGTCCCTGGCCTACGACGAGACCGGCGCGGGCCATCCGCTCCTGTGCCTCGCCGGCCTGACGCGCAACATGGCCGATTTCGACCCCGTGGTGGCCGAGTTCGCAGACCGCGCGCGCGTGATCCGGCTCGACGTGCGCGGGCGCGGCCTGTCCGACCACGCCCCCGACTGGCGCAGCTACAGCCTGCCGCGCGAGGCGCAGGACGTGCTGGAGCTGATGGACCATCTCGGCCTCGAGAGCGCCTCGATCCTCGGCACGTCGCGCGGCGGGCTGCTGGCGATGACGCTGGCCGTGGGACACGCAGACCGTCTGGCCGGCGCGATCCTGGTCGATATCGGGCCGGTGATCGAGAGAGCGGGGCTCGAGCCCATCATGGAGTATATCGGCCGGCCGCCCGTCTGGCGCAGTCATGCCGAGGCTGCCGCCGCCCTGCCGGAGGCGATGGCGCCGCGCTTTGCGGGCGTGCCGGAGGCGACCTGGCGGGCCCATGCCGAGCGGCTCTGGTCGGAGGGGTCGGACGGGCTGGCGCTGCGCTACGACCCGCGCCTGCGCGACGCGGTTCTGGAGGGCGCGCAGGACGGCGCCCTGCCCGATCTCTGGCCGCTCTTCAACGCGCTGGCGGGAAAGCCTCTGGCGCTGATCCGCGGCGCCAATTCCGACCTTCTGTCGGCGGAGACCGCGGCCGAGATGCGCCGCCGCCGGCCTGACATTGTCTTCGCCGAGGTGCCGGATCGCGGCCATGTGCCCTTCCTCGACGAGCCCGAATCGGTCGCGGCCATCGCCGCCTGGCTGGACCGCGTGGCGTGAGGATGGCCGAGCGCCTGCGGCGCGTTTCCCTTTTTTTCTGCGCCCGTTCCGGGCGCGTGCCTCCGGCGGGAGTATTTGGGCCAGGATGATGGAAAGCGCGCCATGCGAGACGACGTGAGGGGGGCGCCGGACATCGGCGCGATCGAGGCGGCGGCGGGCCGACTCGCGGGGACGGCCGTCGTGACCCCGCTGCTGTCGTCGCCGTTTCTCGACGAGGTGGCGGGGCGGCCGGTCCACGTGAAGGCGGAATGCCTGCAGAAGACGGGATCGTTCAAGTTCCGCGGCGCGTGGTCGGCGGTGAGCGCGCTTCCCGAGGGTGTGCGGGGGGTGATCGCCTGCTCGTCGGGCAACCACGCGCAGGGGGTGGCGCTGGCGGCGCGGATGCGGGGGCTGCCCGCGGTGATCGTGATGCCGGCCGACGCGCCGCGCACGAAGCGGGAGAATACCGCGGCGCTCGGGGCGGAGGTGGTACTCCACGACCGGACAGGCGAGGATCGCGACGCGCTGACCGAGCGGCTGGCGTCGGAACGGGGGCTGCACCTCGTGCGGCCCTTCGACGATGCGGACGTGATCGCGGGTCAGGGCACCTGCGGGCTGGAGATCGCCGTGCAGGCCGCCGCGGCGGGGGTTTCGACCGGCACGGTGCTGACCTGCTGCGGCGGCGGCGGGCTGACCGCGGGACTCGCGCTGGCGCTGGAGGCGCGGGCGCCGGGGCTGCGGGTGCGGCCGGTGGAGCCTGCGGGCTACGACGATGCGGGGCGCTCGCTCGCGGCGGGGACGATCCTGCGCAACGAGGCGGCGCCGCCCTCGATATGCGACGCGATCCTGACGCCGGCGCCGGGGCGGCTGACCTTTCCGGTGATGCGCCGGCTCTGCGGGCCGGGGCTGGCGGTGTCCGACGAGGAGGCGGGGCGCGCGGTGGCGGCGGCCTTTTCGCGAGTGAAGCTGGTGCTGGAGCCGGGCGGCGCGGTGGCGCTGGCGGCGGCCCTGTTCCGGGGCGACGCGCTGGCGCCGGGGCCGGTGATCGTGACAGCCTCGGGGGGCAACGTCGACGCCGCCCTGTTCGCGGACATCCTGACCCGATATGGAGACAGGCCATGAGGCAGATCGAGGCCAACGGCACAGCGCTGCACGTCGCCGACACGGGGCCGGAGGGGGCGCCGGCGGTGGTGTTCCTGCACGCGCTCGGCACCGACCTGCGGATCTGGGAGGGAGTCGTGGCGCGGCTGCCGGGCGGCCTGCGCTGCGTGCGGCTCGACATGCGCGGGCATGGCCTGTCGGCCTGCCCGCCCGCGCCCTACCCGATGGGCGCGCTGGTCAGCGACGCCGAAGGCGCGATGGAGGCGCTGGGTCTCTCCGAGGCGGTCGTCGTGGGGCTGTCGATCGGGGGGATGATCGCACAGGGCCTCGCCGTGAAGCGGCTCGACCTCGTGCGCGGGCTCGTACTGTCGAACACCGCGGCCAGGATCGGCACGCCCGAGACCTGGGCGGAGCGGATGGAGGCGGCCCGGGCGGGCGGCCTCGCCGCCCTGGCGGAGGGCACGCTCGAGCGGTGGTTTCCCGAGCCGTTCCGATCGGGGCCTGAGGCGGCCGTCGTGCGCCGCCTCTTCGAGCGGCAGCCGCTGGAGGGGTGGCTCGGCTGCGCGGCGGCGATCTCGGGCACCGATTTCTACACGCCGACCTCGGGGCTGCGGCTGCCGACGCTGGCCATCGCGGGCGACCGCGACGGCTCGACCCCGCCGGACCTCGTGCGCGAGACCGCCGAGTTGATCCCCGGCTCGCGCTTTCACCTGATCCGGGGCGCGGGGCATCTGCCCTGCCTCGACGCGGCCGGGGAGTATGCGACGGCGCTGGCGGAGTTCCTGCGCGAGATCGGGCACATGGAGGGCGCGGCATGATCTGGCCCTTCGCCGTCTCGTGCGTGCTGGCGCTCCTCGTCGCAGTATCGGTCGACCGGCAATTGCCGTTCCGCGGCGGGCGGGTGCTGACGTTTCTCGTGGCGACCGCGCTCGGCACGGCGGCGGCGAGTGTCCTCACCGGGGTTCTGGGGCTGCCGGGGCTGGTCGGCGCGGCGATCGGCGCGGCGGGCGGACTCGTGCTGAGCAGGCGCCCGGATTGACGGCACAGACTGTCAAGGTATCCTGACAGCGGGGCGGAGCCGCCGCCTGGACAGACGACGAGCCCGCCCATGACGGTCGCCCCCGACAGGGATGCAGCGCAGAAAGACCCTGCGACGGGCAAGACGCCCCGCCGCGAGCGGCTGGCGCTGACCTTCATCCTGGTGACGCTGGCGATCGACGCGATGGGGATCGGGCTGATCCTGCCGGTGATGCCCGACCTCATCGGCGAGGTCTCGGGCGGCACGCTCGCCGATGCGGCACTCTGGGGCGGCGTGCTCGCCACCTCCTACGCGGTGATGCAGTTCCTGTTCGGGCCGGTGCTGGGCTCTCTGTCGGATCGCTACGGGCGCCGGCCGGTGCTGCTGGTGTCGCTCGGGGTCATGGCGCTCGACTACCTCGTGATGGCGCTGACCCAGTCGATCTGGCTGCTGCTCGCGGCCCGCATCGTGGGCGGCATCGCGGCGGCGCA
>LJNT01000086.1 GCA_001314685.1 Rhodobacteraceae bacterium HLUCCA09
CGCCCCACCCGCCCACCCGCGCCCGCCGCTCGGGCCGTGCGCGCGGGCATCGCCCCAGGCTGCGACGGCGGCGCTCCCGTCGCCCTTGCAGGCTTCTTTCTGTTCCAAATAGGCAAGGCGCTCCGTCGGCCGGACCGCGGCACGGCCGTGGGGGGAACGCACAGCCCTTCGCGCGGCGAGCCGGCGCGCGGCGGACGCCTCAGGCCGTGCGCGGCGCGGGCGCGGTACGGATCGACCAGCCGAGCAGGGCGAGGACCAGCGCCGCGCCGGCGATGTTGAGGAGAAGCAGCTGCGGCCAGAGCGCGGCGAGGCCGGCCGCGCCGGCGGCGAGGCGCAGGGGCCACGAGATCGGCCCCTCCATCGCGCCCGCGAGCGCCGCCGACAGGCCGTAGATGCCCACGACGCCGAAGGCGAAGACGGTGAGCGCCGCGCCCCAGTCGCCCGAGAGGAACGGGGTGTAGGCGAACAGGACCGGCACGATGTAGAGGCCCTTGGCGAGTTTCCACGAGGCGACGCCGGTCGCCATGGCCGGCGACCTGGCGATGGCGGCGGCGGTGAAGGCGGCGAGCGCCACGGGGGGCGTGACGTTGGAATCCTGGCTCAGCCAGAAGATGATCATGTGCGCCGAGAGCAGCGCGACCGTCGCGGCCTCCGCCGGCACGACCATCTCGCGCAGGGGTTGTGCTACCTCGATCGGGAGCGAATGGACCAGCGCGCGCGCCTCCGGCAGCGGCATGGGCGCGGCGAGGCGCGGCACCGCCTCGGGGGCGCCCAGCATGAAGATCGCCTGCGCCTGCTCCGGCAGGTCGCCAGCCGCGATGAGCGCGATCACCTCGCGGTCGCCGATCATGCCGGCGAGGGCCGGCGCCGAGAGGGTGGCGAGCACGATGTAGGCCGCCGTCACCGGCAGCCCCATGCCCAGCACCAGCGAGGCGAGCGCCACCATGGCGATGGCCAGGAGCAGGTTGCCGTCGGCCCAGCGGTCGATCATCAGCGAGAAGACGTTGCCCACGCCTGCCGTCGTGATGACGTTGACCACCAGACCCACGGCGCAGAGCAGCACCGCGGTCATCACCATCGAGCGCGCGCCGAGCGCCAGCGCCTCGAAGATGGCGCGCGGCCCCATCGGGTTGGCCGAGGCCCAGGACGCGACGATCACCGCGCCGATGCCGAACACGGCAGCGTAATTCGGGGTGAAGCCCATGACCAGCATGGTGATCAGGAGCGAGATCGGCACGATGAAAGGGGCGCCGCCCCGCTTCAGCGCTGTCCACAGCGTCTCGCCCTCGGCCTCGAGCGGCGGCAGGTTGAGCCGGCACGCCTCGATCCGCACGAAGAAGCCGACCGAAAGGAAGTAGAGCAGGGCCGGCAGGGCGGCCGTGGCGACGATCGTCTCGTAGGGGATCTGGGTGAACGAGGCCATCACGAACGCCCCCGCCCCCATGATCGGCGGCATGAGCTGCCCGCCGGTCGAGGCCGCGGCCTCGACCCCGCCGGCGAACTTGGGCGGGAAGCCCGCCTTCTTCATCAGCGGGATGGTGATGACGCCGGTCGAGGCGGTGTTGGCCACCGCCGAGCCCGAGATCGTGCCGGTCAGGCCCGACGAGATCACGGCGACGATGCCGGGCCCGCCCCGCACCCGGCCCGCCACCGCCGTGGCCAGCGCGATCACGAAGTCGCCCGCGCCCGAGCGCACGAGGAAGGCGCCGAAGATGATGAACAGGAACACGGTCGTCGAGGAGATGCGCGCGACGGTGCCGAAGACGCCTTCGTCGTTGTAGATCGACCGCCAGAGCGTCGACTCCCACGAAAAGCCGCGGAACTGGAACACGCCGTCGATCATCGAGCCCCACTCGGCGATGTAGGTCAGCGAGATAACGATCAGGATCGGGATGACCGGCCCGGCCACCCGACGGGTGAACTCGGTCGCGCCCGCGACGAGCATGAGGGCCGCCGCCCAGTCGAGCGCGCCGAAGGGCTGGGTCTCGCCGTAGAGGCGGGTATCGTTGAGCACGAACCAGAAGGCCGAGAGGGCGGTGAGCGCCCCGAGCGTCATGTCGAGAGCGGTCAGGGCGCCCGAGGTCTTGCGCGACGGGATCAGCGGGTAGAGCGCCGATGCGAGCAGCACGAACCCCGCGAAGTGCAGGACGTTGCGCTGGAACTCAGAGATGATACCCGGATAGAGCGCGAAGATCAGGTGGCTGGCCGAGAGCGCGGCGCAATAGAGTGCGAGCACGCGGCCGGGCAGGCCCGTGGGCGACCGGAGCGAGCTGTCGTCGGTCTCCGACATGGTCACCTGCCTGCGGGGGTGGCGCGCGAACCCGCGCGCCGCCCGGTGCCGATCACTCGGCGATCAGACGGTCGGGGATGTCGACCCCCTGCTCCTCGTAGAAGCGCGCGGCGCCCGCATGCAGCGGCACCGGCAGGCCGTTGATCGCCACCTCCAGCGACATGGCGTCGGTGGCGGGATGGATCGCCTGCAGGAAGGGCAGATTCTCGTAGATCGTCTTGGTGATCTCGTACACGTGCTCTTCGGGCAGGTCCGCGTGCGTGGCGAGGAAGTTGGGCTGCGCGATCGTCTCGATATCCTCGTCCTGGCCCGGGTAGGTCCCCGCGGGGATGATGTAGCGGAACCACAGGTCGCGCCCGCCATCGGCCTGCGCGAGTTCCTCGTCGGTGAAGTCGAGGATCGTCACGCTGTCGCCGGCCGCGGCGAGAAGCTGGCTGATCGCGCCCACCGGGTCGCCGGCCGGCGTCGAGATGCCGGCCACCTGGCCGTTCCGCAGCGCCTCGGCGGCCGGGCCGTAGCCCCCCTCCACGAGGTCGAACGCCTCGTAGATGTCGACGCCCAAGCCCTCCAGGATCGCCGCGTTCGAGCCGATCGTGCCCGAATTGCGGGCGCCGAGCGCGGCCCGCTCGCCGGTCAGGGCGACGAAATCGGCCATGGTGCCGCTCTCGACATGGTCGTTCGAGACGACGAAATGCTCGACGTTCGGCCAGAGCAGCGTGACCGAGCGCAGGTGCTCCTGCGCGCCGTCGGCCTCGATCGGGCCCGACCCGGTGGCGGCATAGTAGCCGAACAGGCCCTGAAGGATGCCGAACTGCGCCTCGCCCTCGCGCAGCAGGCGCACGTTCTCGCCCGAGCCGGCCGACGAGACGGCCGACATGCCGATGCCCGTCGACGGCTCGAGGCGCACCTTGGTCAGCGTGGCGATGGCGACGCCGACGGGGTAGTAGGTGCCGCCCGTCGAGGCGGTGGCGAGGATGTAGCTGGCGCCGTCCTGCGCGCTGGCCTGCATCGGCAGGGCGAGGCTCGCGGCGACGAGCCCGGTGATCGCGAAATGCTTCATGGTCTTCTCCCTGTTTGCGCCGCCTCTCGGGCGGCTTGGCGCGGCGGGGCGGGCGCCCCTCGCACGGCCGCCATAGAAACCGCGCGGCGCCTGCGGTGGCAAGGATTTCCTGACCGGAAGGTCGCATGCCTCGGTCCCGCCCGGCCCGGAATGCGCGCGGCGCGGATGCGCGACGAGCGCCGCACCCGCCCGGGGAGGGGCGCCGGCGGGCCGGCGGAGGGCCGGTCCGGGCGCGAGGCCGCCCTTGCCAGTGGTGCCCGCCCGTGACACCTCCACCATGCCCGTTGCGGGCCGAGCGGAGGGGACACATGGCGACATGGACGGCGCTGACCACGCTGCCGGGGCGGGAGCCCGCGGAAGCCCTCGGCGCGGCGATGGAGGGCATGACGCCCGCGCCCACGGGCATCGGCGTGTTCGAGATGGAGGACGGCTCGGGCCGGTGGGAGGTCGGCGGGTATTTCGACGGCCCTCCCGACGCGGCGGCGCTGGCGTTGCTGGCCGCCGCCTTCGGCGCCCGCCCCTTCGCGGTGTCGGACCTGCCCGAGACCGACTGGGTCGCCAAGGTGCGGCGCGAACTCGCCCCGGTGCAGGCCGGCCGCTTCTGGCTGCATGGCGCGCACGACGCCCATCGCGTGCCCGAGGGGGTCGAGCCGCTGCTCGTGGAGGCGGCCATGGCCTTCGGCACCGGGCACCACGGCACGACGCTGGGCTGTCTGCGCGCCCTCGACCGGCTGGTGGCGCGGGGCGAGGCGCCGGGGCCCGTGGCCGATCTCGGCTGCGGCACGGCCGTTCTGGCGATGGCGGCGGCGCGAGTCTGGCCCGAGGTGCCGATCTACGCCTCCGACATCGACGCGGTCGCGGTCGAGGTGGCCCTTGCGAATGTGGCGGCGAATGGGCTGGCGGGCCGTGTGCGCGTGCTCGAGGCGGCGGGCCTCGACCATCCGGAGCTGCAAGCGGCGCCCCCGTTTCGCCTCGTCTTCGCCAACATTCTCAAGGGGCCCCTTATCGAGCTCGCTCCCGCCGTGAGTGCCGCCATCGCCCCCGGCGGCTGGGCGATCCTGTCGGGCCTGCTGGCCGAGCAGAGGGACGAGGTGACGCAGGCGTGGGAGGCCGCGGGCCTCACTGTCGACGGGGCGGACGAAATCGCCGGCTGGGCGACCCTTTGTCTCCAGAAAAGTTGAGTATTTCCGGGTGCTTCCGCCACATTGCTGCCCCAACTTCGACGTAGGGTCATGGCAGTGTGTTCCCCGAGCGATGGAGTGGCCTGCCGTGAGCGAGCGACAGTACAAGCAATTCGACAAGCGCCTGAAGCGCATCCAGCGGATTCATCGCAAGGGTGGCGGGTTCGAGGCGGCCGGCACGCTGGGGCAGAGCTATTACACCCGTCAGGCGCGACGCGGGCAACGCGCGGTGCTGCGCCCGGCGCTGGCGATCGTGGCCTCCCTGGTGATGTTCAAGGCGCTCGCCGCGGCGTCGATGCCCGAGGGTGACTATTCGGTCCGGGTGGCCGCGCTCGCCGAGGCCGGCGCGGCAGGCCAGGCGGCGTCCTTCGTCATGGCGCCCGACCCGATCAGCCGCGCGATGGCGAGCTGGATCGCGCCGCTCTTCGCCCAGCAGGGCTGAGGCGCGCTCAGCCCGCCACGACCGCGCGGATCACGTTGCCATAGAGTGCCAGCGGAACCAGTGCGGCGAGCCCCATCATCGCCGTCGCGGCCACCGCAAGGAGACCGTCGCGCGTGAGCAACGCGGTGGCGAAGAGCGCGACCGCCACGCCCAGGATCGACGACGAGAACGGCACGAGCTCCAGAAACGGCATCGCCGCCCCCGCGGCCGCGCAGGCCGCCTTGGGCAGAGCGTCGAGCGGCGGGCTGACGAGCAGCCGCATCCGGTCGCGGGCCGAGTGATCGAGCCAGCCGGCGAAGCGGCGCAGGCGCGGCATCGCGGCTCGCAGCCGCGCGCCGGACAGCCGGCGCCGCCGGATCACGGCGGGCAGCCAGATCCGCGGCCGGCCCGCCAGCATCTGCAGCGAGACGAGCGCGATGATCGTGCCCATCGCCGTGGGCAGGAGCGGGATGCCCGAGAGCGGCGAGACGACGATCAGCGCCAGCACGATGAGAACGGGCAGGAACGCCGTCTCGCCGAACGCCTCCAGGATATGCTCGAGCAGCAGCGGCTCGCGCCCCTCGAGCGTGTCGAGCCGCCGCACGGCCTCGGCGACGGGCCCCGGCGCGGCCGTGCCCGGCGCCACCAGCGGCGCGTTCTGCGGAGCACCCTCCATCCCGTCGTCTCCTCCCGCGGAAGAGATGGCGCAGGGCGCGCCGCGCCGCAAGCGGGCAGCTCAGCCGAGCGCCTCGCGCAGTGCCGCCGCGCCGCGCGAGACGGCGAAGACGGCCGCCGCGGCGCAGACCATCGAGGGGCCGGCCGGCGTGTCGAACGTCAACGAGGCCTGCAGCCCCGCCAGCGCCGAAGCGCAGCCTATGACGATGGCCAGCGCGGCCATGCCCTCGGGCGTGCGCGCGACCGCGCGCGCCGCGGCGGCCGGGATCACCAGGAGCGCGGCGATCAGCAGGACGCCCACCGCCTTGATCGCGACCGCGATGGCGACGGCGAGCGTGACGGTCAGGATCGTCCGGTCACGCTCGGGCGAGAGGCCCGAGGCGATGGCGAGATCCTCGGCCACCGTGGCGGTCAGCAGGGCCGACCAGCGCCACGCGATCAGTGTGAGCACTCCCGCCGCGCCACCCCAGATCACCGCGAGATCGGTGCGCGACACCGCGAGGATGTCGCCGAAGAGATAGCCCGACAGGTCCACCGGCACGCCGGAGAGGAACGAGACCGCCACGAGGCCGGCGGCGAGGCTCGCATGGCTGAGAACCCCCAGCGCCGTGTCGCCCGACAGGCGCGGCCCCGCCATCCGGTCGACCGTCAGGCCGACGATCAGGGCGAGCGCGGCCGCCCCGGCGAAGATCGAGATGTCGAGCGCCAGGGCCAGCGCCACGCCGAGCAGGGTGGCGTGGGCCGTCGCGTCGCCGAAGAAGGCCATGCGGCGCCATACGACGAAGCAGCCCAGCGGCGCGGCCGCGAGGGCGGTGCCGACCCCAGCGAGGGCCGCGCGCACGAGGAAGTCGTCGAGCATGCGCGTCAGCCCTGGCCGCGCGTGGGCGACGCCGGGTTGTCTGGATGCCTCCGGGCGGCCACGTCCCACGGATCGTGGTCGGGGTCGTTGCTCCGGGTGTGATCGTCGTCGTGACTGTGGTCGTGGTCGTGGCGGTAGAGCGCAAGCGCTCCGCCCGTGCCGGTGCCGAAGAGCGCGCGGTATTCGGGGGCCGAGGCGACGTGCGCGGGCGCCCCTTCGCAGCAGACATGACCGTTGAGGCAGATCACACGGTCGGACGCGCTCATCACCACGTGGAGTTCGTGGCTCACCATGACCACGGCGCAGCCCGTCTCTTCGCGCACCGCGGCGATGCGCCGGTAGAAGGCGGCCGAGCCCGGCTGGTCGAGTCCCTGGGTCGGCTCGTCGAGCAGGAGCAACTCGGGCGAGTCGAGCAGCGCGCGTGCCAGCAGCACCCGCTGGAACTGTCCGCCCGAAAGCTCGGTCATCTGGCGCGCGTGCAGGTCGGGCAGGCCGGCCGCGGCCAGCGCCTCGGCCGTCTCGACGGCCGAGCGGCGGCGGGGCAGCGACAGGAAGCGCGACACCGTCAGCGGCAGCGTCGCGTCGATTCGCAGCATCTGGGGCACGTAGCCCACCCGCAGCCCCGCACGGCGCACCACGCGGCCATCGGCCGGCGCCACCGCGCCGATCAGCGCGCGCAGCAGCGTCGACTTGCCCGAGCCATTCGGCCCCACGACGGTGACGATCTCGCCCGGGCTTACGCTGAAGTCGATGCCGCGCAGCACCGTCCGCCCGGCGAGCGCGACCGACAGGCCCTGTGCCGCGACGAGCGGGCGCGACGCCGCGTCGTCGCCGGGCACCTCGGGCGCGCCCTGCGCGCCGGGCGGGTCCGGCTCCACGTCGCCATGCGCCAGAGGGGCGGTGCGCTGCGCGGTCATATGGCGCCCGGCTCCCCCTTGCCCGGGGTGGGCTGCCCCGACAGGCCGCCGTCGGACAGGCAGGTGGGGCAAAGGCCCTTGGCCTCGACCACGGTCTCCTCGATGCCGAAGCCGGTCTCTTCCGCCGCGCGTGCCAGGAGACCGACATACATGTCGGCGCGCGCCTCGGCCACGGCCCCACAGGATCGGCAATGCAGGAAGGCGGGAACGTGGCGCTCGCCCGGATGAACGCAGGCGACGAAGGCGTTGAGCCCCTCGATCCGGTGCGCGAAGCCATTGCTCACGAGAAAATCGAGCGCGCGGTAGGCGGCCGGAGGCTGCGACCCGAGCCCTTCCTTCTGCATGCGGTCGAGCACCTCGTAGGCGCCCATCGCGCGATGCTCCTCGAGCAGGATCTCGAGTACCCGGCGACGCGCCGGCGTCAGGCGCAGCCCGTTCTGCTCGCAGTGCCGCTCGGCCTCGGCGAGGGCCGTGGCGATGCAGCGGCCATGGTCGTGCTCGTCGAAGCCAACGGCGCCGCCGCCATCCGAGGCGTGCGCGTCTGACGAGCGCGGGCCGGTCCTGTCATCCGGGGCGGAGTCAGCAGGGACGGAGTCCGACGGGGCGCTGGAAGGCGAGTCGCTCATTCGTCATCCTTGCAAGATCGCTTGTTACTTAGTAACGGTGTTCGCGCGTGAACAGAAGCGGAGGTTTCCGATGCCGCATCCATCGAATGGATTAAATAACATTTACAGGGATCGTGCCAGTGCCGGATGGCCGCGCCGCGGCATGCGGGGGGCGCTGGCGGCGTCTGTCGCAGCGACATGCGCGGCGGGCGCCGCGCGGGCCGACGTGCCGCAGGTGGCCGTCGACATCGCGCCGGTCCACTCGCTGGTGGCGCAGGTGATGGGCGATCTGGGCTCTCCGGAGCTCGTCCTGCCGCCCGGCGCGTCGCCCCACGGCTACGCCTTGCGCCCCTCCGAGGCGCGTGCCCTGCAGGGGGCCGATCTCGTGGTGTGGGTCGGGCCGGGGCTGACGCCGTGGCTCTCCTCCGCGCTTGGTTCGCTCGCGCGCGACGCCGCCGTGCTCGAGGCGATGGAGGCCGAGGGCGTGACCCTTCTCGACATGCGGGAGAGCGCGGTCTTTCCGGGGCATGACCACGATCATGGCGACGCCCACGCCGAGGCCGATGCGCACGACGACCATGATCACGATCACGCCGAGGCGGACACGCACGACCACGATCACGATCACGATCACGCCGAGGCCGATGCGCACGACGACGACCATGATCACGACCACGCCGAGGCCCATGCGCACGATCACGACCACGCCGAGGATCATGCGCACGACGATGACCACGACCACGGCCAGCACGACCCTCATGTCTGGCTGGACCCCGACAACGCGACGGCGATCGTCCGCGCCGTGGCTGTCGCGCTGTCTGAGATCGACCCCGACAACGCAGCCGTCTACGCGGCCAATGCCGAGGCGGCCGCGGAGCGGATCGGCGCGCTCGAGGCCGAGCTCTCGGCCAGGCTCGCGCCGGTGCAGGGCCTGCCCTTCGTCGTGTTCCACGACGGCTACCAGTATTTCGAGGCGGCCTTCGGGCTTGAGGCGGCGGGCGCCATCTCGATGAGCGACGCGCGGATGCCGTCGGCGGCGCGGCTGGCGGAGGTGCGCGACCGGATCGAGGAGCTCGGCGCGGCCTGCGTGGCGGCCGAGCCCCAGTTCGACCCCGGTCTCGTCGAGGCGGTGGCCGAGGGCGCCGACGTGCGCACTGCCGTGCTCGACCCGCTCGGCATGGCGCTCGAGCCGGGAGCAGAGCTCTACGGCGCGATGATGCGCGACCTCGCCTCGGCACTCGTCGGCTGCGGCGCCGACAGCTGAGGGGATGGGGCGGCGGGCCTGGCCGCCGCCCTGGCCTCCGCCCTCGGCCAGCGCGTCGAGATAGGCGCGCACCGCGGTCTGGACGTTGCGGAAGCGGTCGCCGCCCAGCGGCGTGCCGCCGAACCGGCGGGTGATGACCACGATGTGATCTCTCACCTCCTCGCGCTCCAGAGTCCGCGGGATGGTCATGCCCACGCCGGCCTCGCCGTCGTCGTTCTTGAGCGGACCGTCCTCGGTCAACACCGCCCAGGAATTGTGCGTCGCACGGGCGAACTTCTTTCTCCGCTTCAGGGTCTTGACGAAATCGCGCGCTTTGTCTGCCGACCGGGCAGGGGCCGCCGGAGACGGCGTATCTCGACCCGCGGTCGGAGGGGATGCCCTCGAGCACGCGCATGTCCGCCGCTCAGGCCGGGGCCGACGCACGAGCAAGTCGCGCTCCCCTCTCGCCGCCGGGGCACCGGCCGGCTAGGCTCGCGCGGGGACCGCAGACAGGGGGCAGGGCGCCATGACCGACGACGACCGCATAAGAAGACTCGCCGAAGCGCAGCCCCCTTTCGCACGGCTGATGGGCCTGCGCCTCGTCTCGGCCGAGCCCGACCGGCTGGTGGCCGAGATCGAGGTTGTGGCGGATCTCACCAACCGCAACGGCACGCTGCATGGCGGGGCGGTCATGGCGATCGCCGACAATCTTGGCGGTACGGCGACGGTGCTCAACATCGCCGACGACGAGCGGACGGTGACCATCGAGAGCAAGACGAACTTCATTCGCACCGTGCCGGAAGGCGACACCGTGCGCGCCGTGACCGAGCCGCTGCACAAGGGGCGCACGACGATGGTCTGGCAGACGCGCATCACCCGCGGCGACGGCACCCTCGCCGCCATCGTCACCCAGACCCAGATGGTCCTGCGCCCCGGCGGCTGACGGCCCCTGGCGGACGCGCCCCGTCGCCCCCAAGATCCCGGGCAGGGCCGCGAGGCCGGGGACGGTGCGGCGCGCGCAGGCGAGGGATGCAGGGGCGGGCGGGCCGATGGCGAAGCCGAGGTCCGCGCGGGCCTGCACGGCCGTCGTCGGGCAGTCCCTCGTCGGCGGGGCTCATCCGAGCCGATGCTCGATGCTTCTCGCCGGACTCAGCCGGCGCGCAGACGTCGCGCCGCGTCGGGGGCGAAATAGGTGAGGATGCCGTCGCAGCCGGCACGCTTGAAGGCCGTCAGGCTCTCCATCATCACCGCGGCGCCGTCGACCCAGCCATTGGCGGCGGCGGCCCGCAGCATCGCGTATTCGCCCGATACCTGGTAGGCGTAGGTCGGCGCGCCGAAGGCGTCCTTCACCCGCCGGCAGATGTCGAGATAGGGCATCCCCGGCTTGATCATCACCATGTCGGCGCCCTCGGCCAGATCGCGCTCGATCAGCCGGATCGCCTCGTCGGTGTTGGCCGGGTCCATCTGGTAGGTCTTCTTGTCGCCTCTCAGCGCGCCCGACGCCCCCACCGCGTCGCGGAACGGCCCGTAGAAGGCCGAGGCGTATTTCGCCGCGTAGGAGAGGATGGCGACATCCGTGTGCCCCGCCGCCTCGAGCGCGCGGCGCATCGCGCCGATCCGGCCGTCCATCATGTCGGAGGGGCCGAGGATGTCGGCCCCCGCCTCGGACTGCGCCAGCGCCATCTTCACCAGCGCCTCGACCGTCTCGTCGTTGACGATCACGCCGCCCCGCACGATCCCGTCATGGCCGAGCGCGTTGTAGGGGTCGAGCGCGATGTCGGTCATCACCGCGACCTCCGGCACCGCCCGCTTGACCGCCCGGATCGCCCGGTTGGCGAGGTTGTCGGGGTTCCACGCCTCCTCGCAGCCTTCCGTCTTGAGCGCGGGATCGGTGCAGGGAAACAGGCAGATCGCGGGGATGCCGAGGTCGCGCGCCTCTTCGGCCGCTTCCACGATGCCGTCGACCGAGCGGCGCACGATCCCGGGCATCGAGGGCACGTCCTCGCGCACGCCCGACCCGTCGCGCACGAAGAGTGGCCAGATCAGGTCGCCGGGCGTCAGGTGGGTCTCGCGCACCAGCGCGCGGAGCGGTTCGGTGCGGCGCAGCCGGCGCGGCCGGCCGGCGGGGTAGGGGGCTTGGGTGGGGCGCATCGCTTCGTCTTCTTCCGGCCTCGGGAGCGCCGCGACGTTGCATGGATCTCGGGCCATCTCAAGGGTTACAATCCGCGCACGGCGCCGGTAGGGTCCGGCCGCCGGAGCGAGCCGTGGCCGACCGCGGCCGCCCGGAACGAACCCGGCACTGGGACGACACGCCACCACAAGGCCCGGCACGGGGCGCATTGACCGCCAGGGAAAGACCGGTAACGACCGGCGCACGAGGGAGAGCAGCCGCCCGTGCAGGAACTGTACCGCACCGTCACCGAGGTGATCGACCTCCGGTCGTTCTCGAATCTGTGGTTCTGGATCGCGCTCGCCGTCGTCTGGTCGACCGCCTCCCACTACGTGCTCGGCGTGCCCTACGACATGGTCACCCGCGCCCGCCGCGACGGGGGCGAGGCCGAGGAGGACCTGCGCGACATGGTGCGGGTCAACGTCAACCGGTTGCTGCACATCGCCGAGGCGGCCGGGCTGTCGCTTCTCGCGCTGGCCTGTTTCGCCCTGACCACGCTGGCCATCGTGGGATTCGTCTATGACATCGAGTTCGCCCAGGCGCTTTTCCTGCTCGCCTTTCCCCTCTCCATCGTCTTCGCGCTGTCGCTGCGCACGGCGCACCGCATCCGCGCGGCCGACGGGGAGGGCCTGCACCGCGTTCTTGCCCGCCATCGTCTGTCGGTTCAGGGGATCGGCATGGTCTCGATCTTCCTGACCGCGATGTGGGGGATGTGGCAGAACATGGTGATCGGCCCGATCTGAGCCTGCCCGATTTCGCGGCACACCCGCCCCTCGCCCCGGCCCACTCCCGATCCTGCGCCCGATCCTGCTCCGGTCGGCCGCGCCATGCCGTGCGAGGAGACTCCCATCGCGGCGCCGATGCCCTATCCTTTCCGCAGCGTTGCACGGCACAGGGAGGACGGCATGGGCATCAGGGCCGGAAGGGGAGCGTCGGGTCTGGCGGTCGCGCTCGCGGTTGCGGTGGGGGGAGGCGGCGCGGCGGCGCAGGAGAGGATCGAGAGCCACGGCTTCTCGCCCTTCGGCGAGCTCAAGTATCCGCCCGACTTCCCGCATTTCGACTATGTGGATCCCGACGCGCCGAAAGGGGGCGAGATCAGCTTTCGCGGCACCGGCGCCAGCCGCACCTTCGACAGCCTGAATGCCTTCGTCCTTGCCGGCGAGCCGGCTCAGGGCCTCTCCCGGCTCTACGACACGCTTCTCGCCCGCGCCTACGACGAGCCCGACGCCGCCTACGGGCTGCTCGCCGAGCGCATCGAGTACCCCGCAGACCGGTCCTTCGTGATCTTCCACCTCCGCCCGGAGGCGCGCTTTTCCGACGGCGAGCCGGTGACGGCGGAAGACGTGGCCTTCACCCTCGAGGCGCTGGCCGAGGACGGGCTGCCGGCCTATCGCCTGCTGCTCGACGATGTGGTCGCGACGGAGGTGCTCGACGAGCACGCCATCCGCGTCGACTTCCGCGAGGGCGCAATGACGCGCGACCTGCCGGGCGAGGTCGGGCAGATCCCGATCCTGCCGGCTCACTACTACGAGACGGTCGACTTCACCCGCTCGACGATGGAGCCGCCCGTGGGCTCGGGCCCCTTCGAGGTGGACGACGCCGATCCGGGCCGCTCGATCACCTATTGCCTGCGCGACGACTACTGGGGCGCCGACCTGCCGGTGAACGTGGGCAAGGACAATTTCGAATGCGTCGTCTACGAGTATTTCGCCGACAACGTCGCCGCCTTCGAGGCGCTGAAATCGGGGCAATACCTGTTCCACGAGGAGTTCACCTCGGCCCAGTGGGCGACGGGCTACGACTTTCCCGCGCTCGATGCGGGCCGGGTCGTGCAGGAGGTGATCCCCGACAACCGCCCCTCGGGCACGCAGGGCTTCTGGATCAACACGCGCAAGGAGAAGTTAAGGGACGTGCGGGTGCGGCAGGCGCTGGGGCGCATGTTCAACTTCGAATGGTCGAACGAGCAGCTCTTCTACGGGCTCTACGAGCGCACCGACAGCTTCTTCGAGAATTCCGAGATGGAGGCGCGGGGCCTGCCCGAGGGGACCGAGCTAGCCCTGCTGGAGGAGTTCCGCGACCGGCTGCCGGAAGAGATCTTCACCCAGCCCGCCTTCGTGCCCTCGGTGAGCGCGCCGCGGCTCGGCGACCGCAACGCGGTGCGCGAGGCCTCTGCCCTGCTCGACGCGGCGGGCTGGGTGCCGGGCGACGACGGGATACGCCGCAACGCCGAGGGCGAGGTTCTGAGCGTCGAGTTCATCTCCGACAGCCCGGCCTTCGGCCGCATCGTGCTGCCCTATGTCGAGAACCTGCGCCGGATCGGGGTGGATGCCGAATGGGTTCAGATCGACAGCGCCCAGATGCAGCAGCGGCAGGAGGAGTTCGACTACGACATGACGGTGGCGCGGCTGGTGGTGGGCAACACGCCCTCGGTCGAGCTGCGCAACATCTACGGCTCGGCCAGCGCCGACCAGCCTGGCTCCTTCAATCTGTCGGGCGTGTCCGATCCGGTGGTCGACGCGCTGATCGACCGCGTGGTTGGGGCCGAGAGCCGCGACGAGATGGTCGCCGCCGCCCGCGCCCTCGACCGGGTGCTGCGGTCGCAGCACATCTGGGTGTCGAACTGGTCGAAGGCCGCGCACTGGCTCGCCTACTGGGACGTGTTCGGACGGCCCGAGACCAAGCCCGACTACATCCGCGGCGAGGATTACTGGTGGTTCGACGCCGCGAAGATGCAAGCCCTGCGCGACGCGGGCGCCCTGCGGTGAGACGGGCGCGCCGGAGCGCTGCCGCCCGGCAATCGGGCTGACGCGCACCCGGCGGCGGCAGCCCGGCCTCGCCCGATCCGCGCCGCCCGATCCGCGCCGCCCGATCCGCGCCGCCCGATCCGCGCCGCCCGATCCGCGCCGCCCGATCCGCCCTGCCCGGGCGCGCTCGCCCTTCCGCCGCTACGGACGACCGTGGGGCGTCGGGCGCCAATGCGGCGCCGCGCACGCCTGGCGTGCTCTCCGGGCGCCCGACCTGAGGGCCCGGGCTGCCTTCCCCGCGGCTGCCCCGCGACTTGGGTCGGCTCTCGCGCGCCGCCCGACAGCCTGCCGCTCAGGTGCCGCAGAAGGTGGCGTGGATCAGTTCGCTTTCCTCGGGGGGGCGGGTGTAGGAGCGCGTGGCCGCGTCGGGGTCGGCATAGGGCGTCGACAAGGCCGCGTGCAGGGCGCGGGCGGGTTCGAGATCGCCGACGAGCGCCGCCTGGATCGCCTCTTCCACCCGGTGGTTGCGCGGGATCAGCGCCGGGTTCGCCGCCCTGACGCGCGCCGCCCAGTCGCCCTCCTCCCGCGCGAGGCGGGCGCGCCACTCGGTCTCCCACGCCTCGAAAGGCGCGCGGTCGGCGAACCAGTCGCGCGCCGTCCCGTCGGCGAGCCCGCGAAAGACATTGGTGAAGTCGGCGCGCGCGGCCGCCATGACCTCGAGCAGGCGGATGGCGAGTTCGGCATCGCCCTCTTCGTCGCGCGCCAGGCCCAGCTTGGCGCGAAAGACGCGTGCCCATTCCGCCTGCGCCCGCTCGGGGTAGCGGTCCATCGCCGCCTGTGCCCGCGCGACGGCGCGGTCGGGGTCGGCGTCGATCAGGGGCAGCAGGCAGGTGGCGAACTGCGCGAGGTTCCACGCCAGGATCTCGGGCTGGCGGGCATAGGCATAGCGCCCGCCATGGTCGATCGACGAGAACACGGTCGCGGGGTGGTAGGCATCCATGAAGGCGCAGGGGCCGTAGTCGATCGTCTCGCCCGAGATGGCGGTGTTGTCGGTGTTCATCACCCCGTGGATGAAGCCGAGGCCCATCCAGTGCGCCACGAGCCGCGCCTGCCGGTCGATCACCGCCTCGAGCAGGGCGAGCGGGCTGCCCGCCTCGGGGAAATGGCGGGCGATGGCGTAGTCAGTCAGCGCGCGCAGGGCCTCGGTGTCGCCGCGGGCGGCGAAATACTGGAAGGTGCCGACGCGGATATGGCTCGACGCGACGCGGGTCAGCACCCCGCCGGGGAAGGGGCGTTCGCGCAGCACCGTCTCGCCGGTGGCGACGGCGGCGAGCGCCCGCGTCGTGGGCACGCCGAGCGCGTGCATGGCCTCGGAGACGATGAACTCGCGGATCACCGGCCCGAGCCACGCCCGCCCGTCGCCCATGCGGGAATAGGGCGTGCGGCCGGAGCCCTTGAGCTGGAGGTCGCGGCGCCTGCCGTCGCGGCCCACGACCTCGCCGAGCAGGATCGCGCGCCCGTCGCCGAGCTGGGGCGAGAAGCCGCCGAACTGGTGCCCGGCATAGACCTGCGCGAGCGGGTCGGCTCCCTCGGGTACCGCGTTGCCCGCGAGCACCGCCAGGCCCTCTTCACTGAGCAGCGCGTCGGGGTCGATGCCCAGCTCTTGGGCCAATGCCCGGTTCAGCAGCAGCATCTCGGGCGCTTTCACCGGCTCGGGCGCCATCCTGGTGTAGAAGCGCTCGGGCAGGGCGGCGTAGGTGTTGTCGAAGGGGACGTGAAGGGTCATGTCGCGCGGTCTCCGTCTGTCAGCGGAAACCTATGAAGCCACCGCCCGCCGCGCCAGCCCCTCAGAGGCGCCGGCTCATCAGCATCAAGCGCCCGCGCCCCTCGAAGCCGAGCCCCGCGTAGAGCTGTTCTGCCGGCCCGCCCCGCTCCACCTCGAGCGAGATGGCGGCGACGCCCGCGGGTCGGAGCGCGCCGATCAGCGCCTCGAGCGCCTCGCGGGCCATGCCGCGGCCGCGCACGGCGGGGCGGATCCAGATCTCGTCGAGCGTGGCGTCCATGCCGCCGAATTCGAGCGACCACGAGAAGGTGACGATGAGATACCCGACCGGCGCCCGCTCCGGCCCGATGAGGTAGACCGCGCCATAGGGCGAGCCGTCGAGCAGAGGCATGAGACCCGCGCGGCGATGCGCGGCGTCGCTCTCGACCGCGGTTTCGTCATGGAAGGCGGCCACCATCGGGTCGAGCCGATCGAGCGCCTCGGCGCCACACAGGTGGAGCCGGGCGCTCACAGGCGGGCCAGCCGCTCGGTCAGCAGACGGAAGAAGGCGTCGGCGTCGACGTGGCCGACGAAATGCGCGTTGGGGCAGCGGTCGGTCACGCCCCACCAGTCGGCGACGGTCATGCCGCGGGTGAGGTCCGAGACGGTCTCGATCTCGACGTTGATGCGCCGGCCCGAGAACAGCTCGGGCTCGAGCAGATGGGCGATCACGCAGGGGTCGTGCAGCGGCCCGCCCTGCCCGCCGTACTTCTCCAGGTCGAAGCGCTCGTAGAAGTCGAGCCAGCCCGCGACGGCACGGGCGACGGGCGTGCCGATATCGGCGATGGCCTGCAGGCGGGGTGGCGTGATCAACGCCTTGTGGGTGGCGTCGAGCGGCAGGACGGTGAGGTCGACCCCGCTGGCGAACACCTCGGCCGCGGCCTCGGGATCGACGTAGATGTTGAACTCGGCCGCCGGCGTGACATTGCCGACCTCGAAATAGGCGCCGCCCATCAGCACGATCCCGCCCAGCCGCTCGGCGATGTCGGGGGCGTGGCGCAGGGCGGTCGCGACGTTGGTGAGCGGGCCCAGCGGGCAGAGCGTGACCGTGCCCGGCGGCTCGCGGCGGACATGGTGGACGATCGCTTCTACCGCGCCCATCGAGGCGAGCGGCAGCGTCGGTGCGGGCAGGTCGGCGCCATCGAGCCCGGTCTTGCCGTGGACGTGCTCGGCAGTCACCAGCCGGCGCGACAGAGGCGCGTCGCACCCTGCATGGACGGGGACATGGGAGATGCGCGCCAGCTCGCAGACGGTGCGGGCGTTTCTCGTCGTCAGCGCGAGGGGCACGTTGCCGGCGACGGCGGTGATCGCCAGCACCTCCAGCTCGTCCGGCGAGGCGAGCGCGAGCAGCAGCGCGACGGCGTCGTCCTGCCCCGGGTCGGTGTCGATGATGATCTTCCGCGGCGCCATGCGACCCTCCCTGCGACGGGCGAGGTGTGCCCCGCCGCCGCCGCGATGTCCACCCGGCGGGGCGGGGAGAAGGTCCTTCGGGAAGGACCTTGCCAAAAGTCTTGTTCAAGACTTTTGCGCTCGCCCGGCTGTTCCGGTGCGCGTCCGGTCCTCTTCGGTGTGCACCTCCGCGCGCGCCTCCAGGGTGCGGTGGACGGGGCAGCGGTCGGCGATCTCCATCAGCCGGGCGCGCCGGGCGTCGTCGAGGTCGCCCTCGAGGCGCACCACGCGGGCGAAGCGGTCGATCTTGCCGCCGGTGCCCTCGCCGGCGCCTGCGTTGTCCTCGGCGTGAGCCTTGGCGTGCGTCACGTCGACCGAGACGTGCTCGAGCGGCCAGCCCTTGCGACGGGCATACATGCGGATCGTCATCGAGGTGCAGGCGGCGAGGCCGGCCGAAACGAGGCCGTAGGGAGAGGGGCCGCGATCGGTGCCGCCGTGGCGCTCCGGCTCGTCGGCGACCAGGTGGTGGTGCGGGCCGCTCGAGATGTCCTGCAGAAAGCCGCCCGGATCGGCCTCGCTGGCGCGCACGACGCCCTCGGGCGCGGCTTCGGGCGGGGCGGGGGACGGCAGGTCGAGATACCGCTCGGCCCAGGCGGCGACAACGCCCGCGGCATAGTCGGCGTCGGCGGGGTCGGTCAGCAGGTGGTCCGCCCCGTCGAGCGTCACGAAGCTCTTGGGGTGGCGGGCGGCGGTGAAGATGTTGGTGGCGTTCTCGATCCCCACCACCGCGTCGCGCGGGGCGTGCAGCACCAGCAGCGCCCGTTTCAGCCCGGCGATGGCGGGCGCGAGTTCGGCCGCGTCGACGTCGCGCACGAAATCGCGGCCGATGGTGAAGGCGCGGCCGCCCAGATCGACCTCGGCCTGCCCGTCCCGTTCGATCCGGTCGAGCGCGTCGGCGAAGTTGTGGGTGACATGGGCGGGATCGAACGGGGCGCCGATCGTGGCCACGGCGCGGACGCTCGCGATGGCGCCCGCCGCCTTGAGGGCCGCCGCGCCGCCCAGCGAATGACCGATCAGCAGGCCGGGCGCCATGCCCTGCGCCTCGAGCCAGGCGGCGGCCGCGACCAGGTCGCCCACGTTGGAGGTGAAGGTGGTGTTGGCGAATTCGCCTTCGGAATGGCCGAGCCCCGTGAAGTCGAAGCGCAGCACGGCGAAGCCCGCAGAGGTCAGCCGGCGCGCGATTCGGCGGGCGGCGGCGATGTCCTTGGAGCAGGAGAAGCAGTGGGCGAAGAGAGCGGTCGCCCGGTGCGCGCCGTCCGGCCGTTCGAGCCGGGCTGCGAGCCGCGCGCCCTGCGCGCCCTCGAAGAGGATCCGTCGCCCGGCACGGCGCTTTTCGTTCAGCACCCGCCAGACCGGCGCGGCGAAGGGCAGGATCTGCGGCGCGATCGCCTCCAGCGCGGCGACC
>LJNT01000201.1:0-10683 GCA_001314685.1 Rhodobacteraceae bacterium HLUCCA09
TGCCGTCGTCGGAAGCGAGGAAGAGGTACGAGGTCGCTACCTCCCATGGCTGGCCGGCGCGTCCCATCGCCGTCTGCGTGCCGAAATCCGCAACCTTCTCCGCGGGGATCGAGCCGGGGATGAGGGGCGTCCAGATCGGCCCGGGCGCCACGGCGTTGACGCGAATGCCCTTGGGCGTCAGCGCATTCGCCATCGATCGGGCAAGGGCCAGCGTCGCGCCGCGCGTTGTCGAGTAGGCGACCAGCCCGGCATTGCCCTTGAAGGCATTGACCGAGGTTGTGTAGATGATCGAGGCGCCTTCCCCGAGGTGGGGCAACGCGGCCTGGGTGACGAAGAAGGCGCTCATCACGTTGCTGTCGATGATGCGGCGCAGGAACTCCTCGTCGATGTCCTCGAGCCCGCGGTCGAGCCATTGCTGCGCGGCGTTGTTCACCACGATGTCGAGTCGACCGAACGCCTCGAGCGTCTTTTCCACGGCATGCCTGCTCTGTTCGCAGCGGCCGAGATCGCCGGGAATGGCGAGCGCCTTCGCGCCCTCCGCCTCGACCAGCCGCTTGGTCTCTTCGGCGTCCGCGTGCTCGTTCAGGTAGGCGATGCCGACATTCGCCCCCTCGCGGGCGAAGAGCACGGAGACGGCCCGCCCGATGCCGCTGTCGCCGCCGGTAATCAGTGCCACCTTGCCCTTCAGTTTGCCCACGCCGGGATGGCGGGGCATGCAGTCGGGCTGCGGGGTCATCGGCCCTTCGAGGGCGGGCATTCGGTCCTGCTCCTGTGGCGGGATCCTGGGGGTGTCGGGCATCGGTCTCTCCTCGGGCGGCGCGGCCGGCCGGCATGGGCGGCCTCGGGCGGGTCGTCGCCGGGCTAACGGGACGCCGCGAGGGGTGTTCCTCGCCTGTCCGCGCACGGCGCGGTCGCTCGTCCTCCGATTTGAGGGAACAGCCGTGGCGCCGGGCGCTTTCCAACAGGGGGGCGCGCGCCTGGATGGGGCGTGCGAGCGGTGTCGGCCGGGGCCGGGGCGCGCGACTCCGGCCATGGCACCGAGAGCACCCTTCAAAAGCGACGGAATGACCGACCAGAGCGATCCACAGACGCATGACGACGCCGGTGCCGACCACGGCCGCCCAAGCCTCGGCCCGGTGCAGGACATCGTCGCCCGGCTCGAGGGCACCTCACAGGGCGAGAAAGTGACGCTCGGCGACGCGATCGAGGCGTTCGGCCGCCGCTCTTTCCTGCCGCTGCTGATGGTGCCGGCCCTGCTCGTGGTCTCGCCGCTCTCGGGCATTCCGTTCTTCTCGTCGCTCTGCGGACTGACCATCGCGCTCATCGCCGGGCAGATGCTCTGGCCGGGGCAGGATTACCTTTGGCTGCCCGATCGCTTCACCCGGCAGACCATCAGCGGGGAGCGCGCGCGCACTGCGCTGGCCCGGCTCGGCCGCTTCGCCCGCTGGCTAGACACGCATGCCAAGGAGAGATTCCCGGTGCTGGTCGGCCACCGCCCCGGGCGCAAGGCCATCGAGGTCTGCTGCCTGCTCGCCGGCCTGTCGATGCCAGTGCTCGAGATCGTGCCCTTCTCGTCGTCGATCCTCGGTGTTTCGGTGCTCTTCATGGCGACCGGCCTGCTCACGCGCGATGGCCTCTTCGCGCTGCTCGGGCTCTGCGTGCTGGCCGCCGCGCCCCTCTTGCCCCTGCTCGTGGTCAACAGCGTGTGGGGCGGCAGCGGCGCGGGCTGACCGGGGCGGCAATTGACAGCGGTCGGCCCCCTTCCTAGCGTTCGCCGCGGCGCGCGCGCCCCGCCCGCCAGCGGCAGCCGAATCGCACCCGCACCCGCCCGGGCCACGCCGCACGGCCGTCGGCACATGCCCCTCGGGCCAGACCGGAGCCCGCCATGACGACCAAGAAACCCGACCTGCGCTCGCGCCAGTGGTTCGACAATCTCGACGATCCCGAAATGACGGCGCTCTACATCGAGCGCTACCTCAACTACGGCCTGACGCTCGACGAGCTGCGCGCGGGCAAGCCGATCATTGCCATCGCGCAGACGGGCAGCGACCTGTCGCCCTGCAACCGCCACCACCTCGAACTGGCGAAGCGTGTCCGCGACGGGATCATCGCGGCGGGCGGCGTGCCGCTCGAGGTGCCGTGCCACCCGATCCAGGAAACGGGCAAGCGCCCCACCGCCATGCTCGACCGCAACCTCGCCTACCTGTCTCTGGTCGAGAGCCTGTTCGGCTATCCAATCGACGGGGTGGTGCTGACGATCGGCTGCGACAAGACCACGCCGGCGCTGCTGATGGCGGCGGCGACCGTGGGCATCCCGGCGCTCGCGCTCTCGGTCGGGCCGATGCTGAACGGCTGGCACAAGGGGCAGCGCGCGGGCTCGGGGAGCGTGATCTGGCAGGCGCGCCAGCAGCTCGCCGCCGGCGAGATCGACGCCGAGGAGTTCCTGCAGATCGCCGCCTCGTCGGCCCCCTCGGTCGGCTACTGCAACACGATGGGCACGGCGACGACGATGAACTCGCTCGCCGAGGCTCTGGGCATGCAGTTGCCCGGCTCGGCCGCGATTCCCGCGCCGCACCGCGAGCGGGGACAGATGGCCTGGCACACCGGGCAGCGCATCGTCGAGATGGTGCACGAGGATCTGCGGCCCGCTCAGGTGATGACGCGCGAGGCGTTCGAGAACGCCATCGTCGTATGTTCGGCGCTCGGCGGCTCGACCAACGCGCCGATCCACCTCAACGCCATCGCCGCGCATCTCGGGATCGAGCTGACCAACGCCGACTGGGAGCGGATCGGCTACGAGGTTCCGCTGCTGGTCAACCTGCAGCCTGTCGGCGCCTATCTCGGCGAGGATTTCCACCGCGCGGGGGGCGTTCCGGCCGTCGTGGGCGAGTTGCTGCGCGCTGGCCTGCTGCCGCATCCCGACGCGCCCACCGCCGCGGGCCGCACCATGCGCGCGCACTACGAGGGCGCGGCGATCCTCGACGGCGACGTGATCCGCACCGTCGACGCGCCGATCCTTCGGAACGCGGGGTTCCTGAACCTCTCGGGCAACCTCTTCGACTCGGCCATCATGAAGACCTCTGCCATCGGCGACGAGTTCCGCACCCGCTACCTCGCCAACCCGGACGACCCGATGGCGTTCGAGGGGACGGCGGCGGTGTTCGACGGGCCGGAGGACTTCCACCGCCGCATCGACGACCCCGCGCTCGGCCTCGACGAGACCAGCGTGCTCGTTATGCGCGGGGCGGGGCCCATCGGCTACCCCGGCGGGGCCGAGGTGGTGAACATGCGCCCGCCCTCCTACCTCATCAAGCGCGGCATCCACGCGCTGCCCTGCATCGGCGACGGGCGGCAGTCGGGCACGTCGGGCTCTGCTTCGATCCTCAACGCGGCGCCCGAGGCGGCCGATGGTGGGGGGCTGGCGCTGCTGCGCACGGGCGACCGGGTGCGCGTCGATCTCAACTGGCGGCGCGCCGACATGCTGGTGCCAGAGGACGAGATCGCGCGCAGGCGGGCGGAGCTCGAGGCGGCGGGGGGCTATTCCGTCCCCGAGAGCCAGTCGCCCTGGCAGGCGCTGTTCCGCGAGAAGGTGCGCCCCTTCGACAAGGGGGCGGTGCTGCGCGGGGCGACCGAGCACCGCGACATCGCGGGGCGCCACCTGCCGCGCAACAACCACTGAGGGGCGGGCGCATGGGCTGCCAGATCCTCTGCCTCGGCGAGCCGCTGGTCGAGTTCAACCAGGTGGGCGGCACCGAATGGCGCCAGGGCTTTGGCGGCGACGTGTCGAACGCCGCCGTCGCCGCCGCGCGCCAGGGCGCACGGGCGGGCATCGCCACGCGGCTGGGCGACGACGGCTTCGGGCGGATGCTGCGCGAGATGTGGACGGCCGAGGGCGTCGATGCCGCCGCCGTCGAAACCGATGCCGAGGCGCCCACGGGCCTCTATTTCGTCACGCACGGGGCGGAGGGACACGCCTTCGAGTATCGCCGCGCGGGCTCTGCCGCGAGCCGGATGGCGCCCGGCACCCTGCCGCGCGCCGCCATCGAGGCGGCCGGGATCCTGCACCTTTCCGGTATCAGCCAGGCGATCAGCGAGAGCGCGCGCGCTGCCACCGTGGCGGCGATGGAGGCGGCGCGCGCCGCGGGCACCCGCGTGTCCTACGACACCAACCTGCGTCTCGCGCTGTGGCCGCTGGACGATGCGCGGCCCGCGATCCTCGACGCGCTGTCGCGCGCCGATATTGCCCTGCCGGGGATGGACGACGCGAAGGCGGTTCTGGGCGAGGACGATCCCGAGCGCATCGTGGCGGCCATCCGTGACCTCGGACCCAGGATCGTGGCTCTGACCCTCGGCAAGGAGGGCGTGCTTCTGGCCGATGGCGAGACGGTGACCCATCTGCCCGGCGTCACGGTCGAGGCGGTCGACGCCACCGGCGCGGGCGATTGCTTCGACGGCGCGTTCCTCGCCCGGCTCGCCCTCGGCGACGCCCCGCTCGACGCCGCGCGCTATGCCGTCGCCGCGGCCTCGCTCTCGACCACGGGCTACGGCGCGGTCGCGCCCATCCCCCGCCCCGAGGCGGTGCGCGCGGCCCTCGAGGCGCGGGGCTGAGCGCAGCCCCCCGGTGCGTGCGCGTCGGGCGCCCGTTGATCGCCCTCCCGCGGCTCTGTAGCGTCGGCGCGTGACAGCGAGGGAGGTACGGCATGGGCGAGATGGACGGCAAGTCGGTCATGATCACCGGGGCGAGCCGGGGGATCGGCGCGGCCGCCGCGCGCGCCTTCGCCGAGGTCGGCGCCCGGGTGGCGCTGCTCGCCCGCACCGAGGACAGCATCGCGGAACTCGCGGGCGAGATCGGGCCCGACCGCGCCCTCGCCATCCCCTGCGACGTCTCGCGCTACTGGGAGGTCGAGACGGCGGTGAAGGCGACGCTCGGCGCCTTCGGGCGGCTCGACGTGCTGGTGGGCAATGCCGGCATCATCGACCCGATCGGCCGCATGGAGGGGCTCGACCCCGACGCCTGGGGCCAGACGATCGACGTCAACCTCAAGGGCGTCTTTCACGGCATGCGCGCGGTCTTGCCGGTGATGCTGGGGCAGGGCGGCGGCACGGTCATCACCGTATCGTCGGGCGCGGCGCACGGCCCGGTCGAGGGCTGGTCGGCCTATTGCGCGTCGAAGGCGGGCGCGGCGATGCTGACGCGGATGCTCGACAAGGAATACGGGTCTCGGGGCATCCGCGCGATGGGGCTCTCGCCCGGCACGGTCGCCACCGACATGCAGCGCGAGATCAGGGCGTCGGGGATCAACCCGGTCAGCCAGCTCGACTGGTCGGCGCATATCCCGCCCGAATGGCCGGCGAAGGCGCTGGTCTGGATGTGCGGGCCGGATGCGGCAGGCCATGCCGGGCAGGAGATCAGCCTGCGCGACGAGGCCATCCGCGCGACGCTGGGGCTTTCGCGGTGATCCGGCTCGACCGCGACGGCCCGGTCTGGACGCTGACGCTCGACCGGCCCGACAAGGCCAACGCCCTCACGCGCGAGATGCTGACACAGATCCGCGACGCGGCGGCCGAGGCCGAGCAGGCCGGGCTGGCCGCGCTGATCCTGACGGGGACCGGCCGCGTCTTTTCCTCCGGTGCCGACATCGAGGCCGCGCGGGCGGGGCTGGCCACCGACGGGGTCTGGGAGGAGGTGTCGTCGCGCATCGCCCGGCTACCCTTCCTGACTGTCGCGGCGCTGAACGGCACGCTCGCGGGCGGTGCCTTCGGGATGGCGCTGGCCTGCGACCTGCGGCTCGCGGTGCCGGGGGCCAACTTCTTCTACCCGGTGATGCGGCTCGGCTTCCTGCCGCAGCCCTCCGACCCCGCGCGCCTCGCCGCGCTGGTGGGGCCGTCGCGGGCGCGCATGCTGCTGATGGCGGGGCAGAAGATCGACGCCGAGACCGCGCTCGCCTGGGGCCTTGTGGACCGGATCGTGCCGGGCGAGTCGCTGGTTGACGAGGCCCGCGCGCTGGCCGAGGCCCCCGCCGCCGCGCCCGAGCATATCCGGCGCACGATCAAGCGGATGATCCCCGGCTGAGCAGGCCGCCTCGCCCGGGCGCGGCGGGCGGGCCGCGGCGCGCGCGTCTGTCCGTGGCGCGGGTCGCCGCCGGTTCAGGCCCGGGGAGAGCGACCAGGCAGCAGGCGTCGCCGCCACCGGCGTGGGCGGGCTCAGGGGTCGTCCGAGGCGGGCATGTCGGTGCCGTGCACGGTCTGGCGGGTGTCGGCATCCGGTGCGCTTTCCGCGGGCGCGGTCTCGGCCGGTGCGGGGCGGTGGGGGACGGTTGCGCGCGCGCGCTCGATCCGCATGTGGAGGGGAGGCGCCTGGCCCTCCTTGCCCTCGCCGAAATAGACCGTCTGGTGCGGGAACGGGATCTCGATGCCGCGCTCGTCGAAGATGCGCTTGACGATGCCGTTGTACGCCCGCCCGACGCCCCATTGCTGACCCGGCGCCGTCTTGATCCGCGCCCGAATGACCAGCTCGCTGGCGCCGAAGGCATTGAGGCCGAACCACTCGAGGTCGCCGATCACATGCTGCCCCATCTCGTCGTCGCGGCGCAACTCGTCGAAGGCGTCGTGCATCGCCTGCTTCACGTCGTCGACATCTTCGCGGTAGGCCACGCCGATATCCGCAACGTGGTAGGAGAAGTCGCGCATGTAGTTCGAGATCTTGGCCGCCGACGAGAACGGGATGACATGCACCACGCCCGACAGGTCGCGCAGCGTCACCGAGCGCACGGTCAGCTTCTCGACCGTGCCGACGGTGCCGCCGACATCGACCACATCTCCCACGTTCATCGCGCCCTCGGCCTGAATGAAGATGCCCGAGAAGATGTCCTCGACCATCCGCTGCGCGCCGAACGAGATGGCGAGGCCGATCACGCCGGCCGAGGCGATCAGCGGGCCGACATTCATGCCGAGCTGGGCCAGCGAGGTGATCCCGCCGATGATGACGATCGCCACGGTCGCGGCGTTCTTCATCAGCGTCAGCAGGGTGATCTCGCGCGGGGTGGGCACCGAGCCGACGAAGGGGTTGAGCCGGTAGTCGACCCACGAGGTCATGCCGAGCCAGACGACTGAAAGCACAGCCACGATCAGGAACACGCCGAAAAGGCCGCTCGACAGCCGCTCCACCGCGTCCGACGTCAGCAGGCCGCCCAGCGTCTGCAGCCCGAGGATCTCGAGCACCACCACGAGCGCGACGGCCGCAATCACCAGCCGCGCGATCCGCAGCACGGCGGGCACCAGCTGGTTCAGCCGCTCCTCGAGGAGGGGCAGGCGATGCGCGAGCGTATCGGGCACCCGCAGGCGCCGCGCGCTCGCGGCCGCAAGCGCGCCGAACACGACGGCGGCCACCACGATCACCAGCGCCACCTGCGATGTGGTCACGAGAAGCGGCACCAACACGTTCCCGGGCCGCGTCATCACCGTGATCAGCACATAGAAGAGGTAGACCAGCACCGGCCAGTGCCAGCGCTCGCCCAGCGGCTTGAGCGGGCCTGCCAGCGGCAGCGTGCGCTCTTCCGAGGCGAGCCACCCGGCTACGCCGCGCCGCCACCACAGGACCAGAACGATCAGCCCGGCCACGACCAGGGTCGAGAGCACCGCCGCCGTCGCCCGGCCCACGAAGACCGACACCCCCGAGGACACCACCGGCACGACCCAGAACTGGCCGTAGCCCATCACGTAGATCACCGTGATCCCCACCCCCCACAGCCAGCGGATCGCCAGGTCGGGCAGGCCGACCACACGCACCTCGGGCGTCAGGGGCGACAGGACCAGCCGCAGGACGACCACCGATATCTCGACTGCTGCGAAGGCGTAGAGGAACAGCGCGCCACTGTCGGAGAGCTGAGCCTGCCCGTTCTCGTCTGCCTCCACGAGGCCGAGCGCGAAGAGCGCGAAGATGCCGGTGAAAACCGCCACGGGCAGGGTGAAGAGATCGAGCGCGCTGGCACCGAGCCGGCGGAACAGCCGGTTGAACCAGCTCGGATCGGCCTGCTTCGGCAGCATGCGGCGGCGCAGGGGGCGCGCGATCAGCCGCAGCACGGCGAAGCTCGTGTAGATGGCGATGGCCAGCGGCGCGATCCCGCGGAGCGCCTCGATCAGAGCGTCACCCTCGAGGGCGCGCGCCGAAAGGGAGAAGGTCGAGGGGATGCGCTGCACCCTCAGCCAGATCTGGCCGAGTTCGGCCACAGCCCAGCGCGCCACCCGCCGCGTCGCGTCGGCGGCGCGGGCGCCGATGGTGGTGTCGGCTGCCGGCGCGGCGGGTGCGGTCGCTGCCGCTCCGTCGGCCGGCTGCGCCGCGCCATCGCTCGCGGCCGCATCCTCGCCGGCCGCTGCCGCGGCCGCCGCGGCTTCGAGCTCACGGATCAGGGCTTCGCGGGCGGCCTCGTCGCGCAGGATGTCGATCAGGGCCTGGGTCGGGCTGCCTTCGGCCGCGGGCGCCGTGCTCTCCCCCTGGGGCGCCTCGACCGGGGCGCCGGCGCCCGGCGCCGGCTGCGCAGGTTGCCCCCCGCCGACGCCGCCCAGCGCGTCGGGCAGGCCCGGGATCGGCAGCACCTGCGCGTGTGCCGGGGCTGCGGCGCAGAAGACCCAGAGCGTGATCGCGGCGAGGAACGCGGCGCCGATCCGGGCGCGACCAAGCGGGAGGGCGGAGGGTCTTGGCTGCATGGACCTCCGTTCGCATGCGGGCAGGCGTGTCGCAAGCCCGGCGCGGCCCTTGCGGCGCCCGTCCGCCCGGCCCATTCTGCACCCCGGTGCGGAACCGCAGGGGGGCGGCGCCGCGAGTCGGGGGCGAGGGCCGCATGACCTACGACATCGTGATCCGCGGCGGCGACGTGATCGCCCGGGCCGGCCGCTTCACCGGCGACATAGCCGTGTCCGGCGGGCGGATCGTGGCGCTGGGAGCGGGCCTGGGCCCGGCCGACCGCGAGATCGACGCGCGCGGCCGGATCGTCACGCCCGGCGGTGTCGATCCGCATTGCCACATCGAGCAGCTCTCGGGCATGGGCCTCGTGAACGCCGACACGTTCGAGACAGCCACCGCAGCTGCCGCGATGGGGGGCACGACAACGCTGATCTCCTTCGCCGCCCAGATGCGGGGCGAGCGCCCGCGCGACACCGTCGCCGCCTATGCCGAGCGTGCCCGGCGCGGGGCGCGGGTAGATCACGCCTTTCACTTTTCGGTGGCCGACCCGGCCGCGCCCCACTTCCACGACGACCTGATGGCGCTCGCCGCCGAGGGGCACCGGTCGATCAAGGTGTTCACCACCTACGCCATCGGCCTCGGCGACGCGCAGATTCTCGCGGTCATGGACACGGCCCGCGACGCGGGCGCCCTGCTCTGCGTGCATTGCGAGACCGATGCCATCGTCGCGCGCGAACGCGCCCGCCTGCTGGCCGCCGGCCGCACCCGGCCGCTCGACCACGCCGCCTCGCGCCCGCGCGAGGCCGAGGCCGAGGCGACCCACCGCATCTGCCGCTTCGCCGAGCTGACCGGCGCGCGGGTGATGATCTTTCACGTCACCTGCATCGAGGCTCTGGAAGAGGTGCGCGCCGCCCGCGCCCGCGGCGCCCCGGTGCTGGCCGAGACCTGCACGCATTACCTGTTCCAGACAGAGGCCGCTCTCGACCGCCCCGGCCTCGAGGGCGCCAAGTGGATGTGCTCGCCGCCCCAGCGCGCGCCCGAGGACCGCGACGCGCTGTGGGAGGCGCTGGCGCGCGGCGACCTCGCGCTCGTCTCGTCCGACCACGCGCCCTATCGGTTCGACGCCTCGGGCAAACTCGCGGCGGGAGAGACTCCGCCGTTCGACAAGATCGCCAACGGTCAGCCGGGGCTGGAGTTGCGCCTGCCGCTGCTGTTCGACGCGATGGTGACGCGGGGGCGGCTCGGCGCGCACGCCTTCGTGGAGTTGACCGCCGCAGCCCCCGCCCGTCTCTACGGCCTGCCGCGCAAGGGCGACATCGCGCCGGGGATGGATGCCGATCTTGTACTCTGGGACCCGGGCCGCACCCACACCTACGGCGCCGACGACCTGCACGACAACGTGGGCTACAATCCCTTCGAGGGCCACACCGTCACCGGCTGGCCCGAGCGCGTGCTGCTGCGCGGCGAGACCATCGTCGAGGACGGGGTGTTGCACGCCCAGCCCGGCTCCGGCCGCTGGATCGCCCGCCCCGAGCCGGGGGCGCCGCGATGAGCGCCGCCGCCCGCCCCGAAGGCGCGACCCTCGCGATCACGTTTCTTTACTATCGCGACCTCGCCGCGGCGGCTCGGTTCTACGAAGGCGTGCTCGGCCTCTCCCTGGTGATCGACCAGGGGTGGTCGCGCATCTACCGGCTGGCCCACGGCGCCCATGTCGGTCTCGTCGACGAAACCAGGGGCGCCCACCGCGCGTCGGACAGCAAGCCCGTCCAGCTCTGCCTGCGGGTGCCTGATGTCGACGCCTGGCACGTCTGGGCCGGGGCTCGAGGGGCGGTTGCGCTGACGCCCGTGCGCGACAACGAGGCCCTCGGCATCCGCGTCTTCACCTTCGAGGATCCCGAGGGCCACCAGATCGAGATCCAGACGCCGACGCGGGAGGGCGCATGAAACCGGCGCGCGGCCTTGCGGCCCTCGGCGGCCCGCCGTCTCCGTCCGGGCGGGGC
>LJNT01000201.1:10691-29033 GCA_001314685.1 Rhodobacteraceae bacterium HLUCCA09
CACCCGCCCACCCGCGTCGGACAGGCCCCGCCCGGACGCGCGGGCACGGAGCCCGGGCATGACCCCCGATCGCGCGCTCGTCGTCATCAACCCCAACTCGTCGGAGCACGTGACCGACGGCATCGCCGAGGCGCTCGCGCCCCTGACCCGCCACGGCACGCCGATCCGCTGCGTCACGCTGCACGACGGCCCGCCCGCCATCGAGAGCCAGGCGCAGGCCGACGAAACGGTGCCGCACCTGCTCTCCCTCGCCGCCGACCTCGAGGCCGAGGCGGCGGGCTTTGTCATTGCCTGCTTCTCTGACCCCGGCCTGCACGCGCTGCGCGACCGCACGGCCCTGCCCGCGACCGGCATCGGCGAGGCGGCCTTCCTGACGGCGCTGTCGCTCGGCGACCGCTTCGGCGTGATCTCGATCCTGCCCGCCTCGCTCCCGCGCCACCGGCGTGCGATGCGCGCCTTGGGGATCGAGGGCCGCTGCGCCGGCGACCGGGCCATCGGCCGGCGCGTGGGCGACCTTGCGGCCGCTGACGCGCGCGACCGGATGGAGGAAACCGCTCTCGCGCTGCGCGACGACGACGGCGCCGACGTGCTGATCCTCGGCTGCGCCGGCATGGCCCATGCGCGGGCCTGGCTGGAAGAGGCCACCAGCCTGCCCGTGATCGACCCCTGCCAGGCCGGCGCGGCGATGGCGCTTGCGCAGATCGCCCTCGGCCTCACCCACGCACAGGAGCCCGACAATGCTCGATGAGACCGCCTCCGGCGTCTTCACCATCGCCTGTACCCCCTTCCTGCCCGACGGCGCCCTCGACGTGGAGAGCATCGACCGCATGGTCGACTTCTACGTCGAGAAGGGCGCGACGGGGCTGACGATCCTCGGGATGATGGGCGAGGCGGGAAAGCTGACGGCGGAGGAATCGGTGACGGTCGTCCGACGCGTCTGCGCGCGCACCGATCTGCCGGTGATTGTCGGCGTCTCGGCGCCCGGCTTCGCCGCGATCGCGGCGCTGGCGCGCGAGGCGATGGATGCGGGGGCCGCGGGCGTCATGGTGGCGCCCCCCGGCAGCCTGCGCACCGACGATCAGATCCTCGGCTACTACCGCAATGTGGCCGAGATGCTGGGCGACATTCCCTGGGTCCTGCAGGACTTTCCGCTGGTCACGAACGTCCAGATCGCCCCGAAGGTGATCGACCGGATCGTGGCGGAATGCCCGGCCTGCGTGATGCTCAAGCACGAAGACTGGCCGGGGCTGGAAAAGATCAGCGCGCTGCGCCGCACCACGGCCGCCGGCGGGCGGCGCATCTCGATCCTCACCGGCAACGGCGGCCTCTTCCTGCCCGAGGAGATGCAGCGCGGCGCCGACGGCGCGATGACCGGCTTCGCCTTCCCCGAGATGATGGCCGACATCGTGCGCCTCTGGCACGCGGGCGAGACCGAGCGGATGCACGCCGTCTTCGCCGCCTACCTGCCGCTCGTGCGCTACGAGAGCCAGCCGGGCCTCGGGCTGGCCATCCGCAAGCACACGCTGGCGCGGCGCGGCGCCATCGCGCACGCCACCCTGCGCAAGCCGGGGCCGGCCCTCTCTGCCGAGACGATCGCCGAGATCGAGGCGCTGATCGCCCGGCAGGAGGCGCGACTGGCAGAACTCGGCTGAGGCCCATCAGCCGCCTTCTGCGGCGAGCAGGGCGGCGAGTCCATCGCGGTAGGTGGGGTAGAGCAGGCGCACGCCGAGACGTTTCTTGATCCGGTCGTTCCGCACCCGCTTGCTCTCGGCGTAGAAGCTGCGGGCCATTGGCGACAGGTCGGCCGCCTTGTAGGGAATCTCGGGCGGCGGCGGCAGGCCGAGCAGGCGTGCGGCCTCTTCCAGCACGTCCTGCGGCGGGGCGGGGTCGTCGTCGCAGACATTGAAGGCGGTGCCGCCTGGCGCGGCCGCCTCGGGTCGGGCCATGGCGGCGGCGACGACCTGGGCGATGTCATCGACGTGGATGCGCGAGAAGACCTGGCCGGGCTTGACGATCCGGCGCGCCTCGCCGCTGCGGATGCGCTGGAACGGCCCGCGCCCGGGGCCGTAGATGCCGGCGAGACGAAAGAGGGCGAGTGGCCAGCCGCCATCCTCCGACACCGTGCGCCACTGCTCTTCGGCCAGCGCTCGGCGGCGGCCGCGCTCGGTGCCCGGCGCAAGCGGGCTGTCCTCGTCGACCCAGTCGCCGCCCTGGTCGCCGTAGACGCCGGTGGTGGAGAGATAGCCCACCCAGGCCGGCCGCGCCCGCGCCAGCGCCCCGCCGAGAAGCGGCAGGAACGGGTCGCCTGCCTCGTCGGGGCCGGCCGAGGCCAGGATATGGGTCGCCTCGGCGATGTCGTCCGCCAGGTCGGTGCCGGGCCAGACGCGCGGCTCCACGCCCTCGTTGCGCAGGGCGGCGGCCTTGTCCGGGCTGCGGGTGGTGCCGATCACGCGCCAGCCGGGGCCGAGGCTCCGCGCCAGCGCCCGCGCCGAATAGCCGTGCCCGAGGGAGAGGAGCGTGCCAGCCATCTCTCAGACCCGCGCCGCCGTCTCGGGGCAGGGCGTGCCGTCGTAGAAGGCAGACAGCAGCGCCGGAAAGATGCGCGCTGCGGGGTCGGCCGCGGCAAAGAGCGTCGCGCAGGAGCGTAGCTTGGCCGCGTCGACGGCGCCCATGATCGCCTCGGCCGGCCGGCCGGCATGCGACAGCACCAGCTCGGCCGCCGCGCGCAGGCGGGGGGCGAGCACGGGGTGGGCGGCGTAGTCGCGCGCCTCTTGCAGCCCCTCGATGCCGAAGAAGCGCGCCCGCTCCGACCGGCCGAGGCCGCGGAGCTGGGGAAAGACGAACCACATCCAGTGCGTCTCCTTCCGGCCGCGGGCGAGCTCTGCCATCACCGCCCCGATCACCGGCGCCTGCGCGTCGAGGAATGGCGCGAGCCCCGCGCGCTCAGCCGGCATAGTCCGACCCTTCGGCGTCGAGGATCGCCTTGAGCTCTGCCAGGTGCGCCGCGCCCCCCGAGGGCTCGCTCTCGAGCTCGGCGGCGGTCTTGGCGGCGACCGCTTCGGAAAGGATGCGCAGAGGGCGGCCCGTCTGCAGGGCGCGGATATAGGTCTCGGCCGCGCGCTCGAAATAGTAGAGCCGGTCGAAGGCCTGCGCGACCGTCTCGCCGATCACCATAACGCCATGGTTGCCCATGACGAGCACCGACAGCGACGGGTCGGAGAGCAACTCGGCGCAACGCGCGCCCTCTTCCTCGAGCGCGAGCCCGCCATATTGCGTGTCGATCGCTTGCCGCCCGTAGAACATGCAGGCGTTCTGGTCGAGCGGGGGCAGGCGCGGGTCGTCGAGGCAGGCGAGCACGGTGGCGAAGGGCGAGTGGACGTGCATCGCGCAGCGGGCGTGCGGCACCCGCCGGTGCAGAGCGCCGTGCAGGCCCCAGGCTGTGGCGTCGGGCGCGTCGGGGCGGTCGAGCGTGGCAGGGTCGGTCGCGTCGATCTCGAGCAGGTCGGAGGCGCGCACGCGAGAAAAGTGCCGCCGGTTGGGATTGACCAGAAAGCGCGTGCCGGCCTCGTTCACGGCAAGGCTGAAGTGGTTGGCCACGGCCTCGTGCAGGTTGAGCCTCGCGGCCCAGCGCAGGGCGGCGGCAAGGTCCACCCGCTCGTCCCAGTGGGTGATGTTGGCTGTGCGCGGCGCGTTCATCTCGGCCCTCCTGTCATGCCCCGGTCACGGGGTGCTGCCACGGGGAACGGAACAGATGGGATCATGCCGATGGTCGCTTGGCCAGCCCCGATATCTTCGTCGCTGCTTGCATCGGCGCCCCGGATACGGAAGACTCTGCCATGGCCGATACCAGACATTCCATGATCCAGCCGCCCCGCGCCGCCCCGCATTCCGACAGCCGGAGGGCCGCGCCATGAACGTCCGCGACCGCGTCGCCCCGATCCTGACGCCCGAGGGGCAGAGCACAGCGCTCTTCCGCGATGCCCAGGCCGCCGTCGATCGCCTGCAACAGCTCTACGACGGGGCCATCGGCTTTCTGCGCGGCCGCTTTGCCGACACGGTGCGGGCCGGCAAGCCCGACACCCGCTTCCGCGCCCATTACCCCGAGATCCGCCTCACGACCACCAGTTTCGCCGAGGCCGACACGCGGCTGGCCTTTGGCCACGTGCCGCTGCCGGGGACGTATTCGACCACGATCACGCGGCCCGATCTGTTCCGCAACTACCTGATCCAGCAGATCGGCCTGTTGATCGAGAACCACGGGCAACCGGTCGAGATCGGGCCGTCGGATACGCCCATCCCGATCCATTTCGCCATGGCCGGGGCCGACGACCCCACCGTGCCGCAGGAGGGGGCGCTCGACTTTCCGCTGCGCGACGTGTTCGACGTGCCCGACCTTGCCACGACGAACGACGCCATCGTCAACGGCTACGAGTTCCACCACGAGGACGGGTCGGGCGCGCTCGCCCCCTTCACCGCGCAGCGCATCGATTATTCGCTGGCGCGGCTGTCGCATTACACGGCGACGGATGCCGAGCATTTCCAGAACCATGTCCTGTTCACCAACTACCAGTTCTACGTGCAGGAATTCGAGGCCTACGCCCGGGCCGCGCTGGCCGACGAGGGCAGCGGCTACGAGAGCTTCGTCGGCCCCGGCAACCACATTCTGACCGATCCGCGCGGCACGCTGCCGGTGCCGCCCAAGCTGCCGCAGATGCCGACCTACCACCTCAAGCGGCCGAACGGCGCGGGGATCACGCTGGTCAACATCGGCGTCGGGCCGTCGAATGCCAAGACGGCGACCGACCACATCGCGGTTCTGAGGCCGCATGCGTGGCTGATGGTCGGCCACTGCGCGGGCCTGCGCAACAGCCAGAAGCTGGGCGACTTCGTGCTCGCCCATGCCTACCTGCGCGAAGACAAGGTGCTCGACGACGACCTGCCGGTCTGGGTGCCTGTCCCGCCCCTCGCCGAGATCCAGGTGGCGCTGGAGCAGGCTGTGGCCGAGGTCACCGAGCTTCAGGGCTTCGAGCTGAAGCGCATCATGCGCACGGGCACTGTGGCGACGGTCGACAACCGCAACTGGGAGTTGCGCGACCAGTCGGGCCCGGTGCAGCGCCTCAGCCAGTCGCGCGCCATCGCCCTCGACATGGAGTCGGGCACGATTGCCGCCAACGGCTTCCGCTTCCGGGTGCCCTACGGGACGCTGTTGTGCGTCTCCGACAAGCCGCTGCACGGCGAGCTCAAACTGCCCGGCATGGCATCGGAATTCTACAAGACGCAGGTCGCCAGGCACCTCCTGATCGGCGTCCGCGCGATGGAACGACTTCGTGACATGCCTCTCGAGCGCCTGCACAGCCGCAAATTGCGCAGCTTCGAGGAAACAGCCTTCCTCTGATCCGCCCCCGCGGTCTCGAAAACCCTTGTTTTCTTGACCGGCGCGCCACTAATCGTTGTGAGTGTGCGCTAGATGGCGTAGAATCACCAGATGAGACCCCCAAGAACAAGGGGGAGGACACGAGGAGACCCACATGGCCAACAAGCCGATGACCAAGACGCAACTCGTCGCCGCGCTCGCCGACGAAATGGGCAGCGACAAGAAGACGGCGGGCGCCGCGCTCGACGCGATCACCGACATCGTCACCAAGGAGGTCGCCGGCGGCGGCGCGGTAACGCTGCCGGGCATCGGCAAGATCTACTGCCGCGAGCGCCCTGAGCGGATGGTGCGCAACCCGGCGACGGGCGAGCAGATCAAGAAGGACGCCGACAAGCAGGTGAAGGTCACCATCGCCAAGGCGCTGAAGGACAGTGTCAACGGCTGAGGCTTGCCTCCCCCCGAAGTTTGCTGAAAGGGTCGCCCGCGGGGAGCGGCCCTTTCTCATTTCCGCCCCGCCCATGGGAGGGCGACATGGCACAGGTGACGGGCATCGGCGGCGTGTTCTTCCGCGCGAAGGACCCCGAGCAGCTGGCCGGCTGGTACGAGACGCACCTCGGCGTGGGCGGCGGCGAGGCGCCGTGGAGCCAGCAGGCGGGGTATACCGTCTTTGCCCCCTTCCCGGCCGATACCGACTATTTCCCGCCCGAACGCGACTTCATGCTGAACTTCCGCGTCGATGATCTCGACGATCTGCTGGCCCGCCTCGCCGTCTTCGGCATCACCGCCGAGCGGCGAGAGGAATGGGACGGCCCGCACGGCCGCTTCGCCCGCATCCACGACCCAGAGGGCAACCCGGTCGAGCTCTGGCAGCCACCCTCCTGATGGAGCTGCGCGCTTTGGTCATGGGGCTGGCCTTCGCGGTCATGTGGTCGTCGGCCTTCGCCTCGGCCCGGATCATCGTGGCCGACGCGCCGCCGCTCGCCGCGCTCGCCATCCGCTTTTTCATCTCCGGCACGCTGGCCGTGGGCATCGCCGCCGCGCTGGGCCAGACGTGGCGGCTCACTCGGGGGCAGGCGCGGGCGACCATCGTCTTCGGCCTGTGCCAGAATGCGCTCTACCTCGGGCTCAACTTCGTGGCGATGCAGACGGTCGAGGCCTCGCTCGCGGCGATCATCGCCTCGACCATGCCGCTCGCCGTCGCGCTCGCTGCGTGGCTGGCCTTCGGCGAGCGCCTGCCGCCTCTCGGAATCGCAGGGCTGGTGGCGGGCCTCGCGGGCGTCGCGCTGATCATGGGCACGCGGGTGCAGGAAGGGGCCGACCCCTGGGGCGTCTCGCTCTGCGTCGTCGGCGTGGTCGCGCTCACCTTCGCAACCCTGTCGGTGCGGGGCGCCTCGTCGGGCGGCAACGTGCTGATGATCGTTGGCCTGCAGATGTGGGTCGGCTCGGCCGCGCTCTTCGTGCCGGCCCTGCTGTTCGAGACGTGGGAGGTGGAGCCGTCGTGGACGCTCGCGATCGCCTTCGCCTACACCACGCTGGTGCCCGGCCTTGCGGCGACGGTCGTGTGGTTCCTGCTGGTGGGGCGGATCGGGGCGACTCGGGCGGCAACCTTCCACTTTCTCAACCCGTTCTTCGGCGTGGCCATCGCGGCCGTCGTTCTGGGTGAGCGGATGGGGTGGACCGATCTCGCCGGCGTGGCGATCGTGATGGGGGGCATCCTCGCCGTGCAGCTCGCCCGCGCCACGCCGGCGCCTGCGGTTCCCGCCGACCGATAGGGCGACCCGCGCCCGATGCCCCCCGCCCGCCCTGCGTCGGGCGCGGGCCGCGGCGCGCCGTCAGCCGATGTGGCCGCGCGTGCCGCCGGTCTGGGCGCGGTCGAGGAGCAGGTGGTCGAGCAGCACGCAGGCCATCATCGCCTCGCCCACCGGCACGGCGCGGATTCCCACGCACGGGTCGTGCCTGCCCTTGGTCACGATCTCGGTCTCTTCGCCGCCCGTGGTGATGGTGCGGCGGGGTGTCAGGATCGAAGAGGTGGGCTTGACCGCGAAGCGCACAACCACGTCCTGACCCGTCGAGATGCCGCCGAGGATGCCGCCGGCGTGGTTGGACGAATAGACCGGCCCGCCCTCGCCCATGGCGATCTCGTCGGCGTTCTGTTCTCCCGTCAGGGTCGCAGCCGCCATGCCTTGGCCGACCTCGACGCCCTTGACCGCGTTGATCGACATCATCGCCGCCGCGAGGTCGGCGTCCAGCTTGGCATAGATCGGGGCGCCGAGGCCGGGCGGCACGCCCTGCGCGACCACCTCGATCGTGGCACCCACGGAGTTGCCCGACTTGCGCTGGGCGTCGAGATAGTCGGCCCATTCCACCGCGGCGGTGGCGTCGGGCAGGAAGAACGGGTTCTTGTCGATCTCGGAGAGATCCATCCGTTCGCGGTCCAGCCGCTTCGGCCCCATCTGCACCATGTAGCCGACGATCCGCAGCTCTGGTGCCAGCGCCGCCAGCGCCGTGCGGGCGACGCCGCCCGCGGCCACCCGTGCCGCCGTCTCGCGCGCCGAGGAGCGGCCGCCGCCGCGATAGTCGCGCAGGCCGTATTTCTGCCAGTAGGTGATGTCGGCATGGCCGGGGCGGAATTTCTCCGCGATCTCGGAATAGTCCTTCGACCGCTGGTCGGTATTGCGGATCAACAGCTGGATCGGCGTGCCCGTGGTGATGCCCTCGAACACGCCCGACAGGATCTCGACCGCGTCGGCCTCCTTCCGCTGGGTCGTGTAGCGGCTCTGCCCCGGCTTGCGCTTGTCGAGCCAGCCCTGCAGGTCGCCCTCAGACAGCGGCACGCCCGGAGGGCAGCCATCGACGGTGGCGCCGATGGCGGGGCCGTGGCTCTCGCCCCAGGTGGTGACGCGGAAGACATGACCGAAGGTATTGAAGCTCATCGCGGGATCTCCTCGGCGGCCCGTCTATCGGGGGCGCTGCCGGGGCTCAAGCAGGCGCCGGGGCATGTCGCAAAAAGAGAAGGGGCGCGCCGGGTGGCGCGCCCCCATATCGGCCGGGCATTGAGGTATGTTCACTCGGCCGGCGTCTCCTTGGCGCGGGCCTTGATCGGGGCCCAGAGGCGCTTGTTGGTGAGGTAGAGCAGAACCGTCAGCACGCCGAGAAAGATCACTGCGGCGAAGCCGGTCTGCTTGCGCGCCATCATCTTGGGCTCGGCCGTCCACATCAGGAAGGCGGCGACGTCGACCGCCTGCTGCTCGATCGTCGCCTCGGTGCCGTCCTCGTAGAGGACATCGTCGCCGTAGAACACGGGCGCCATCTGCGTCCAGCCACCGGGGTAGGTGACGTTCTCGTAGAGCAGCGTACCCGCCTCCATCTTGTCCTCGCCGGTGTAGCCGGTGAGGTACGAGGCGATATATTCCGGGCCTCCCATCCCCTTGAAGAGCTGCGCGAGGCCGGTGCCATAGGGGCCGCTGAAGCCCGCCCGCGCCTTGGCCATCAGGCTGAGATCGGGCGCACCCTCGAACTGGCTTTCCGGGTAGTGGTCGACCGGCGTCGCCGGCCGGAAGCCGCCGAAGCCATCGTCGAGCTCGGGGTCGTAGACCTCGAACATCTCGGCATAGGCGCGCACCTGGTCGTCGGGCAGGCCGGGGCCGCCCGGGTCGCTCAAGGTGCGGAACGGTACATAGCGCAGGCCGTGGCAGGCCGCGCAGATCTCGGTAAAGACCTGCATGCCCCGCTGGAGCTGCATCTGGTCGTAGGTGCCGAACGGCCCCTCGAACGAGAAGTCGTAATCGGTCACCTGGCCCGCCTCGCCGGCGGCCATCGCCCCCCCGGCCGTCAGGCCGAGGGCAGCGATCACGGAAAGGGTGAGGTTTCTGAGCATCTGTCTTGCGTCCTTTCCGGTCATTCCGCGGGCGTCGGTACCGCGACGGCATCGTCGTCGTCGTCACGCTCCACGTATTTGGCCCTGAAGTCGTCCTCGATCGTCGCGGGCTGCGGCAGCGGCTTCTCTATGACGCCGAGCAGCGGCAGGATCACGAGGAAATAGGCGAACCAGTAGGTCGAGCCGATGAGGGCGATGTAGGGATAGATCCCCTCTGCCGGCATTGCCCCCGCCCACATCAGGACGAAGAAGTTGACGACGAAGAGGGCGAACCACCACTTGAACATCGGACGGTAACGCCCCGAGCGCACCGACGACGTGTCGAGCCACGGTGCCAGCGCCATCACCACGATCGCGCCGAACATCGCCAGCACGCCGAAGAACTTGGCGTCAATGATGCCGAAGGTGATCCAGTCGACCAACATCACCAGCCACACCTCGGCGTCGAAGGCGCGCAGGATCGCGTAGAACGGCAGGAAGTACCACTCGGGCACGATGTGCGCCGGCGTCACCAGCGGATTTGCCTCGATGTAGTTGTCGGGGTGGCCGAGATAGTTCGGCATGAAGCCCACGATGGCGAAGAACACCACCAAGATAACGCCCAGCGCGAACAGGTCCTTCATGACGAAGTAGGGCCAGAACGGAACGGTGTCGCGCTCGGCCTCGTCCTTCGAGGTGCGCCGCACCTCGACGCCCGTCGGGTTGTTGTTCCCCGTGGTGTGGAAGGCCCAGATATGCACGACCGTCAGCCCCGCGATCACGAACGGCAGCAGGTAGTGCAGAGAGAAGAAGCGCTGAAGCGTCGCGTTGTCGACGGCCGGGCCGCCCTGCAGCCACACGAGGATCGAGTCGCCCACGAAGGGGATCGCGCCGAACAGGCCGGTAATCACCGTGGCACCCCAGAACGACATCTGCCCCCATGGCAGCACGTAGCCCATGAAGGCCGTGCCCATCATGCAGAGGTAGATGAGGATGCCGATGATCCACGTGATCTCGCGCGGGCTCTTGTAGGAGCCATAGTAGAGGCTGCGGAAGATGTGCGCGTAGACCGCCACGAAGAAGAGCGATGCGCCGTTCTGGTGCAGGTAGCGCAGCATGTGGCCACCATTGACGTTGCGCATGATGTGCTCGACCGACGCGAAGGCCAGGTCGACATGCGGCGTGTAGTGCATGGCCAGCACGATGCCGGTAACGATCTGCAGCACCAGCGCGACGGTCAGCACGATCCCCCAGATCCACATCCAGTTCAGGTTCTTGGGGGTGGGGATCATGATCGTGTCGTACATGAGTCCGACGACGGGCAGGCGGCTGTGCAGCCACTTCTCGCTCCGGCTCGTCGGCTCGTAATGGTCGTGGGGAATTCCGGACATCTCTGTGCTCTCCCTCAATCAATCAGCCGAGCAGGATGGTCACGTCGTCGACGAACTCTGCCAAGGGGATGGGCAGGTTCTCGGGCGCGGGCCCCCTGCGGATCCGGCCGGACGAGTCGTAGTGCGAGCCGTGACAGGGGCAAAACCAGCCGGCGTAATCGCCGGCGCCATCGCCGATCGGCACGCAGCCGAGGTGGGTGCAGACGCCCCACTGGACGAGCCATTCGCCGGATTCGTCGAGCGCGCGGTTCTCGTCGGTTGCCGGCACGTCGCCGGGGATATTGTCGTTCCGCGCGATCTTGTCGGGAAGCGAGTCGACGTCGACGGCGCGCGCCTCGGCGATCTCTTCCTCGGTGCGGCGGCGGATGAAGATCGGCTTGCCGAGATACTTCACCGTCATCTGGGTGCCGACCTCGAGGGTCGAGACGTCGACGCGGATGGTCGAAAGCGCCTGAACGTCGGCCGAGGGGTTCATCTGGTTGACGAGGGGCCAGATCGCCGCTCCGGCGGTCACGGCCCCGGCGCCAGCGGTTGCATAGTAGAGAAAGTCGCGGCGCGAGCCGCCGCCGTGGTCTTCTGCCTGGGACACGTGGCTACTCCCTTTTTGCTCGTATCGTCGGATGGAGTCCGCGCAGGGGATACACGTCCTCGCCGACCTTCGCGGGGTATCTAGAGGGCGGTTGCCGAACAGTCCACCGGACACGCGCGCGCAGATGCGGCAGGTTGTCGCGATAAGGGCGCTAACATGGGCCAGTGCGCTGATCTGACCGGGCTTCTGGGCGGTTCGGGAGCGGGCGCGCCCGCCTCGCGCCATCGCCTTCGTCCGTTTCCGCGCGAGGTGCGCAGGCCGGTCAGCCGGGCCGGGTTGCGGCCATCGCTGGCCGCTCGGCAAAGCGCGACTCCCACGCCGCAAGGGCCGGCCGCCCGCGTCTCCAGTCGCGACCGGAGTGACGAAGGTCGAGGTAGCCCAGGGCGCAGGCCACGGCGATCTGCGCCATGGTCAGCCGGCCGGCGAGATGCGGCATCCATCGGTCCTCGAGCGCGTCGATCGCGCGCGTTGCCTTGCCCCACTGTGCCTCAACCCAGGGCTCGCTCACCCCTTCAGGCGGCCGGCACCGGTGCTCGTAGACCATCAGCACGGCGGCATCCATGATGCCGTCGGCCAGCGCCTCGAGCGTCAGCACGTCCCACAGGCCGGCCTCGGGGTAGAGGCCGGCGCCGGCGCGCGCGTCGAGATAGCGACAGATTACCCGGCTGTCGAACACCGCCGGCCCGTCGGGACGCACCAGCGCGGGGATCTTGCCCAGCGGATTGACCGCGACGCGCCGCGGGTCCGGCGCGGTCGGCGTGGCCTGCGTGTCGATCAGGTCGACCTCGTCGGCCAAGCCGGTCTCTATCAGCGTCACGACCGCCTTGCGCGCGAAAGGCGAGGCGGGGCTGTGGTACAGCTGGAGCGGGCGCGCGCTCATTCGCCCAGGCCCACGAGGATGTAGAGCAAGACCTTCGCCGCGATGACCAGGGCAATAATCCGCATGGCGCTCTCCTTTCGCCGTGGCGTAGGCGACGGCAGGGGGCGGATCAACCGCTTCCGTGCGCCGGTCAGGCCGGCTCGGCCAGCAGGCGTGTCCCGTCGTGTCCGACGACGCGGGCGGCCACGATCCGCCCCACCGGCTGGTCGGTGGCAAAGATCACCTCGGCGAACTGCTCCGTCCGGCCCATGCGCGGGCTCTCGACCAGCACGGTCGGCTCCCGCCCGACCTGCGCGGCGAGGAAGGTGGCTACCCGCTCCGTCCCCAGCCGGCGCAGGCGCGCTGCGCGGGCCTTGATCGCGCCGCCATCGACCTGCGGCATCTTCGCCGCGGGCGTGCCAGGGCGGGGCGAGAAGGGAAAGACATGCAGCCATGTCAGCCCGCACTCCTCGACGAGACGCAGCGAATTGGCGACCATCGCTTCCGTCTCGGTCGGAAAGCCCGCGATGATGTCGGCGCCGAAGGCGATGTCGGGGCGGCAGGCGCGCGCCTCCTCGCAGAAGCGAATGGCATCGTCGCGCAGATGCCGCCGCTTCATCCGCTTGAGGATCATGTCGTCGCCGGCCTGGAGGCTCAGGTGGAGGTGCGGCATCAGCCGCGGCTCGGTCGCCAGCGCCTCCATCAGCGCGGGGTCGGCCTCGACCGAGTCGATCGAGCTCAGCCGCAGGCGCGGCAGGCCCGGCACCAGCTTGAGCACCCGCCGCACGAGCTCGCCCAGCCGCGGCGCGGCGGGCAGATCGGCCCCCCACGAGGTGAGGTCGACTCCGGTCAGCACCACTTCCTCGTAGCCGCAGTCGACCAGCCGCGCGATCTGCTCGACGACGACGCCCGCCGGCACCGAGCGCGAGTTGCCGCGGCCGTAGGGGATGATGCAGAACGTGCAGCGGTGGTCGCAGCCGTTCTGGATCTGGACGTAGGCGCGCGCCCGCGTGCCGAAGCCGTCGATCAGGTGGCCCGCCGTCTCGCGCACCGACATGATGTCGTCGACCTGCACGCGCTCGGTCTGGCCGACGGCGAGCGCGCCCCATGTCTCGGGGCGCATCTTCGCGGCGTTGCCGACGACATGGTCGACCTCTGCCATGGCGGCGAAGGTCTGCGGCTCGACCTGCGCGGCGCAGCCCGTCACCACGATCCGCGCGGTGGGGTTCTCGCGGCGCAGGCGGCGGATCTCCTGCCGGGCCTTGCGTACCGCCTCGGCGGTGACGGCGCAGGTGTTGACCACCACCGTGTCGGTCAGGCCCGCGGCCTGCGCAAGCTCCTTCATCGCCTCGGTCTCGTAGGCGTTGAGGCGGCAGCCGAGCGTGGCGAAGCGGGGGGCGGTGGCATCCATCAGGCCGGCTCCGACCCTGCCAGCGCGGCGAGGAAGGCCGCCGTCAGCACCCCGTCGAAGACATGGGCGGTGGGGCCGGTCATCCACACCCCGTCGTCGCGCCAGTCGACGTGCAGCGTGCCGCCGTCGACCTCGACCCGCACCTTGCTGTCCGTCAGCCTCCGCCGCGCCGCCGAGACCGCCGCCGCGCAGGCGCACGAGCCCGAGGCGAGGGTCACGCCCGTCCCCCGCTCCCAGATCCGCAGGCGGATCGCGTCGGGGCCGAGCACCTGCACCACCTCGACGTTGGTGCGCTCGGGGTAGAGCGGGTGCGTCTCGTGGCCGTGGCCGAAGGCGACCAGATCGACCGCCTCGGCCTCCTCCACGAAGAACACGCAATGGGGGTTGCCCATGCCGACCGCGGCGGGGTCTCCCTCGATCGGCAGGTGCAGCGTGTCGACATCCCCCGCCAGCGGGATCGCGCGCCAGTCGAGCACCGGCGGGCCCATGTTCACCCGCGTCAGCCCGCCGCCCGCGTCCTCGCAGGCGAGCAGGCCGCGCTCGGTGCGCAGGGTGAGGGCGGGTGCGCCGGTCTCGTCCATCAGGTGGCGGGCGACGCAGCGGGTGGCGTTGCCGCAGGCGGCCGAAAGCGAGCCGTCGGCGTTCCGGAAGGTCAGCCGGGCCGCCGCCTCGGCATCCGGCTCGATCACCGCGAGCTGGTCGAAGCCGATGCCGCGGTGCCGGTCGCCCAGCACGCGCGCCAGAGCAGGCGTCACCGTCACGCCGCCCGCTCGGGCGTCGAGCACCACGAAGTCGTTGCCGAGGCCGTGCATCTTCATGAAGCGCAGGCGCGTCTGCGGGTCGGTGCCATCCATCGCGCGCCAGATACACAACGCGCGCCATCTGATCCAGACCATCGCACGGAATATGGGGTTTTCGCCCTTGACCGGGCGCGCCCCGGGCCGTATCTGCCCGCCCCTGAGTGGGCCCGTAGCTCAGTGGTAGAGCAGTTGACTTTTAATCAATTGGTCGAAGGTTCGAATCCTTCCGGGCTCACCAGCCTCCGCATTGCGTATCCGGTGTGACCGCGGCGTCGGGGCGCCGTATATGGGCAAGAGCGGCACTCCACGCCATCGAGCCTTGCCCTGCCCCCGTCGGGCGCCGCTCTTCTTGCCCACGCTCAGACGAGGCCGGCGCTGCGAGGATCCTGCTTCAGTCAGGGTCGGTTCCGCCCATCTCGCAGATCCGCCGCCATTCTTCCTCGGTCACTGGCTGCACCGAGAGGCGCGAGTTCTTCAGGAGCGCCATGTCGGCCAGCGCGGGCTCGGCCTTGACCTGGTCGAGCGTCACCGGCCGGGCGAAGGGGCGCACCGCCTTGACGTCGACGCACTCCCACCTGTCGTCTTCGGCGGTGGAATCGGGATGCGCCTCGGCTATGATCTCGACGATGCCGACGACCGCCTTCTCCTTTTGCGAATGGTAGAAGAAGCCGCGGTCGCCCGGCTTCATCGCGCGCATGTGGTTGCGCGCCTGGTAGTTGCGCACGCCGTCCCATTCCTCGCCCGCGCAGCCCTTCGCCACCTGGTCGTCCCACGACCACGTCGAGGGCTCTGACTTGAACAGCCAGAAGGCCATCAGCCGACCGTCTTCTTCCAGGCGTCGATGGTGACGCTCTCGAACAGGCCGGCCTTGGCGTAAGGGTCGCCCGCCGACCATGCCTTCGCCGCCTCGACGCTCTCGACCTCGAGGATGATGAGCGAGCCGGTCATGTTGCCCTCTGCATCGAGGAACGGCCCGCCCATCCACACCGCGCCCGTCTCGGCCGCGTAGGCGAGATGCGCGTCGCGGTTGGCTGCGCGGATCTCGTGCGCCCCCGGCTTGTCGCGGCAGATCAGCACCACCTTCATTCGTCCCTCCCTATGGCCTGTCACTCTGGCCTCTCCCTCTGGTCGGGGCGCACCATCGCGTCGCGCGCAGGCGGGCGCAAGGCTCAGGCCTTGGCGCCCTTTCGGCCGCCGCCCACGAGCGGCGCGGCTCCCTCGTCGAGCGGCCAGCGGGGGCGGGCGGGCAGGTCGAAGCCGTCACGTGCGCCGAGGCGCAGACGCTCGATCCCCGCCCAGGCGATCATCGCGGCGTTGTCGGTGCACAGCGCGAGCGGCGGCGCGGTGAAGGCGACGCCCGCCTCGCCGGCGACCCGCGTGAGCGCGGCACGGATCTCGCCGTTGGCCGCGACGCCGCCCGCCACGGCGAAGGCCGCCACGTCTCCGGCGGCCGCCAGCGCGCGGCGGCTCTTCTCGGCGAGCACCTCGGCCACGGCGCGCTGGAACCCGGCGCAGAGATCGGCCCTGTCCTGCAGCCGCAGCCCGCCAGCCTCGGCCATGGCCGTGTCGCGTGCGCGCAGGACGGCGGTCTTGAGCCCCGAGAACGACAGGTCGCAGCCGGGCCGGTCGAGCAATGGCCGGGGGAAGGCGAAGCGAGCGGGGGCGCCTTGCGCCGCCGCTCGCTCAACCGCCGGGCCGCCGGGCTGGGGCAGGCCGAGCAGGCGGGCGACCTTGTCGAACGCCTCTCCCGGCGCGTCGTCGATCGTGCCGCCCAGGCGGCGGAAGCTCTCCGCCCCCTCGACCAAGAGAAACTGGCAGTGTCCACCCGAGACGAGTAGCATCAGGTAGGGAAAGGCCAGCCCGTCGGTCAGCCGGGGGGTCAGGGCGTGGCCGGCGAGGTGGTTGACACCGATCAGCGGCAGGCCGGCGCCGAGCGCGATCCCCTTGGCGCACATCACACCCGCCATCACGCCGCCGATCAGGCCCGGCCCGGCGGTGACCGCCACCGCGTCGAGGGCGGAAAGCCCCAGCCTTGCCTCGGCGAGCGCCCGTTCCACCACGAGGTCCAGCTTCTCGGCATGGGCGCGGGCGGCGATCTCGGGCACCACGCCGCCATAGGTCGCGTGCAACTCGGCCTGCCCGGCGACCACGTTGGACAGGATCGTGGGCGGCGACCCCTCGGCCCAGCGGACGATTGCGGCGCCGGTGTCGTCGCAACTGCTCTCGAGGCCGAGCACGGTGAGGGTGGAGGGCGATGCGGCTTGCATGGCAGCGAGGCGGTGGCTTAGGTCGGGCGGCCAGTCAAGCCCCGGGCGCCCGCACGTGACCCCGACCGACATCACGCTTCTGCTGACACGGCCCCGCCCGGCCGCGCTCCGCTTTGCCGCCGAGCTCGAGGCGGCGACCGGCCCCTTCGCCGCGACCGTGATCTCCCCGCTGCTCGATATCGTGCCGGACGGGCGATTCCCGGGGATTCCGGGCGACGCTGCGCTTGTCTTCACCTCGGAGAACGCAGTTGCCATCGCGGCCTCGCGCCTAGCGCCCGCGGGCCGGCGCGCGTGGTGCGTCGGCACCCGCACGGCCGAGGCGGCGCAGGCGGCCGGGTTCGACGCGGTGGTCGCCGGGGGCGACGCCGACGCGCTGGTGGCGCTGCTTCTGGCCGAGCGGCCGACCGGCGAGATCGTGCACCTCGCGGGCGCGCACCAGCGGGGCGACCTTGCGGAGAGGCTGGCCGCCGGCGGGCTGACCGCGCGCCGGGCGGTGATCTACGACCAGGCGCCCGTGCTGCCCACGGCCGAGGCGCTGGCTGCCCTCGCCGGGCCGCGCCCCGTGCTGCTGCCGCTCTTTTCGCCCCGCAGCGCCGCGCTCGCCTCCGACATGGCCGAGGGCGCGGGCGCGGCGCTGCTGCTCGCCGCACTGTCGCCCGCGGTGGCGCGGGGATGGGCCGGGCCGGCACCGGCGGCCGCCGAGACGGCCGAGCGGCCCGACGCGCCGGCGATGATCGGCGCGATCGCCAACCTTATCGCCGCAGCGCCCGGCGCTTGAGGCTCCGATACCGGCGGGATAAGGTTACCTGCGGGGGGCCGCCCGGCCCCGATGGGAAGATTCGCAGCAGGACAGGGGGGCCGTTTCGTGACCGAGCCGAACAAGCCGGAGGATTCCCCCCCGGGCGCAGGCCAGAAAGGCGGCAAGCGCCCCGACGACGACGCCCGCGACGATGCCGCGTCGACCGAGTCCGAGACGGGCGAAGAAACCTCGCGCACCGACGACGACACGGGGGAGGCAGAGGCGAAGCCCGACGAGCTTGCCGCCGAAGAGCCGGCCGTGATCGGCGAGCCAGACGCGCCCGACGCCCGCCCCGACGCCCGCCCCGACGACGAGATCACGACGGAGGAAAGCGAAGCCGGGCGCGCTGGCGACGCGTCCGACGAGGCCGACCGCCCCCTCGAAGCGGAGGATGCACGGGCAGAGGCGGCCGAGGCGCAGCCCGGCTTGAGGGCCGTGAGCCATGATCCCCGCACCGAGGGGCAGGAGGCCGGCGAGGCCCCCGGCATCGCCGGCGAGGCGGTGCTGGCCTCCGAAGACGACGCCCGCCCCGGCGAGGCGCCCGAGACGGCGACGCCCGAGCCCGAGACGGTCGCCCCCACAACCGCCGCGGCCGAGCCGCCCATCGGCGAGAAGGTGGTGGTCGAGCGCCGCGGCGGCGTCATCCCTGGCTTCCTCGGCGGTGCGATCGCGGTGGTCGGCGCCGCCTTCGCCGCGCCCTACGTCCTGCCCGACGGAATGCGCCCCGTCATGTCGCTAGAGCCGGTCGAGGCACGACTCGCCGAACAGTCTAACGAGATGGAGACGATGGCCGGCCGCCTCGACGAGGCGATCGGCGCGCTCGAGGGCGGGCCCTCGCAGGCTGACCTCTCGGCCTTGTCGGAACGGGTCGCCGCGCTCGAGAGCGACCTCTCCGGCCGGCTCGACGACCTGGCGTCGCAGCTTGCGGCGCTCCAGACCAGCGACGACGAGCTCGCCACCCGCATCGAGGAGGCCGAGCGGGCGCCGCTCGAGGAC
>LJNT01000195.1 GCA_001314685.1 Rhodobacteraceae bacterium HLUCCA09
CCGCCGCGGCGCGGTTTGACTCGACGTCGGGCGGGCGCCACCCTTGGGGCATGAACGAGACGCGCTCCCTCCCCGACTCGCCCGCCCAAGGCTCTTCCGTGGGGGCACCGCGCGGCGACGACGCCGCCGACCTCGCGCCCTTGATCGCCGCGCACGGCCCCCCGCCCGAGTGTCGCGCCGCGACGCAGGCCCGCGCCGAGGCACTGGTCTGCGCCATCCGCGAGGAGGGGCGCCCCTCGATCATGGAGAGATTTCTCGGCGAATACGGCCTCTCGTCGGAGGAGGGCGTGGCGCTCATGTGCCTTGCCGAGGCACTGCTGCGGGTGCCCGACGCCGCCACGATAGACGACCTGATCGAGGACAAGATCGCCGGCAGCCGGTGGGACGCGCATCTCGGCCAGTCGGAATCGAGCCTCGTCAACGCCTCGACCTGGGGCCTCTACCTGACGGGCGCGGTGCTGCGCGAGGACCGCTCGGGCAGCCTCGCCGACACGCTGCGCGGCGCCGTCCGGCGGCTGGGCGAGCCGCTGATCCGCACCGCCGTCACCCGCGCGATCCGCGAGATGGGCCGCCAGTTCGTGCTCGGCACCACCATCGAGGGGGCCATGAGCCGCGCCCGCGGTTTCGCGGCGCGGGGCTACACCTTTTCCTACGACATGCTGGGCGAGGCGGCGATGACCGACGCCGACGCCCTGCGCTACCACGCCGCCTACGCCCACGCGATCGCGGCCATCGCCGCCGAGGCGGGGTGCGACATCCGCGACGCGCCGGGCATCTCGGTCAAGCTCTCCGCCCTCCACCCACGCTACGAGACGCGCCAGCGCGAGACGGTGATGGCGACGCTGGTGCCGCGCTTGGCGTCGCTGGTCCACCAGGCGAGGGAGGCCGGCATCGGCCTCAACATCGACGCCGAGGAAGACTCGCGCCTCGAGTTGTCGCTCGACGTGATCGAAGCGGTGGTGGCCGACGCGGCGCTCGCCGGGTGGGACGGCTTCGGCGTGGTGATCCAGGCCTACAACCGCCGCGCGGCGCAGGTGATCGACCGTGTTCACGCCATGGCCGAGCGGCACGACCGCCGGATCATGGTGCGGCTCGTCAAGGGCGCCTACTGGGATACCGAGATCAAGCACGCGCAGGTCACCGGGCTCGACCGCTTCCCCGTCTGGGTGACCAAGCCCGCGACCGACGCGAGCTACCTGTGTTGCGCGCGCAAGCTGCTGGGCTGCGCCGATCGCCTCTACCCCCAGTTCGCCACCCACAACGCCCACACCGTCGCCGCGGTGCAGCACTACGCCGAGGCCGCAGGCGTCACCTCGTTCGAGTTCCAGCGCCTGCACGGGATGGGCGAGGCGCTCTACGACCATGTGCTCAAGGGCAACGCGCATCGCTGCCGCGTCTACGCCCCCGTGGGCCGACATCGCGACCTGCTCGCCTATCTCGTGCGCCGGCTGCTGGAAAACGGCGCCAACTCGTCGTTCGTCAACCAGATCTTCGACGCCTCGCTGAGCCCTGCCGAGATCGCGGCCGACCCCTTCGCCGCCGTCGAGCGCGGCCTGCCGCGGCCCGGGCGCATCCAGCTCGCCTCGGAACTCTTCGCCCCGGCGCGCCGCAATTCGCGCGGCTGGGATCTCGACGACCCCGAGACGGTGGAGCTGCTGGCCGAGGAAGTCGCCGCGCGACGGGGCGGCGACTGGCGCGCGGGCCAGGGCGCGGGCACCGAGACCGCCATCGTGAACCCCGCCACGGGCGAGACGGTGGGCCAGGCCGTGTTCGCCACCGCAGAGGCCGCCCGCGCCGCCGTCGCGGCCACGCTGCCGTGGGACGCGCCGGTGGAGGCGCGCGCCGCCGCGCTCGAGCGCGCGGCCGACCTCTACGAGGCGAACGCGGCCGAGATCTTCGCCCGCTGCACCCGCGAGGCCGGCAAGACGCTGCTCGACGGCGTGGCCGAGCTGCGCGAGGCGGTCGACTTCCTGCGCTACTACGCCGCCGAGGCCCGGCGGCTCGAGGCGGCGGGCGAGGCGGTCGACGGCCACGGCGTCTTCGCCTGCATCAGCCCGTGGAACTTTCCGCTCGCCATCTTCACCGGCCAGATCGCCGCCGCGCTGGCCGCCGGCAACGGCGTTGTGGCCAAACCCGCCGAGACGACGCCGCTGACGGCGGCGCTGGGCGTGGCGCTGATGCACGAGGCCGGCGTGCCCGAGGATGTCCTGCGCCTCGTGCCCGGCACGGGGGCCGAGGTGGGCGCCGCGCTCGCCGCCGACCGGGGCGTGGCGGGCCTCGCCTTCACCGGCTCCACCGCCACCGCCAGGCGCATCGAGGCCGCCCGCGCCGAGGCCGCGCCGGGCGCGCCCCTGATCGCCGAGACGGGCGGCCTCAACGCGATGATCGTCGATTCGACCGCGCTGCCCGAGCAGGCGGTGCGCGACATCGTGGCCTCCGCCTTCCAGTCGGCCGGGCAGCGCTGCTCGGCCGCGCGCATCCTCTACGTGCAGGACGAGGTGGCCGACGACCTCATGGCGATGCTCTTCGGCGCGATGGAGGCGCTGGTGATCGGCGATCCGGTCGACCCGGCGGTCGATGTCGGCCCGGTGATCGACGAGCCGGCCCTGGCCAGGATCGCGGCCCATGTCGAGGCCGCCCGCGCCTCGGGCCGCCTGCTCAGGCAGGTCGATCCGCCCGATCTGCCCGGCACCTTCGCCGGCCCCGCCGCCATCGCCGTGTCGGGCATAGAGGATCTCGGCGAAGAGATCTTCGGCCCCGTCCTGCACATCGCCCGCTACCGGGCCGAGGATCTCGACCGCGTGGTCGACGCGATCAACGCCAGGGGCCACGGGCTGACCTTCGGCATGCACTCGCGCATCACCGACCGGGTGGAGCAGGTCGTGGCGCGCATCTCGGTCGGCAACGTCTACGTCAACCGCAACCAGATCGGCGCCATCGTCGGGTCGCAGCCCTTCGGCGGGCATGGTCTGTCGGGCACGGGCCCCAAGGCCGGCGGCCCCCGCTACCTGCCACGCTTCACGGCCGCGCCGCAGGCCCGCCTGCCCGCCGAGTCCGCCGCCGAGGCGGGCCCGGAGGCCGACCCGCAGCGGCTGGCCCGGGCGCTGGCCGCACTGCCCGTCCCCGCGCTCGACCCGGCGCGGCTGGCCGACCTGCCCGGCCCCACGGGCGAGTCCAACCGCTACGGCACGGTGGGGCGCGGCCCCGTCCTGTGCCTCGGCCCCGGCGCCGCCCGTGCCGAGGAGCAGGCGGGCGCGGCCCGCGCCGCCGGCGCCGCCGCGCTCGCCGCCGCCCCCGGCGCGCCCGAGATCGACGGCCACGTGGCCCCCGAGGCGCTCACCGCGCTGCCCGCCCTCGCGGCGGTGGTCTACGAGGGCGACGACCCGGCGCCCTACGCCCGCGCGCTCGCGGCCCGGCAAGGCCCCATCGTGCCGCTGCTCACGGGAACCGACTTCGCCCGCTGGTGCGTGCGCGAGGTGGCCGTCAGCGTCGACACCACCGCCGCCGGCGGCAACGCCGACCTGCTCGCCGGCTGACCCGGCTCACGAGGCCGGGCGCGTCCCCGTCGCATCCCCGTCGCATCCCCGCCGCGCCCCGAGACGGCCGGGGCGTCGCGCGTCGGCCTCCGCCCCGCGCCGCGCCCCCTGCTTCTTTCTGTTTCAAATACGCATGGCCCGGGGCTGCCGCCCCTTGCGGCGCCGGGCAGGGGCGCTCACCCCCCGCGGCCGACCTCGTGGCTGCGGTCGTAGGGCGCGGGGGCGGGCCTCTGCCAGTCGTCCTGCGCGCCCTCCGGCAATGTGTCGACCTCGATCAGCAGCGGGTGGCAGGCGGCCGCGTCCGAGGAATGCTCGGCCGAGCAATCGCCGCCGGGACAGGCCGAGAGCCCCACCAGCAGGTCGATCCCGGCCACGAACTCCAAGGTGTCGCCCGGCCGGACCGGGCTCGCCTTCATGAAATACTGGTGCGTGTCGGCGGTGAAGCCCGTGCACATGAAGACGTTGAGCACGTCGTGCACCAGCCCCTCGGCCTTGGCGAGCGGCAGCCCCCGCGCCGCGGCCAGCGCGCGGGTGAGGTTCGAGTGGCAGCAATGGTGATAGTCGGCCCCGCCCAGCAGCCGCGCGGTGTAGGGGTCGCAGCGCGTGCCGATCACGTCGTGCACCGAGGCGCCGTCGGCGTCGAAGCCATACCAGTCGAGACTGTCGGCGATGATCGTCGCCATCGGCCGAAGGTGCGGAAAGCTCGACCACAGCCGGTCGCCGGTCGTCAGGTGCGTGCCGTGCAGCGCCCGCGTCTTGCCCGCGTAGAAGCGCTCGGTCAGGTCGCGGGCGTTCCACAGGTTGAGGTCGCCCACCTGCGGCCCGCCCGTGCAGACGATGCGAAAGACCGCGCCCGCCGGCACCTCGATGCAGGCCGCCTCGCGCGGCGGCGCCACGACGCGTCGCCGCTCGGTCAGCCGCTCCTTGCGGGCGCGCAGGGCGGCGAGATCGACCGGCGGCAGCGTCCGGGGCGGATAGGCCACGACGGGGCGGGCCGCGCGGCGCGCGGCGGCATCGTCGGGCGTGGCGTGTTCGGGGCGGGCGAGCTTCATCAGAACCGCTCCACCCAGGGGCGCAGGGCCACCTCGTCGCTCCAGGCCGAGCGGTGCTGCTCGGCGAGGTGGCGGTAGGTGCGCGCGATGGCGGCGGGGTCGAGCATCGAGTCGGGGGCGTCCGCGGGCGCCTCACGCACCGGAGTGCGGATCCCCCCGTCGATGTTGACCCAGGCGACGTGGATGCCCTGCGGGTGCAGCTCGCGCGCCATGCTCTGGGCGAGCCCGCGCCGGGCGAACTTGCCCATGACGAGCGTCAGCGCGGGACCGGCGGCGAACACTCGGGCGCGCGCGGCCGACAGCCCGTCGCCCGCCCCCACGATCACGGCCTGCCTGTCGTCCATCGTCGCCTCTCCCGGTGATGCGCGGTCCGCTCCTTTTGGCAGAGCGACGTGGGCGGCGGCCAGCCCCGATTCTCCCGCACCGCGGCTCGGGCGCGGAAGGATCGGCGCACTGGGTGCGTGGTTGCACCCGCGACGTGCGCTCAGAGCCCGTCGAGCAGGCCGCCGCAGGTCTCGTTGTCTGCGGCCCAGATCGGGTCGCGCGACCAGGGCCGGCCAGTGGCGGCGATCATCGCGTGGTAGCGGGCGAGATAGAGGCGGGCGAGCGCGTCGATATCGACCTCGGCCGAGATCCGTGCCGAGGGCCAGGCCTGGCCGAACTCTTCCGCCCGCTCCAGCGAGGCGCGCCGATGCAGCGCCGCCTCGACCTGCCCCGCGTAATCCCACCTTGCCTCGCCCAGCGCCTGCCGCCCGGCATGGAGCCGCACCGAGCGGTAGAGCCCCGCGCAGCGGGCCCAGGCGTAGGAGCGGCCCGCCATCGGCGCCGCCGCCTCGGCCGCCGCCTCGAAGGCGCGGCGATCGCGCGGCTCCTGCGCCTGCGCATCGGCGGGCGCCGGCAGGGCGAGCGCGATCAGCACCATGATCGCCGTCGCGGTGAGGATGAATCGCAGCCGTGTCATGGCGCCAGAGTGCCACCCTGCCGCGGCAGGAGGCGAGCGGAACCTTAACCAGTGGTTAACGCCGGTGCGCTCAGCGCTGTGCCGCGCCCGGCTCCGTGTCCGGTGCCGCCTGTCCGGTTGGCGGGGCCTCGCTGCGTCCGGCGGCGCCGAGGCTCTCCAGCAGAAGGCCGCAGGCGCGCAGGTCGGTCTCCACCAGCGCGTCGTCCCACCACCGGTCGGCATCGCGCTCGGCCAGCGTCTCGAAGCGATGGGTGTAAAGCCGCCCAAGCGCCGCGATGTCGCCCTCGACCAGGGCGCCGACCTGCACCCGGCGCAGGCCTGTCTGCTCGGCGCGGGCGCGGGCCGCCTCGTCGATGAGCGCCCGCTCGCCGGGGGTGGCCCGGGCGAGGTCTGCCGCCCCGTCGGCAGACCGCGCGGCGAGCCGCAGCGCCCGGTACAGGGCGGCGCAGCGGAGATAGGGGTAGGACGGCCCCGCCTGCGGCACGACCGCACGCGCCTCTGCCTCGAACGCGCCCCGGTCGGCCAGATCGGGCGCGGCGATGGCCGGGCTGGCCGCCGCGAGGGCGACCGCGAGGCACCTGGCGGGCAGGCGGCACGGCAGATGGGGGCGAACGCGACTCATCGGCCGCATCCTGACAGCGCCGCCCTCCGAGCGCGAGGCCCCGCGCCGCGCCGTCACTCCGCGTCGGCCGCCCCGCCGCACAGAGCCGCGTGCCGCGCCCAGAGCAGCGCCGCGCGGGGCGAGGTGGCGCGCTCCGCCGAGAGCCGGTCCATCGCCGGCCGGGTCCGCTCGATGAACCGCGCCGTAAAGGCGCGGTCGCCCCCCGCCGCCTCCGACAGGGCGCGGAAGGCCGCCGCGCGGTCACGGCGTCCCGCCCCCTCCCAGAAGGCGGCGCACTGGGCCGCCACGCGGGCGCGGGCCGGGTCGGTGCCGTCGCCCGGTGCCGCGCCGAGCGGCGCGGACAGCGAAGCTACAAGCGGCGCGGCGAGCAGGGCGGCGGCGAAGAGCGCGCGAGGCGTGGGGCATGACACGGCGTGAGCGTGGCATGGCACCGCCGGTGGGCGCAAACGGCAAGGCGTCGTGGCGCGGTCGCCGGGCGGGTGCGCGCCCCGCCTGTTTCTGCCCCGAATGCGCACGTCTGAGGCGTCTGCCCTCGCCGTGGCGATGCGGCGAAGGCGGGTGCGCTCCGACCCCGCGTCAGGCCCCGAGCAGAAGCCGATCGCAGGCCGCGCGGCTCTCGGCGGCGGCGTCGGCCGCGCGCGCCCGGCGGCCCGCGTCGGGGTGGAAGCTCGCGTCGGACAGGCGCGCCCGCTGCGCCATGCGCGCCTCGACCACCCGCGCGCGGAGGTCGATCTCCGATGGTGCGCTGTCGGACGCGGTGGCGAGGTGCGGTGCGACGGCCTCGGCCAGGGCGCGAAAGGCGGCCTGCCGCGCCTCGGCCGCCTCGGCCCCGGCCCCGTTTGACAGGCGCAGATGCGCGGCCTGAGCGGTGTAGGTGCCGATGCAGGTGGCGAAGGCCTCGGCCCGCGCGCCGGGGCTGAGCGGCATGGCGGTGGCCGGCGCCGCGAGGGCCGGCAGAAGGGCGAGCACGATCATCACAATCCTGCACATGGATTGAACGATAGCCTCAAAAAGCTGCCAATCAATTAATCGTTGCGTTAACCTGCTTCGCGTGACCCGCGCGCATCGTCGTTGGTGCCGGGACTCGCCGCTCACGGGGGCATGGGAGTCGGCAGGGACGGTGCGAGGACGCGGCAGGGCAAGGGATGCCATCTCGAGCGCAACGCGTGGGTGCGTGAAAGGTTTCGGGCCGTGCGCCCGCTAGCCGGCGCTGTCGGCCAGCATCCAGCCCGGCTCGACGTTGGCCCCGCACATCAGCAGGCCGAGGCGCTCGCCCCGCGCCGGAGCCCAGGCGCCCGAGATCAGCGCGGCGAGGGTGGCGGCGGCGGCCGGCTCCACCACGAGGCGCGCGGCCTCCCACAGGCGGCGCCCGGCCTCGACCACCTCGGCGTCCGACACCACGCAGGCGTCGCTCACATGCGCCGCCACCACCGCCCCCGGAACGAGGCCGAGCGACGGTCCGCCGAGCGAACCCGCCGCGATGCCCGTGGGCTGGATCGTCACGCACGGCCCCTCGGCCAGCGTGCGGGCAAGGGTCGCCGTGCCCTCGGTCTCGACCGAGACGACGCGGGTGCGGCCCGCATACCACGCCGCGATCCCCCCGATCAGCCCGCCGCCGCCGGTCGAGACGAGAAGGGTGTCGAGCGCCTCCTCCTCCTCGATCTCGGCCGCCACCGTGCCCTGGCCGCACAGCGTCGGCGCCGTGTCGTAGGGGTGGACCGACAGCGCGCCGGTGCGCTCGGCATGGTCGGCGTATTGCGCCAGCACGTCGGCGACCGAGCCCTCGGCCACGATCACCTCGGCGCCGAAGGCGCGCATCCGCTCCAGCTTTTCGGGGCGGGCGATGGCGGCCGGCACGTAGACGGTCGAGCGGTGGCCGAGCGCGGTGGCCGCATGGGCCACCGCCGCGCCGTGGTTGCCGCCCGAGAAGGCGACGACGCCCGTCTCGGGCACGTCGCGCGACAGCAGGTTGTTGAAGGCGCCGCGCACCTTGAACGAGCCCGTCACCTGCAGATGCTCGAGCTTGAGCGTGATCGGGCAGGGCAGGCCCAGCGCCTCCGCCTCGAGCCGCAGCAACGGCGTGTGCCGCACATGGGGGCGGATGCGCGCATGCGCGGCGGCGATGTCGTCGCGGGTGGGGATGGCGGGCGCGGGGCCTTCGACGGTCATCGGCCCGCGGCGGCGGCCGACACGGCGCTCTCGGGCAGCTCCTCGTCGAAGCAGCGCTGGTAGAACTCGGCCACCGTCTGCCGCTCGAGCTCGTCGCACTTGTTGAGGAAGGTCAGCCGGAAGGCGTAGCCGACATTGCGGAAGATCAGCGCGTTCTGCGCCCAAGCGATGACCGTGCGGGGCGACATGACGGTGGACAGGTCGCCGTTCATGAAGGCAGTGCGCGTGAGGTCGGCGACCGTCACCATCTGACTCACCTGCCGGCGGCCCTTCTCGGTGTTGTAGGTCGGCGCCTTCGACAGCACGATCGCCGTCTCGGCGTCGTGGGAGAGGTAATTCAGCGTGGCGACCAGCGACCAGCGGTCCATCTGGCCCTGGTTGATCTGCTGGGTGCCGTGGTAGAGGCCCGTCGTGTCGCCGAGGCCCACGGTGTTGGCCGTGGCGAACAGGCGGAACGAGGGGTGCGGCGTGATCACCTCGTTCTGGTCGAGCAGGGTCAGCTTGCCGTCGGCCTCGAGCACCCGCTGGATGACGAACATCACGTCGGCGCGGCCGGCGTCGTATTCGTCGAACACGATGGCGCAGGCGTTGCGCAGGGCCCAGGGCAGGATCCCCTCCTGGAACTCGGTCACCTGCTTGCCCTCGCGCAGCTTGATCGCGTCCTTCCCGATCAGGTCGATCCGGCTGATGTGGCTGTCGAGGTTGACCCGCACGCAGGGCCAGTTGAGCCGGGCGGCGACCTGCTCGATATGGGTCGACTTGCCGGTGCCGTGGTAGCCCTGGATCATCACGCGGCGGTTGTGCGAAAAGCCGGCGAGGATGGCGAGGGTGGTGTCGGGGTCGAACTTGTAGGTCGGATCGCGCTCGGGCACCCGGTCGGTCGGCTCTGCGAAGCCCTTCACGACCATGTCGGTCTCGACGCCGAAGACCTCGCGCACCGAGATCTCCTCGGTCGGCCGTGCCTGCGCCTCGCTCATCCCGTCCGCCATGCTGGCTCCTTTCGTCCTGCCGTGGCCGCGCATCTCCGCTCGCACGGGGGCGCGGCCGGCCGCGTGCGGGAGTGCAACATATCGCGGAAGGCTGCAAGGGGAAGGCCGGGGCAGGGCGGGCGGACCCGCGCGCCCGACCCGTGCCTTCCGGGCCGGGCCCGGCCCTTGATCAGGCCCGTGATCCGGCCTGTGCCTCGGCCTTGTCACCCGGCTCGAGGCATCCGCCGCCATTGCCGGCGCGCGCCATGCGCCATCCGTCTGGCCCGGGCGCGCGCCCTGCTTCTTTCTGTTCCAAATACGCCTCCGCCGCATCCGTCCCGCGGTGGCGGACGGGCTGCGTGCCACGCCCGGAACCGGGCTCGCAGCCCTGCCGGATCAGTCGTGCCGAAGGGCGTCCACACGACCCTGTGCGCCAAAGCGAGCCGGCGCAGGCTACTCGGCGGCGAGGCCCCCGCCTCGGCCGCCCGCACCATCGTCGTCGTCGCCGGAGGCGCCCCGGGGCGCGCCGGCGCGGTAGGTCCGCAGGGCCGCGGCGGCGGCGCGCGCGGCCTCGGAGGTGTCGCTCGGCCGCCCGCTCCCGCCTGCGTCCCCGCCGGCAGAGGCGCGCGTCAGCGGCGGCTCGCGGTGGTGGCCCGCCTCGGCGCCGCTGGCGACGAGCGGCGCGCGCATTTCGGGTCGGTTTTCTGGGCGCGTTTCGGGGTGGGCCTCGCCCTTCTCCTCCGGGAGGGGCGCGGCCAGCAGGCCCGAGATTGCCGGCGCCGCCGCGTCCTCGGCCGCCCCCAGGGGGCGACGGAACACGAGCATGTTCTGGTAGGTGGTGGTGCGCCCGGTCAGGCCGGTGCGCTCCTCGCAGGGCAGCGTGTCGGCGCGGACATAGTCCCACCCCTCGGCGCCGAACTCGTTCATGAGAGACTCCAGCGCATGGGCGAAGCGCCCGGCCGTTCCCTTCACGCCGCGCGCCTTGCGACCCTGCACGGGCGCGGGCACGACCTTGTACTCGTAGCGCGTCATCGCGTGGCTCCCAGTCTCGCCCCGAATCGGGGTTTAGCCGAGACGGCCGCCGCTGTCCAAATCGGCGGGTGCGCCGGGCGGTTGGCACCTGCCTCTCGCGCGCGCCGCCGCCTCTCGCGCGCGCCGCGCGCGGCGCCTTGCGCTGCCGGGGCGCTGCCGCGGTTCCCCGTCGCGGCAGGGCCTGCGCGCCGTGGGTGAATTGACAGCATGCCGGCGGCGGTGTCACACGCCCGCATGCTGCGCATCGAGGACATCTCCTACTCGGTCGAGGGCCGCCCGCTGTTCGAGGCTGCCTCGGCCACCATTCCTGCCGGGCACAAGGTGGGGATCGTCGGCCGCAACGGCGCGGGCAAGACCACGCTCTTCCGCCTTATCCGGGGCGAGCTTGCCCTCGATGGCGGCCGGATCGAGCTGCCTGCCCGCGCGCGCATCGGCGGCGTCGACCAGGAGGTGCCGGGCAACGAGGTGTCGCTCCTCGATACCGTGCTCGCCGCCGACACCGAGCGCGCGGGCCTGCTGGCCGAGGCCGAGACGGCCGCAGACCCCGCCCGGATCGCCGACATCCAGACGCGTCTCGCCGACATCGACGCCTGGTCGGCCGAGGGCCGGGCGGCGGCGATCCTCAAGGGCCTGGGCTTTACCGACGCCGAGCAGGCGATGCCGTGCTCGGCCTTCTCGGGCGGCTGGCGGATGCGGGTGGCGCTGGCCGCCGTGCTGTTCTCGGCTCCCGACCTGTTGCTGCTCGACGAGCCGACGAACTATCTCGACCTCGAGGGCGCGCTCTGGCTCGAGAGCTACCTCTCGCGCTACCCAGACACCGTGCTCGTCATCAGCCACGACCGGGGCCTTCTGAACCGGGCGGTGGAGCATATCCTGCACCTCGAGGACCGCAGGCTCACGCTCTATTCCGGCCCCTACGACACCTTCGCCGAGACCCGCGCCGCCCGCCTCGCCGCGGCCGAGGCGGAGGCGAAGAAACAGGAGGCCCGCCGCGCCCACTTGCAGAGCTATGTCGACCGGTTCCGCTACAAGGCCGACAAGGCGCGGCAGGCCCAGTCGCGCCTCAAGATGCTCGCGCGGATGAAGCCGATCTCGACCCCGCAGGAGGCGGCCCTGCGCGCCTTCACCTTCCCCGCGCCGGAGGAACTGGCGCCGCCCGTCGTGCAGGCCGACACGGCCGCGGCGGGGTATGACGGGCGCGCGGTGCTCTCGCGCCTGTCGCTGCGCATCGACCAGGACGACCGGATCGCGCTGCTGGGCCGCAACGGCGAGGGCAAGTCGACGCTCGCCAAGCTCTTGTCGAAGCGTCTCGACCCGATGGAGGGGCACCTGCGCTTCACCCAGAAGTTGCGGATCGGCTACTTCGCCCAGCACCAGGTCGACGAGCTGCGGGTGGAGGAAACCCCTCTGGACCACCTGCGCCGCGACCGCCCGGGCGAGGAGCCGAAGAAGCTCCGCGCCCGCCTCGCGGGGTTCGGGCTGACCGCCGCGCAGGCCGAGACCGAGGTCGGCCGTCTGTCCGGCGGGCAGAAGGCGCGGCTGTCGCTCCTGCTGGCGACGCTCGACGCGCCGCACATGCTGATCCTCGACGAGCCGACCAATCACCTCGACATCGAGAGCCGCGAGGCGCTGGTGGAGGCGCTCAACGCCTATACCGGCGCGGTGATCCTCGTCAGCCACGACATGCACCTTCTGTCGCTCGTGGCCGACCGGCTATGGCTGGTGAAGGACGGTCGGGTGACGGCCTGGGACGGCGATCTGGAGAGCTACCGGAAGATGCTGCTGGGGCAGGATCGGCCGGTGGCAGGGCGCAAGCCCGCCAGGGCGGCGGCCAGGGAGGCCCGGCCCTCGCATTCCGATCTCAAGGAGATGCGCGCCGAGCTGCGCCGCTGCGAGGCGCGGATGGAAAAGCTCGAAGCGATGCGCGACGAGCTCGCCCGCCGACTGGGCGACCCCTCGGCCTACGCGGAGGAGATGGCCGCGCACCGCGAGGCTTGGCAGGCCAAGTATGGCGAGGTTATGGAGGCGATCGACAAGGCCGAGGCGCTGTGGATGCGCGCCGCCGAGCGGCTGGAGGCGGCCGAGGCGGCGGCCTGAGGGGAACGCCGCGCGCCGCGCGCTGGCGGCACCCGCGATCGGGGGCGCTGCCCCCCGTCGCCCGTGCCGGGCGACTCCCCCGGGATATTTCGGGCAAGAAGAAGGAGGGCCGGGCGCGTCGCGGCGGCCGCCGGCGAGGACGCGGTCGCGGCAGCCGGGCGGGCGGGGAGAGAGCGCTTGAGCAGGCACGGAGGGCGGTCTAGGCCGTCTTGAGCATGGACCCGACCTTCCTCCTCTCCGCCTTCGTCACGCTCTTCGTCGTGATCGACCCCGTGGGCATGGCGCCGCTCTTCGTGGCGCTCACCGCCGGCGAGACGGGCGCGCGGCGGCGGGCCATCGCCCTGCGGGCCTGCCTGATCGCGCTGGGGCTGCTGACGCTGTTCGGGCTGGCGGGCGAGGCGGTGCTGGGCTTCGTCGGCATCTCGATGCCGGCCTTCCGCATCGCCGGCGGCATCCTTCTGTTCCTCACCGCGCTCGACATGCTGTTCGACCGGCGCACGCGTCGGCGCCAGCAGAGTGCCGAGGACGACGACGACCGCCCCGACCCCTCGGTCTTTCCGCTCGCCATCCCGCTGATCGCGGGGCCGGGCGCCATCGCCTCGATGATCCTGCTGGCCGGGCAGGCCCCGGCGGACGCCCGCGCCCTGCACCTTCTCGGGGTGCACGTCGTCATGGCGGCGGTGCTGGCGCTGGTGCTGCTGTTGTTTCTTGCCTCGGGCCTGATCGAGCGGGCGCTGGGGGCGACCGGCATCCTGGTGGTCACGCGACTCCTGGGCATGCTGCTGGCCGCGCTGTCGGTGCAGTTCGTGCTCGACGGGATCGAGGGTGCGGGGCTCGTCCCGGCCTGAGCGCGCCGGCCGGTCGCGGGGGCCGTGGGTGATGCCCCGTGCCTCGTGCCGCCTGTTGGTGCCCCGTGCCTGGTGTCGCGTGCGCGGGTGTCTGCGCGCGCGGGCTCTGGCAGAATGTCGCAGGCCGCCCTATCTGTGGTGCTGGGCGGCGCACGCGCCCGGCCACGGCGAGAAAGGCCACGATGCCCGACATGACCGGCGAACAGACCGCCTCGCTTCTTTACCTGGTGCTGCTTGGCTCGGTGCTTGCCGGCTACTTCTTCCTGTCGCACCGGCAGAGCCTCGGGCAGGGGCTGCGGCAGGCGGGCCTGTGGGCGCTGATCTTCATCGGCGTGATCGCGGGCTATGGATTGTGGTCAGACCTGCAGGGGACCGTGACACCGCAGCAATCGGTCTTTGCCGACGAGGGGCGCGTGGTCGTGCCGCGCTCGGCCGACGGGCACTACCGCATGGTGCTGGAGGTCAACGGCACGCCGGTGCGCTTCGTGGTCGATACCGGTGCGACCGACATCGTGCTCTCGGCCGACGACGCCCGCCGCGTCGGCATCGACACCGGCGAGCTCGCCTTCGTGGGCGCGGCGCGCACGGCCAACGGCATGGTCTCGACCGCCCGCGTCTGGCTCGACGAGGTGCGCCTCGGCGGCATCGCCGACACGGGCGTGCCGGCGGTTGTCAATGGCGGCGAGATGTCCGGCTCGCTCCTTGGCATGACCTATCTCGACCGCTTCACGGAGATGCGCATCGGCGGCGGCGCGCTGACATTGGTACGGTGAACCGCCTCCGGGGTCGTGCGGGCCCCGACGACCGGGCGCGCGTGACGATGCCCGCCAGATCGACGCGGGTCACCGGAGGCCGGCCGGTGCGCACCCCGTGCCAGCGGGCGCCCGGCCCAACGGAGCGGCGCGGGCGGCCCGACCGAAGGCCGGAGGGCTTCGCCTGCGAGCGCGGTTCGCGTCAGCCTCCCGCCGCTTCCGCCCTCTCCTCCAGCGCCAGCCATTCCTCCTCGGCCGCCGACAGCCTGGCCTGACGCTCCGCCAGCGCCTCCGTCGCCTTGGCGAACTTGACCGGCTCGCGGGTGTAGAGGCCCGAGTCAGACAGCAGCGCCTCGAGCTTGCCGATCTCGGCCTCCAGGCGCTCGATCTCGCCCGGCAGCGCCTCGAGCCGGTGCTTTTCGGTGAAGCTGAGCGCAGGGGCAGCGCCCGCCGGCCGGCGCTCTGGCGCGGAGGCGGCGGGCGCCTTGCCGCGCGTCCCGCCCCGGGCCGGCCTTGCCTTGCCCGCCGGTCCGGCGGGGGCCGGCCCATCGGCTCCGCCCGCCGCCCTCTGCGCCTGCATGTCCGACCATCCGCCGGCATAGACGACCGCATGCCCGTCACCCTCCATCGCCACGGTCGTCGTCGCCGTCCGGTCGAGGAAGTCGCGGTCGTGGCTGACGAGGATCACGGTGCCGTCGAACTCCGAGACGAGTTCCTGCAGCAGGTCGAGCGTCTCGATGTCGAGATCGTTGGTCGGCTCGTCGAGCACCAGCAGGTTCGCGGGCCGCGCCATGAGCCGCGCCAGCAGGAGCCGTGCCTTCTCGCCGCCCGACAGCGCCCGGACGGGCGCACGGGCCTGCTCGTCGGTGAAGAGAAAGTCGTTGAGGTAGCTCACGACGTGGCGGGGCTCGCCCCGCACCATCACCTGGTCGGCGCGGCCCGAGATGCGCATGGCCGGGTCGCCCGTCAGGCTCTCCCACAGCGTGGCGCCCTCGTCGAGCGCGGCGCGCGCCTGGTCGAACACGGCGAGCTCGACGTTGGTGCCCCTGCGCACCTCGCCCGTGTCGGGGGCGAGCTGCCCGATCAGCATTTTCAGGAGCGTCGTCTTGCCCGCCCCGTTGGGGCCGACGAGCGCCAGTCGCTCGCCCCGGCCCACCCGGATCGAGAAGTCGCGCACCACCGGCCGGTCGCCGTAGCGCTTGGAGATGCCGCGCGCCTCGACCACCAGCTTGCCGGTCTTGCCGGAGGAGCCGAATTCCATCGCCGCCGTGCCCTGCCGCCGGATCTGGGCGGCGCGCTCGGCGCGCATCTCCTGCAGGCGCCGCACCCGGCCCTGGTTGCGCTTGCGCCGCGCGCTGATCCCCTCGACGGCCCAGCGCGCCTCGGCCTTGATCCGGCGGTCGAGCTTGTGCGCGGCGGCATCCTCCTCTTCCCACACCTTCTCGCGCCAGGCCTCGAACGCCTCGAAGCCCGCCTCCTGCCGGCGCACGATGCCCCGGTCGAGCCAGAGCGTGGCGCGGGTGAGGCGCGCGAGGACCGCGCGGTCGTGCGAGATCAGCACGAAGGCGGCCCTGGTCGCGGCCAGCCGCTCCTCGAGCCACTGGATCGCGCCGATGTCGAGGTGATTGGTGGGCTCGTCGAGGAGCATCAGGTCGGCCTCGTGGGCGAGCAGGCGCGCCAGCGCCGCGCGCCGCCGCTCGCCGCCCGAGGCGCGCGCGGGGTCGGCCTCCAGCGCCAGCCCCAGCCCCTCGGCCGCGGCCTCCACCCGCCACGCCTCGCCCGGCTCGAGCCCGGCGGCGGCGAAGTCGCCGAGGCTGGCGTAGGCGCCGAAGTCGGGATCCTGCTCCAGATAGCCCACCGACACGCCCGCCGGCATGACGCGCTCGCCCGCGTCGGGCTCGACCCGCCCCGCCATCACCCGCATCAGTGTCGACTTGCCCGAGCCGTTGCGGCCCACCAGCGCCACCCGGTCGCCCGGCTGGATCACGAGGTCGAGGCCGTCGAACAGCCGGTCGGCCCCGAGGCCGAGAGAGACCCCGGTGAGTTGCATGAGGGGAGCGCGCACCATGGCCGCGGAGCTAACCGCCCCTGCGCCACGGTGCAAGCGCGCGCAGGCGAGGGCTGCGGGGCGGGCGGGCCGATGCGCGCAGCGCGAGGTCCGCGCGTGCCCGCAGCCCGCGCGGGAAAGCGCCTTTCCCCCGCTCATGCCCCATGCTACCGGGGCGCCGGTTTTCGACAGGGGGGCCTGCATGCCCCCGGACAGGAGAGACGACAATGGCCATCGAACGCACCTTCAGCATCATCAAGCCCGACGCGACGGCCCGCAACCTCACCGGCAGGATCAATGCCAAGTTCGAGGAGGCGGGCCTGCGCATCGTCGCCCAGAAACGGGTGAAGCTCACGCTCGAGCAGGCGCAGGAGTTCTACAAGGTTCACGCCAAGCGCCCGTTCTACGGCGAGCTGTGCGAGTTCATGGCCTCGGGCCCGGTCGTGCTGCAGGTGCTCGAGGGCGAGGGCGCCATCGCGAAGAACCGCGAGGTGATGGGCGCGACCAACCCCGCCGACGCCGCGCCGGGCACGATCCGGGCCGAGTTCGCCCAGTCGGTCGGCGAGAACTCGGTTCACGGCTCCGACGCGCCCGAGACGGCGGCGGAGGAGATCGCGTTCTTTTTCGCGCAGACTGAGATCGTCGGCTGATCCTCGTGCGATACCTGAAGCAAGGCCGCCAAGCCTATGCCTTGGCGGCCTTTTTCTGTCTCCAGATCAGAGGCTGGCCCAGTCGGTGATGACGGGCTTCGGCGCGGGCTCGGCCTCGCAGGGTTGCAGCCGCGCCTCGCGGCGCTCGGCCTCCTCGATGGTGCGGTGCGGCCGGGGCGCGCGCCGGGGCGCCTGCTGGTCGGTGGTGGGAGAGGGCATGTCGCCTGGTCCTGTCGTCTGCTCGGGGCGCTGTCATATGCCGGACGGTCCGCGCCGTCCTGCCCGGAACTGGCGCATGCGCGCGTCCCCGCCGCAACGTCTCCCGTCCGCTCCGGACCTTTCGGGCGCGGCCTGGTGCAGATCGGTCAGCCGCGCGGGGGTGGGGGGGGCGGCAGGCGGTCGCCGAGCAGGCGCAAGAGCGGCTGGATGGCGAGCAGGATGAGCACGATGCGCGCGATATGGGCGGTCGCGACATAGGCCACGTCCTGGTTCTTGGCGAGTGCCAGCAAGCTCATCTCGGCCAGCCCGCCGGGGGAATAGGCGAGCACCGCCTGGCTCCACGGCGCGGGCGTCAGCGCGGCGACGAGGCTGGCGAAGACCAGCGTCACCGTCAGCAGCAGCAGGGTCGCCCCGGCGCCGAGCAGCATGTCGCGCCCGGTCTCGCGCAGGCTCGCGCCGACGAAGCGGCAGCCGAGCACCGTGCCGATCACGAGCTGCGCGACGCCGACGAGCACCGTTGGCGGCGGCACCGCGACTAGCCCGGTGAGATGCAGCGCCGCCGACAGCGTCATCGGGCCGAAGAGCGCGGGCGCAGGCAGCCGCAGCGCGCGCGCCATCGGCACCCCGGCCACGGCGCAGCCGAGAAGCAGCGCCGCGTCGAACGGGCGCAGATCGGTGAACCCGGTATGCGCCGCGTCGAGCCCGGCGGTCGTCGTCCCCCCGAACAGGGCGAAGCCGATCGCGACGGCGGTGATCGCCACGAAGATCCGCAGCGCGTGGGCCAGCGCGATGCGGCGCTCGTCGGCCCCCGCCTCGGCCCCGAGGAGGATCATCTCGTTCAGGCCCCCCGGCGCGGCGCAGAAGAAGGCCGTGCGAGCATCGTAGCCGCCGACCCGGCGGAACCACAGCCACGAGGAGAGCCCGCCCGCGATCAGGAAGGGCGGCAGCAGCACGAACGTGCCGGCCCAGCCGCCCAGTTCGCCCAGGATGCCGGGCGCAAAGCCCGCGCCCAGCATCACCCCGATCACCGGAATCACCACCGGCCGTGCTGCCACCGGCCCCACCACCGGCAGCCCGCCGAGCGCGGCGGCGGCGCAGACCAGCATCGGCCCCAGCATCCAGGGCAGGGGGAGGCCGACGAGCGTGGCCAGCCCGCCCCCAGCGATGCCGAGCGCGAGCGCGAAGACCACGCGCGGCCTGTCCGCCGGCGGCGGCAGCAGCGGCATCAGTCGGGAAAAGACCATGGCTCGCTCGTCGCACGGGCGCGCGGAGGGGGCAAGCCGGATCGCTTCG
>LJNT01000068.1 GCA_001314685.1 Rhodobacteraceae bacterium HLUCCA09
ATGATGACTGTCCGCGCCATGCCCTGCTCCCTTTGATCCATTCCATGAACTTCGTCGCCAGATGGCGCGTGGTGCGGAATAAAAGCCAGTCCCCGGCAAAAGGCAATCCCGCGCCCCGCCAAAACCGCACGTCGCACCCATTGACCTTGGTTTCGAACCAAGGACAGACTGAAAGTCATCGCGGTGATGTCTTGGCGCTATGCAACTGTTCTGGCTGGGCCCTCGAGCCACAAAAGCAAATCAGCCCCGCACAGACCAGATGGCAGCGAGGCTGAGTTGCGTCGTATCAAACGGCCGTTTACCAGGCGTTGTAGCCCAAGAACTTGCCCGACATCTCGACCTTGACCCGGTCGCCCTTGGGGTTGGCGACGCGGGTGATCTTCATGTCGAAATCGATCGCCGACATGATGCCGTCGCCAAACTCTTCCTGGATCAACGCCTTCATCGTCGGGCCATAGACACCCACGATTTCATAGAGTCGGTAGATACAGGGATCGGTCGGCACCGCCTGTTCCCAGATCTTGGTGGGATATTCCTCCAGCACCGACACGGCCTCTTGCGGCAGATCGAGCAGGGCGAGCGCCGACGGAACGGGCCCGGACGCGGCGAGCCGCAGGTCGCCGTCGGCGGGCTGGAGCCGGGTGTCGGCGATGACGAAGGACGTGCCGGCGAGGTCGACGGGCCGCTCCCCCTCCGGCGCGATCCGCCCCGCCTCGAGCGAGACGGAGAAGCGGTTCTCGCCCAGAGCCGCGCGGCCCCGCCCACCCTCGACGGGCGGAAAGCCCCGCAGCGGCCGCACCCGCCCCTCGCGGAAGCCGAAGGTGACCGCGAGGCGCGGCCGCTCGCCCGGCGACAGGCGCAGGCCCGCCCGCGGCCGCTCGATCCGGCCCGAGAGCACGTTGCGCGCCACCCAGTCGCGCGTGCCGGGAGCGGCGCCCAACGGCCAGAGGGCCAGCACCTGCGCCGGCCCCGCCTCTTCCGCACCCAGGTCGAGCGAGGCCGCCCAGCCGCCGGCCTCGGCCGCGACCCGCCCCCGCGCCATGAGCCGCAGGCCGGGCGCGCCGGGATCGGCGGGCAGCGAGGCGGGCGTCGCCTCCGCCGCGGCGGCGCCGCCACCCGTGGCCACGGTCACGCCCGCCTGCCCGATCTCGGCCGCGAAGGGGGCGAGGGTGATCTTCGCGTCGATGGCGCCATCGGCGAGGCGCAGCGGCCCGGGCAGTGCGGCCCCGTCGCGGATCTCGCCCGCCTCGATCATAAGCTGGGCGGTCAGCGCGTCGGGCCATTCGCCCGCCGGCCCGGCGAGATCGGCATGGCCCGAGGCCGAGAGCGACAGGCCCGGCGCCTCGACCGCGAGCGAGGTGAAGGTCAGCCGCCCGCCCTCGGGCCGATAGGAGAAATAGGCCTGCGCCCGGTCGAAGGGCAGCGGCCGCCCGGCATCGGGGGCGAGCCGTCCGGGGCCGATCTCGAGCGTGCCGTCGACGGGGCCGAGTGCGCCCGCCACGCCGAGCCGCCCGATCAGCGCGCCCGAGACCGGCGCCTCGAGCGGCGCGAGCCAGCCAAGCGCGGGGGCCTGTGCGGCGAGGTCGGCCGCCGGCACGCCGTCGACCAGCGCCGAGAGTCGCGCGGTGGGCGGCCCGGCCTCGGGCACCGTCAGGCGCAACGACACGCGGCCCGGCAGATCGGCGTCGAGTGCCACGGCGATCTCGCCCCCCGCGCGCGCCACCGACAGCGTCGCGTCGTCGAACTGCCAGACGCGGCCCGAGCGCGCGTCGCGGAAGGTCAGGCCCAGGCCCTCTAGACGCAGGCTCTGCAAGGGCGCCATCGCCTCGCGCGCGAGCAGGCCGCGGATGCGGGCAATGGCCTCGGCGGGCGTGCGCCGGAGCAGTGGCAGCGTACCGAAGCCGAAATCGAGCTGCCCGTCGACACGGCGCGTCACGTCGAGCGCAGCGCCCCGCAGCACCAGGGTACGCGGGGCGCGGCCGGGCCTCAGCAGGCTGCCGGGGCCGAGCGCGGCCTCGAGCGCGGGCACGGTCACCCCGCCCGCGCCCTCGGCCGCGCCGAGCCGCACGTCCTCGGCACGCAGGCGCAGCCCCCCGCCCTCCTCGACCACGACGGCGATCCGGCCGAGATCGAGCGCGGCCGCCTGACCGACCGAGCCGAGAGCCGCCTCGGCGCGCGCCTCGATCCGGTCGGAGAGCGCCTGCGGCAGGGGCATCTCTCGGCCCTGGGAGAGCACGAGGAACAGCACGAGCGCGAGCGCCACGAGCACCACCGCCTCGAGCGCGAGGGCAAGCGGCGAGGCGAGCAGCCACCGCGCGAGGCTGCCCGACCGCCCGGCCCGGGCCAGCGGCGCACCCCGGCGCCCGCCGGGCCCCGCCGTCGACGCCCCGCCGGCGCGCCTCTCGCGGGCTCGGCCACGGCGCCCGTCGCGGCCCCGGTCCGCGTCCCGCTCTGGCGCTGCCGCCACTCGATCCGACCCGTCGCTCGACATGCCCCTTTAACTTCGCTCGCCACGGCCTAGAAAGGAAGCCGAACGTCAGGACCCCGGAGGAACAGTCCATGATCGAGCCCGGCTCCAAGGCCCCCGACTTCTCGCTGCCCCGCGACGGCGGCGGCGAGGTCGCGCTGTCCGATCTCGCCGGCCAGACGGTCGTCCTGTATTTCTACCCCAAGGACGACACGTCGGGCTGCACCAAGGAGGCGATCGCCTTCACCGAGCTCATGCCCGAGTTCGACGCCGCGGGCGCCGCCGTGCTCGGCGTCTCCAAGGATTCGGTGAAGAAGCACGACAAGTTCCGCGACAAGTACGAGCTGAAGGTCGCGCTGCTGTCGGACGACGAGTCGGACGTCTGCGAGCGCTACGGCGTCTGGGCCGAGAAAAGCATGTATGGCAAGACCTACATGGGCATCGAACGCTCGACCTTCCTGATCGACGGCGAGGGCACGGTGCGCGAGGTCTGGCGCAAGGTGAAGGTGCCGGGCCACGCCGAGAAGGTGCTGGAGGCCGTCAAGGCGCTCTAGAGGCCCGCCCGCGCCGCGCTACGGCCTCGGCGCGGGAACACGGCCTCGGCTCTGGCGCCCGGCGCCCCGGCATGGCACCACGCGCCCCGAGAGAGGGGCGCGAGGGAGGGGCGCATGGCAGGCCGCTGGTTCGAGGGCTTCACGGTCGGCGAGGTGATCCGGCACGACATCCGCCGCACGGTGACGGAGGCCGACAACGTCATCTTCACGACGATGACGATGAACCCCGCCGCGATCCACCTCGACCACGCCTATGCGGCCGAAACGGAGTTCGGCCGGCCGCTGGTCAACTCGCTGTTCACGCTGGGCCTCGTCGTGGGCATCTCGGTGCACGAGACGACGCTCGGCACCACGGTCGGCAATCTCGGCTTCGAGGAGGTGCGCTTTCCCGCCCCGGTCTTCACGGGCGACACGATCCGCGTCGAGACCGAGGTGGCCGCCCTGCGCGAGAGCCGCTCGCGGCCGACACAGGGCATCGTGACCTTCCTCCACCGCGCCTACAACCAGGACGGCACCCTGGTCTGCGAGGCGCGACGCGGGGCGCTGATGCTCAAGGCGCCCGCCGAGCAGCCGGAGGGCGCGGGATGAGGCTGACCTCGCTGCTCTTCGTGCCGGCCGACAGCGCGCGCAAGGTCGGGAAGGCGCAGGGCGCGGGCGCGGCGGGCCTGATCCTCGACCTCGAGGACAGCGTCGCCGAGGGCGCCAAGGCGGCGGCGCGCGACGGCCTGCCGGGCCTGATCGCCTCCCTTCCGGCGGACCGCGACTGGGCGCTCTGGGTGCGGATCAACGCCCTCGACACGGGGCACGCCGAGGCCGATCTCGCCGCCGCCATCCGGCCCGGCCTCGACGGCATCGTGCTACCCAAGGCCGAGGGCGGGGCGGATATCGCGCGGCTGGCCGACCTGATCGCGCCGCTCGAGGCCGCGGCCGGCCTCGCGCCGGGGCATGTGCGCATCCTGCCGCTGGTGACCGAGACGCCCGGCGGCCTGTTCGCGCTCTCCACCTACGCGCCGGCCCATCCGCGGCTCGCGGGCCTCACCTGGGGCGCGGAGGATCTCGCCTCGGTCGTCGGCGCGACGTCGAACCGCGACGAGAGCGGCGCCTGGACCGAGCCCTACCGTCTCGCCCGCTCCCTCTGCCTGTTCGCTGCCGCCCATGCCGGGGTGCCCGCCGTCGAGACGCTGCACGCCGATTTCCGCGACGCGGCAGGGCTCGCCGCCTCGTGCCGTGCGGCGCTGCGCGACGGCTTCGCCGGGCGGCTGGCGATCCACCCCGCCCAGGTCGAGGGGATCGAGCGCGCCTTCGCGCCGACCGAGGAGGAGGTCGCGCTGGCCCGCCGCATCGTCGCCGCCTTCGAGGCCGAGCCGCACCGCGGCACCATCGGCATCGACGGCAAGATGGTCGACATCCCCCATCTCAAGCAGGCCCGGCGCCTGCTCGCCTCGATCGGCGAGGGCTGACCGGCACATACGAAAAAGGGGGCCACGCGCGGCCCCCTCTTCCGGTCGAGCGATCGAGCCGGTTACTGGATGATCGCCTCGAGCTCGGTGTTGCTCGGCTCCGAATCGGTCAGTTCGAGATACAGCGCCGACACCTGCGCGTCGGTCAGCGTGGCGACATCGGCCTCGACCTCGCGGGTGGCCAGCATGTCCGCGACCACGTTGCGGATGTCGTTCGAGCCGCCCATGCGCGCCATCTCGTCGGGATCGGCCATGATGGTCTCCTCGTCCATCTCGTACTGGCTGTCGGCCACGATGGAATCGACGGAGCGCTGCAGTTCGGCCGCGCTCTCGGTGCCCGCGGTGGCGGCGTAAAGCGCGCGGACCTGCTCGTCGGTCAGCGTGCTGACATCGACATTCTCGAACCGGTCGTCGAGGGCGTTGCGCAGCATGTCGGTACCGGCGGCCGCGGGTGCGGCGACGGCGATGGCAAGCGCGGTGGTGGTCAGAATGCGTTTCATGTCGGTCTCCTTTCGTTTCGTCCGGTCACGGGTGGGCAGGCTCGCACGCCTCGCCCCCTGTCCCGCGATCTCGCCTCACCAACAGGCCCGCCAAGGATGTGTTCCCGCCTGCTCCCGGTTCGCCCGCCTGCTTTGGGTTCGCTCGTGCACAGCACCGATGCATCGACGCGCGGAACCGGGCAGGCCAGAGCTCGGGCGGCATGCCGCGCCCTTCCCATTCCCCGCCCCGCGCGGCAGGGTCGGGCGGGGAATCGGGGCAAAGCGGAGCAGCGCAGCATGGCCGGGACGATGATCGGGGTGATCGGGGGCAGCGGCCTCTACCAGATCGAGGGGCTCGAGGGCGCCGAGTGGCGCACCGTCGAGACACCCTGGGGCGCACCGTCCGACGCGGTGCTGACCGGCCGTCTGGCGGGCGTTCCGATGGCGTTCCTGCCCCGGCACGGGCGCGGTCACGTCCACGCGCCCTCCTCCATCCCCTACCGCGCCAATATCGACGCGCTGAAGCGGCTCGGCGTGACCGACGTGATCTCGGTCTCGGCCTGCGGCTCGTTCCGCGAAGAGATGGCGCCGGGCGACTTCGTGGTGGTCGACCAGTTCATCGACCGCACCTTCGCCCGCGACAAGAGCTTCTTCGGCCCTGGCTGCGTCGCCCATGTCTCGGTCGCGCACCCGACCTGCCCGCGGCTCGGCACCGCCTGCGCCGAAGCCGCCGAGGCGGGGGGCGTGCGTGTCCATCGCGGCGGCTGCTACCTGGCGATGGAGGGGCCGCAGTTCTCCACGCTCGCCGAGTCGCGGATGTACCGCACCCACTGGGGCGCCGACGTGATCGGCATGACCAACATGCCCGAGGCCAAGCTCGCCCGCGAGGCCGAGCTCTGCTACGCCACCGTCGCCATGGTGACCGACTACGACAGCTGGCACCCCCAGCACGGCGAGGTCGACGTGGCCGACATCATCGCGACCCTCGTTGGCAACGCCGAGAAGGCCAAGGGCATGGTCGCCCGCCTGCCCGCCCTGCTGGGCCGCGAGCGCGCCCCTTGCCCCCACGGCTGCGACCGGGCGCTCGACACCGCCATCCTTACCGCGCCCGAGGCGCGCGACAACGCGGTGCTGGCCAAGCTCGACGCCGTGGCAGGGAGGGTGCTCCGATGAACAACGGCAAGACCGTCCGCGACTACATCCGCACCATCGCCGACTTCCCCCGCGAGGGGATCATGTTCCGCGACGTGACCACGCTCTTCGCCGACCCGCGCGGTCTGCGCATGGCCGTCGACCAGCTGCTCCACCCCTGGTCCGGCCAGCCGATCGACGCGGTCGCGGGGCTCGAGGCGCGCGGCTTCATCCTTGGCGGGGCCATCGCGCACCAACTCGGCAAGGGCTTCGTGCCGATCCGGAAGAAGGGCAAGCTGCCCGGCGCGGTGATCTCCGAGGCCTACGTGCTCGAATACGGCGAGGCGGTGATGGAGATGCACGACGACTCCCTCGCGCCGGGCGCGCGCGTGCTGCTGGTCGACGACCTGCTGGCCACGGGCGGCACGGCCGAGGCCGGCATCAGGCTGATCGAGCGGCTGCGCGGAAAGGTCGTGGGCTGCGCCTTCGTCATCGACCTGCCCGATCTCGGCGGCCGCGCCCGGCTCGAGGCGATGGGGCAGGACGTGCACGCGCTCTGCGCCTTCGAGGGCGATTAGCCGGCCCGGGACGCCACCATCCTCCGCGTCGCACGTGAGCGCCGCCGCGAGATTGCGTATTTGTGACAGAAAGAAGCCGGGGCGCGCCGTTTCGGGAGAAACGCCCCGGCGCAGCGGCCGTGCCTCGCGCGCGCGCCGCGCCGCGCCCGCCGCTTCTTCTTGCCTGAAAATATCCCCCCCGGAGGGCCGCCCTCGGCCCGCCCCTCACGCCGGGTCGGGGGCGCCGCCGGCCGCCACGCGCAGCACGGCGCCGGGGTTCATGATGCCTGCGGGGTCGAGCGCGGCCTTGATCGCGCGCATCGCGGCGAGCTTGGCGGGGTCGCCGTAGCGCTCGAGATCGGCGACCTTGAGCCGGCCCACCCCGTGCTCGGCCGAGACCGAGCCGCCCATCTCGTGGACGAGGTCGTGCACCGCCGCCTTGATCGCCGGGCGCAGGTGCTCGTAGTCGTCGCGGCTGCGGCCCGGCGCGGGAAACACGTTGTAGTGCAGGTTGCCGTCGCCCACGTGGCCGAAGCAGTTGATCCGCAGGTCGCCGATTTCGGCAAGCGCGGCATCGGCCCGGTCGATGAACGCGGGGATCGCCGAGAGCGGCACCGAGATGTCGTGCGACGAGACCGAGCCGATCCGCCGGTTCGCCTCGGGAATCGTCTCGCGCACATGCCAGAAGGCGGCCCTCTGCGCCTCGCTGCGGGCGATCACGCCGTCGGTGGCGAGGCCCGACTCGAAGGCTTCGGCAAAGAGGTCCTCGAGCGCCGCGGCCGGGTCGAGCCCCTGCGCGAGGCCGACATCGATCAGCACGCACCAGTCGGGCGCCGGGTCGAACGGGCGGCGCACCTCGGGCATCGTCTCGGCAAGAAAGCGCAGGCCCTGCCCCCCGATCAGCTCGAAGGCGCTGACGCCTTCGGCCATCCGCCCCCGCGCGAGCGCGAGCAGCTTCAGCGCCGCCTCGGGCGAGGACACCACGATCAGCGCCGCGCCTTCGGCGGCCGGGCGCGGGTGCAGGCGCAGGGCGGCGGCGGTGATGACGCCCAGCGTGCCCTCGGCGCCGATCAGCAGGTTCTTCAGATCGTAGCCGGTGTTGTCCTTCCGCAGCCTTCGGAGCCCGCGATGAACGGATCCGTCGGGCAGAACGGCCTCGACGCCGAGGCACAGGTCGCGGGCATTGCCGTAGCGCAGCACGCCCACCCCGCCCGCATTGGTGGCGAGCAGACCGCCGATGCGCGCCGATCCGCCCGAGGCGAGCGACAGCGGGAACAGCAGCCCCGCCGCCGCCGCGGCCGCCTGCACGGTTTCGAGGATCGCGCCCGCCTCGGCCACGAGCACCCCTTCCTCGGGATGGACGGAGCGGATGGCCGTCATCCGTTCGAGCGAAAGCAGGATCGGCCGCGGCCCCGCGATGGCGATCTGCCCGCCCACGAGGCCGGTGCCGCCGCCATAGGGCACCAGCGGCACGCGCTCGGCGCCGGCGACCCGCACGACCTCGGCCACCTCCTCCGCCGTGGCCGGCGCGACCAGCAGCGCGTCGGCGGTGCGCCAGCGCCCGCGCGGCTCCTCCAGGTGGCGCGGCTCGAGCGGGCGGAAGGCGGCATGCGGCAGGCGGGCGCGCAGCTCGGCCTCGACGCGATCGGTGACGGGGCGCAGCATGTCAGTCGAGCGCGCGGGGAGCCGGCCGCGCGCCGCCGCCCTCGCCCGTGCCGTCGTTGAACCCCAGGAAGCGGGGGCGGAGCACCACCACCGTCGGCTCGGACGGCAGGGTGCGCAGCGACACCTCGATCTCGCGCGCCTCGCGCCGGTCGATGCGGAAATCCTCCCGCATCCCCTCGACGAAGACCTCGAGCGAACGGCCCGAGAACCAGTGCATCGGGATCACCACCGACGAGCGCAGGCGCTGGAGCGTCTCGATCATCTCGGGCAGGGTCAGCGTCAGGCCGCCGTCGACCGGCGCCATCACCACGTCCAGCCGACCGAGCGCGGCGAACTGCTCGGGGCTGGGAACATGGTGCAGGTGGCCCAGATGCCCGATGCACAGGCCCGCCACCTCGAACACGAAGATGGAGTTGCCGCCCTCGACCGGGTCGGAGCCGAAATTGCCGCGAATGTCGGTCGAGACGTTGCGCACCAGCATCTCGCCCAGATCGACGTGGTGATCGACGGTGCCGCCCGTCTCGGGGCTCCATCCGGGCAGCACGTGGGGGATGTCGGGGTGCGGCGCCGCCGTCCAGTGGGTGGAGTGGGCGCGGTTCATCGTCACCACGTCGGGCACGAACTCCGTCGGGCCGATGAACCCGTTGTAGTCGGTCACGGCCGACAGCCCGCCTGCCGTCTGGATCAGGAACATCGCGTGGTCGATGTAGCTGATGCGCACGCTCTCCTCGGGCACCGGCGCGGTGAAGGAGGCACGGTGGAGATAGCGCAGGCCAGGCGTGTCCTCGACCAGGGCGATGCAGTGCGAGGGGCGCCGCTCGGCCTCCTGCGCAGGCGCGGGCGCGGCGGCCACCAGGGCGAGCGCGGGGAGGGCGATCAGGGCGAGAGCGCGTGCGAGCATGGGAAGCCTCCTGTCGTGGGGCAGGGTAGCGCAGGGGAAGCGGGGGGCAAAGCCGCCCCGCGCCGGGCTGCGATCACCGGGCCGTGAGCGGCGCCCCGAGGGCCGCGCGCCCTGCGCTTGACGGGGCACGGCGCCGCGCGTATCGGAGAAGGTGCGCGGGTGTAGCTCAATGGTAGAGCAGCAGCTTCCCAAGCTGACGACGAGGGTTCGATTCCCTTCACCCGCTCCAACCGGCCCCGTCGGGCCACGCGCAGCCACACCGACGCAGGCCCATGACGCTCCCCTATCTCACGCCGCTCTCCCGCTCGCAGATGGACGGCTTCGGCGTGCCGCCCGATTGGCCCTTCGGCCTGATGGACCGGGTGCGCTTTTCCGAGATCGACGCCCTCGCCCACGTCAACCACACCGCCTACCTGCGCTGGTTCGAGAGCCTGCGCGTGCTTTACATGCGCGAGCGCGGCATCAGCCCCTACGACGGCACCGGCCCGCTCATCGTGCTGAAATCGGTGAGCATGGAGTATCGGCGCGAGATGTTTCTCGGCGAGGACTACGTGGTGACCGCCCGCACGGTCGCCTTCCGCCGAGCCTCGCTCGAGATGCACTACGCTGCCTTCGCGCCCGACCTGCGGGCGGAGGGGACGGCCGTGATCGTGCTGATGGCGCGCGACGGGTCGGGCAAGCACCCGCTCACCGACGCGCAGAAGGCCCGGCTGCTCGAGCTCGACGGGGCCGAGGATGCGAGCGGCTGAGCCGACAGTTCAGGCGGTCGATGCGGCGAGGTGCTCTTCGAGCGTGGCGAGCAGGTGGGGCGCGGAATTGCGCGCATTATCCTCGGGGCGGTGGAACGGCTGCCACGCCGGCAGCAGATGGTGGATCGGCTCGACCGCGCGGGCATATTGGTTGTTATCGAACTTGAAACCCGTTTCACAGACGAGCACCCGGCCCGACCCACGCTCGACCAGGACATCATGCGCATAGAAGCCCGGACCGAGCGCATCGGACACGCGGCGCGCGATGTCACTCAGATCATCCCAGGTCACCCCGATCAGTCGTTCGTGTAGCTCGTTGATCATCCGGGCGTCGACAGGCGTGTCCTTGGTATGAACGCTCGGGTCATTCTGCGCGGCGTCGCGCGCACGGACGAAGGCATGCGTGATTTTGGCCCCGATGCACATAACGCGCACCGTCGAATAGTAGTCTTTGCCGCCGTATTCTATGCGCGTGTCGATGAACTCGGTATTGTAGCGTGACGGGTCGAGCGATGCGCCGCTTTCGACGACTTGAACCGTCTGGCCCGAATCCGCGACAGCATTGCTGAAGACCGGCGCATCGGCGGCGGTGACCATCCGAGGCATGGGCACCCCGGCCGCCGTGAGCACCTCGTTCGTCCGCCGCTTGTCGGCGACGATTCGCCCCGTCTCGGGATGGTTGAAGACGATGGCCGCGCGCGCGAGCGCAGCTTCCACCCGCCGCCCCGAGGGCACCCCCGCGACCTCGCGGTAGATCAGTACCACCGCGGTCGGAACGTCCGACGAAACCGCGCGGTCCAGCGCGGTGTCAGACAGCGCAACATGCGTGTCCCACCCAGCCTCGCGGAGCGCCGCGCACATCGCCGGCAAATAGCGCCGGATGGTAATCTTTCCCTGGTCCGACAGGCCGCGACCGGTGACGCTGGCGAACACGACGCGCCCGATGGGGGCGCTCGGACGCCGAGTGGCGACGGCCGCCTCGACCGGCCGAAGCGCTCGCCACTCCAAGACCCGGGCGGGCACGACCTTCTTCACCAGTCTCTTCACGCCACACCCTCACCCGTGTCATCGCCGTGATATTGAGGGGCGGCCCTAACGTCAACGACACCCGCAGATTATGATGCAGCGCGCCGACGTCAGCGCACCCGGCGGATGTGGGCGGCGAGCAGCGCGGTGGAGCCGTCGGCGGGCTGTGCATCCTGCCGGCCTTCGACGATGGGCAGAAGATCCTTCGCCAGGTCCTTGCCGAGCTCGACCCCCCACTGGTCGAACGAGTTGATGCCGAGGATCACCCCCTCGACGAAGACCCGGTGCTCGTAGAGCGCGATGATCTGGCCCAGCACCTCGGGCGTCAGAAGCGGGTAGACCAGCGTCGTCGAGGGCCGGTTGCCGGGGAAGGTGCGGGCGGCGGCGGCGCGGGCGGCCGCCTCGCCGGTCAGGCCCTGTGCCTCGACGATGGCCTGCGCCTCCTTGAGGCTGCGGCCCGTCATCAGCGCCTCGGACTGGGCGAGGCAGTTGGCCGCGAGCAGGTGGTGCTGGTGGGCGAGGTCGTCCTCGTGGCCCTTCGCCCCGACCAGGAACTCCACCGGGATCACGTCTGTCCCCTGGTGGAGAAGCTGGAAGAAGGCGTGCTGCCCGTTCGTGCCCGGCTCGCCCCAGACGATCGGGCCGGTAGGCCGGTCGACGGGGTGCCCGTCGCGGCGCACGCGCTTGCCGTTGCTCTCCATCTCGAGCTGCTGGAGATAGGCGGGCAGCCGCGCCAGCCGCTGCTCGTAAGGGATCACGGCGCGGGTGGGGCAGCCCAGCACCTGCCGGTGCCAGATGCCGACCAGCGCCAGCAGGACCGGCAGGTTGTCCTTGAACTCGGCGGCCCGGAAATGGCGATCCATCGCCTGGCCGCCGCGCAGGAAGGCGCGGAAGGCCTGGGGCCCGATGGCGATCATCAGGGCCAGGCCGATCGGCCCCCACATCGAATAGCGCCCGCCCACCCAGTCGGCGAAGCCGAAGACGCGGGAGGGGTCGATGCCGAAGCGCGCGGTCTCGTCCTGCGCCGACGACACGGCGGCGAACTGCTCGCCCGGCTCGTTCACCGCCTCGCTCATCCAGGCGCGGGCGGTGGCGGCGTTGGCCATCGTCTCGACGGTGGTAAAGGTCTTGGAGGCCACGATCACCAGCGTCGTCTCGGGATCGAGCCGGCGCAGCACGTCGGTGACATGTGCGCCGTCGACGTTGGAGACGAAGTGCACGCGCGCCCCGTCGTGGTAGGGGGCGAGCGCCTGCACCGCCATCGCGGGGCCCAGATCCGACCCGCCGATGCCGATGTTGACCACGTCGGTGATCGGGCCGCCCTGCCCCTCGAAGATGCCGTCGCGCACGTCCTCGGCGAAGCCCTCCATCCGGCGGAGCGTGTCGAGCACCTCGGGCATCACGTCGGCCCCGTCGACCGTGACCGGCCCGCCGTCGAGATTGCGCAGCGCCGTGTGCAGCACCGCGCGCCCCTCGCTCTCGTTGATGCGGCGCCCCTCGAACATCGCGTCGCGCCAACGGGCGACGCCCGCGCGCTCGGCCAGCTCGAGAAGCAGCCAGCGCCCCTCGGTATCGATGTTGGTCTTGGAATAGTCGAACAGCAGGTCGCCGAAACTCGTCGAGAACTCGCGCGCGCGGTTCGGCGTGGAAAAGAGGCTTGCGATGCGGCGCTTGCGCACCTGGCCTGCATGCGTCTCGATCCGTCCCCAGGGGCCGCTGGTCTCGCTCATGCTCGCTCGTCTCCTGGCCGGGGGCGGGTGCCGCTCACGGCGCCCAATGTACGGTTGCGTTCGTCAAGACCGCGTGAACGGGCGCCTCGCGCACCGGCAGCCTGGCGGCCCGCTCGAGTGCCGCGCGCTTGTCGTCGCCGGTGACGACCAGATGGGTCGAGAGCGCGCCCGCGAGCGCCGGCGCCGTCAGCGTCACCCGCGGCTCGGGCTGGCCCGCGGGCCGCGTCACCGCAAGCGGCGGGGCGCTCGCGTCGAGCGCCTCGTCGAGGCCCTGCGCGCCGGCAAAGAGCGAGGCGGTGTGCATGTCGACGCCCATGCCCAGCAGCAGCACGTTGATCGGCATCAGCGGCTCGACGGCGGCATTCAGCCCCGCCAGCGCCTGCTCGGGCGTCACGCCGTCGACGTAGAGCGGCCGGAAGCGGGCCGCCGAAGCCGGCCCCGTCAGCAGCTTCTCGCGGATGAGCCGCGCGTTCGAGCGCTCGTGCGAGGGGCCGACCCAGCGCTCGTCGGTCGGCAGCACCGTCACCCGATCCCAGTCGAGTCGCAGGCTCGACAGCGTGTCGAAGAGCGGCCCCGGCGTGGTGCCCCCCGGCACGGCGAAGGTGACGTGGTCATGGGTCATCAGCGCCGATTTGAGCTCGCTCGAGAGCTGGTCGGCGATGTCCATCATCATCAGGTCGATATCGGGGTAGTCGATCAGGCTCACGGTCGTATCTCCCGCCAGCGTCGGTTGTCGCGGTGCATCAGGATCTGGGCCTCTTCCGGCCCGGCGCTGCCCTGCTCGTAGGGTGCCGGCACGTCGCCGCGCGCCTCCCATGCGGCGATCACCGGGTCGGTCCAGGCCCAGGCGGCCTCCACCTCGTCGCCGCGCATGAAGAGCGTCTGGTTGCCGCGGATCACGTCCATGATGAGCCGTTCGTAGGCGTCGGGGATGTCGTCGGCCTCGGGCCCCAGCGCCTCGGCGAAGGACATGTCGAGCGGCACGTCGACCAGCCGCATGCCGCCCGGCCCCGGCTCCTTGATGGTGACGCCCAGCTCGATCCCCTCGTTGGGCTGGAGCCGGATCGACAGCAGGTTGCGGTGGCGCCCCCGGTCAGCTCCGAAGATCGAGTGCGGCGCGTCCTTGAACACCACCGCGATCTCCGAGGCGCGCGCCTTCAGCCGCTTTCCGGTGCGCAGGTAGAAGGGCGTGCCCGCCCACCGCCAGTTCGAGATCGACAGCTTCATGGCGATGAAGCTCTCGGTGCGCGAGCGCACGTCGCCCACGTCGTCGCGGTAGGAGGGGCCGCCCTCGCCCGCCTCGTACTGCCCGCGCACGATGTCTGCCGCCTCGACCCCGTCGAGCGCGCGGATCACCTTGAGCTTCTCGTCGCGCACCGAGTCTGCCCCGAAGCGCGAGGGCGGCTCCATCGCGATCAGGCAGAGAAGCTGCATGAGATGGTTTTGCATCATGTCGCGCATCGCCCCCGCGCGGTCGTAATACTCGCCGCGGCCGCCCACGCCCACGGTCTCGGCCACGGTGATCTGGATGTGGTCGACATACTGGCTGTTCCAGAGCGGCTCGAACAGCACATTGCCGAAGCGCACCGCCATCAGGTTCTGCACGGTCTCCTTCCCCAGATAATGGTCGATCCGGTAGATCTGCGTCTCGTCGAAATGACGGGCGAGGTTGGCGTTGAGTTCCCGCGCGCTCTCCAGATCGTGGCCGAAGGGCTTCTCCACGACGATGCGGCTCTCGGGCGTGGCGATGCCGTGTTCGTGCAGGCGCTCGGCGAGCGGCAGGAACAGGCCCGGGCCCACCGAGAGGTAGAAGGCGCGCACCCCTCCCGGCCCCATCCGCGCGGCGAGCCGCCCCCAGCCCGCCTCGCCCGTCGCGTCGATCTGCTCGTAGCCCACGCATTCGAGAAAGCGCGTCATTGCCTCGGGATCGCGTCGGGCCTCGGGCACGAACTCCTCCAGCGCCTCGCGCACCATCGCCCGGTAGCCGGCGTCGTCGAGCTCGGAACGGGCGGCGCCGATCACCCGCGCGTCGTCGGGCATCTGCCCGTCGGCGAGCCGGCGGTAGAGCGAGGGCAGGATCTTGCGCCGGGCAAGGTCGCCCGTGCCGCCGAAGATCACCAGGTCGAACGGGTCGACGGGAATGATGCGCGCGACCATGCGCTCTCCTTCTTGCTCGCGCCGTCCGGGCGGCCGGGCGCCTCGCGAGGGCACGCCCGGCACCAGTGGCGGGTGTTAGCGCCAACACTCCTACCGGCTGCCGCCGCCGGGCGAAACCCGTCACCGGCCCGGCCCGTGCGGCGCGGCCCACGCCCATACCTGCCCAGCCGCGCGCGGATGGCAAGACGGCGTGCCGTCTCGCCCGGCACGCCCTGCCGCAAGTCAGGCCCTGCGCCCCGCCACGCGCTGCTCGGGCCGGCCGCAACGACGGCACGGCGCTGCCCTTGTGGTGACCGCTCGACCGGGGATAGATGCCGCCATGACCGCCGCCGACATCCCCGACGCCGCCGTTTCCGACGCCCGCGCCAGGCGCAACGTCGCCGTGCTCGTTGCCGCGCAAGCCGTTCTTGGCGCGCAGATGCCGATGATCTTCACCGTGGGCGGGCTGGCGGGCACCATGCTCGCGCCCAATGCCTGCCTCGCCACCTTGCCGATCTCGCTCATCGTCTTCGGCTCGATGACGACGGCGCCGTGGCTGTCGTCGGTCATGCAGCGGGCGGGCCGCGTGCCGGGCTTCCTCATCGGCGCGGCCGGCGGCGCGGCGGGGGCGGCCATCTGCGCGGCGGCGCTCTTGTGGAACTCGTTCCCGCTCTTCCTGCTCGGCAGTTACATGACGGGCATCTACCTGTCGGCGCAGGGCTTCTTCCGCTTCGCCGCAGCCGACACGGCGTCGGACGCGTTTCGCCCCAAGGCAATCAGCTACGTCATGGCGGGCGGTCTTCTCTCGGCGATCATCGGCCCCGCGCTCGGCACCAGCCTCGTCGACAGTTTCATGGTGCCCTTTCTCGGCACCTACCTCGCGGTGATCGCGCTCAACGCTCTGGGCCTGTTCCTGTTCTTCGCCCTCGACATTCCAAAGCCGCCCAAGCCGAAGCCCGGCGCCGGGATCGGCCGCACGCGCCTCGAGTTGCTCAAGGAGCCCGCCATCGCCGTGGCCATCGTCTGCGCCATGGTCTCCTACGCGCTGATGAACCTTGTGATGACCTCGACGCCGCTCGCGGTGGTCGGCTGTGGCTTCGAGACGACGACGGCTGGCCATGTCGTCACCGCCCACGTGCTGGCGATGTATGCGCCCTCGTTCGTCACGGGACACCTGATCGCCCGATTCGGCGCCCGCACGATCGTCTGGGCCGGCCTCGCCATCCTCGCCGCTGCCGGGGCGGTGGCGCTTCAGGGCGTGGACCTCGCCAACTTCTTCGTGGCGCTCGTTCTGCTTGGGGTAGGCTGGAATTTCGGCTTCATCGGCGCGACGACGATGCTCTCCGCCGCCCACGCCCCGGAAGAGCGCGGCGCGGTGCAGGGCATGAACGACGCGCTCGTCTTCGGCTGCGTGACGGTCGCCTCGCTCGCCTCGGGCGGGCTGATGAACTGCTCGGGCGGCGACGCGGTGGCCGGCTGGTCGGCGGTCAACCTCGCCATGGCACCCTTCCTCGCGATGGCGGGCGGCGCGCTCATCTGGCTGTCGCTCCGCCCCCGCGACGCCTGACCCATCCGGAGACGGCCCCGCCCGGCGCGCCGCAAAAGCCTTGCCAAGGCTTTTGCAAATTCCTTCTCGAAGGAATTTGCCGGCTCACCAGCCGCCCAGCAGGACCCGCCGCAGCAGCCCCGCGCGGCGGGCAAACTCGCTCTCGGCGAGTTCGCCCCGCGCGACCCGGCCCGGATCGGCCACCGCGCGCCTGAGCGTCGCCTCCGTCCGCCACCCGGCAAGCAGGGCCGGCCGCACCGCCTGCGGCACCGTCCCCCGCGCCGCACGCAGACGCGCAAGCCCCTCGTGCGCCCATCCGCGCACCGCCTCCGGCCGGCCGTCGGGCAAGGGGTGCTTTCCGCGCGCCTCGAGGTCCGGGATCGCGCGCAGGTAGGCGGCCAGCCCCGCCGCCCAGCCCGCTGCGCGCACCCGTGGCTCGAGCCCGGGCTTCGCTCCGAGCAGGCGGGCCGCCGCCCATGTCAGACCGGCCCCGGTCGCATCGAGGAACTCCTCGACATGGCCCGCGTCCTCGAACCCGCTCGCGTCGAGATGCACCCGGTGCGCCGCGACCAGCCGGTCGAGCGTCTCCAGCTGCAGCCGCCCGTGCGCCGCCACCGCTGCCAGCGGCCCGGCCACCTCGTGCGCCCGTGGCGGGGCGCCCGCGCCGATCTCGGCCACCACGTCACGCCACCATTGCAGCCGCATCTCGCCGATCATCGGCTCGGCGCTGACGAAGGGCGCGCGCGCCACCTCGAGGTTGAAGGCGTAGAGCGGAAAAAGCAGCGCCCGTGCCGGCACCGGTGCCGCCATCGTCGCGCGAAACCGGTCGGGATCGCCCCGCGCCACGATCTGCGCGCAGGCGGCGACGCCCTCGGGGTCGAATTCCACCCCGCCGGAGCCTGTCCCCCCAGCGCCCCCGCCGGCGCTCACCGCGCCGCCACGGCGACGCGCTCGGCCGCGCGATCCCGCACCAGCTTCCAGCGGATCGCGTCGGTCAGCGCCTCGAAGGACGCGTCGACGATGTTGGCCGACACCCCCACCGTCTGCCAGCGACGCCCCTGCCCGTCCTCGCTGTCGACAAGCACGCGAGTCACCGCGTCCGTGCCGCCATCGGTGATCCGCACCTTGAAGTCGACGAGCCGGATGTCCTCGATGAAGGGCTGGTAGGGGCCGAGATCCTTTGCCAGCGCGCGCGCGAGCGCGTTGACCGGTCCCCTGTCCCGCCCCGTCTCGTCCATCGACTCGCTGACCGAGAGCTTCTTCTCGCCGCCGACCTTCACCACGACCACGGCCTCCGACAGCGACACCATGCGATCACGCTTGTTCTTGCGCCGTTCCACCGTCACCCGGTAGCGCTTGACCTCGAAGAAGTCGGGCATCA
>LJNT01000005.1 GCA_001314685.1 Rhodobacteraceae bacterium HLUCCA09
CCTGCGGGTCCACATCGGCCGGTACCACGAGGCGCCGCCCGTTCCTCAGAACGATCTCCAGCCTGTCCTGCGGGCTCGACGCCCGGGACGCCTCGACCGCCGATGCCGGTGGCGCCGCAGCAACCGCAACCGGCATGAACATCGGCGTGCGCATTGCCCCGAGTTCACCACGCCGGAATTGCCGCCGCCATATCGTCAAAAAGGACCGAGAAACCCCGTGGCGACGCGCCGTGGCGCTGGCCTGCCGATGCCCGACGAAGCTCTCCTCGACAATCCGCAGCTTGTCCGCATCGCTCCAGTGCCGGCGCTGCAGCTTGTCCGCATCGCTCCAGTGCCGGCGCCGCACGCCATCCGCAGCGGAAAGAACTTCGATCTCGGGTCTGAATGTAAGGTCGGCCATAAGGTCGGACGTATCACCGCCGCCAAAAATCCGTCAGACGGCCATCGCCGGAGGGATACCGAACAAGGCTCTTGCAAGAGCCTTGACCGCGCTCGCGCGAGCGCGGAACGCCCTTCCAGGGGCGTTCGCCCCGCCGCGTCCGTTCGGTCAGCAGATCCGGGGCTCGGGCGGGGGCGCGAGCGAGGCGGCGAGCATCCGCGCCTCGCCCGCCCCCAGCATCGCGTAGCGGGGCGGCGGCGCGGTCGCCGCCGCATCGAGGCTCGCGGGCTGGCTCCAGGAGCCGGCGCAATGCACCAGTGCCTGCCCCTCGGCAAAGACAACCTCGTCGGCCTCGAAGCCGAGCGAGACCACGACGAGCGGCGCCTCCGGCAGCATCTCGGCCACGCCGGGCACCCCCGAGAGCACCGACGCCGGCACCAGCGCGAAGGGATCGCCCCAGGCAGCCTCGGCAAGGTCGCTCTCGACCATCAGGCCCTGGCCGGGGCTCACCAGGAGCGGCGCGGCATTGCCGATCAGCCTCTCTGGCACCCACACCAGCGCCTCCGCCACCTCGCGCGGCCCCGGCACCAGCCGCCGCGCCACCGAGCGCACCGTCTGAATGCCCGAATCGAAGGTCACGACCCGGTCGCCCGCGGCGATGTCGTCGGCCCGGCGCCAGCCCTCGGGCGTGGCGAGGCGCGTCGTGCCGACGAGGCCCGCCGCACCGGCGTCCTGCGCGCGCGCGTTCCGCGGCGCGATCCGCTCCCCGATCCAGTCCAGCATGGTCAGCCTTCCTCCCGTGCCGCGCGCCCGTTCAGCCCGCGTTAACCATGACAGACCACGGATCGGCCGGAATGACGGACGGTATGGGGCAGCTTCGGGGCATCGTTTCCAGGAGGGCGACGATCGCCGCGGCCAGACTGCGACTGGCCACGCTCCGCGATCACCCGTCGAAGGCATAGCCGAAGCGCGCGATATCCTCGGCGCAATCCTCGGCCACCAGCGCCGCCGTGCCCGTATCGTAATACCCGCGCCAGTCGCGCGCTCGCTGCGAGGCATTGACGCGCCCCGGTAGCCGCAGCGAGACGCCCAGGTGCCGCTCGACCGGAGCGATGTCGGCCGCGAAGCGCTCCAGCCGCACGAAGGCGTCGCAGCGCTCCTCGCCGGAGGGCAGCCGCACATGGGCGCCGTAGGGCGCGGCGCGGAAGCCGGCCCGCGTCTGCGGATGGGCGAGGAAGTCGGCAAAGCCCACGCGCTGCGCCAGCGCCACCGCCGGGTGGGCGAAGCGCTGCCCGCGCAGCCAGTGGTAATAGCTCACCGCCCGGTCCCACGGGTTGCGCACGAGGGTGAAGACGAACAGCCCGAGCATCTCCTCCTCGCTGACGAGCCCGGGCAGGTCGGCGAGGCGCGCGTGCTTCCGGAGCCGGCCCGCCGCCCGCAGGCCGCGAAGACGCGGCTTGCGCCGCCGGGCCTCTGGCGTGTCGCCGATGAGCAGGTCGCTCTCGGGCGCCCCCGACTCGAGCGCCTGCGCCAGCGCCGTGCCCCCCGTCTTGGGGATGTGGACGAAGACGAACCCCCGTGCGCGGCTGACGATCATTGCGCGTGCCCCCTCATCCGCTCTTTTCCCAAGGGTCCGATCCGTGGATACTGCGACAAAATGGACAGAGGGAGGACGCCATGGGCTGGCTGGCCGACGAAACCGGGCTGGAGAAATGCGCGGCGAACTACGCCCCGCTCACGCCGCTGTCGCATCTGAAGCGTGCGGCCGAGGTGTTCTCGGGGCACGAGGCGCTCGTCTACCACAACCATCGCCTCACCTATGCCGAATACGCCGAACGCGTCACCCGCCTCGCCGCCGCCCTCGCCGCGATGGGCGTGCGGCCGGGCGACGTGGTGGCCACGCTCCTGCCCAACGTGCCGGCACACGCCGAGGCGCATTTCGCCGTGCCCGCCTGCGGCGCGGTGCTCAACACGATCAACATCCGCCTCGACGTCGACACGGTCGCCTACATCTTCGGCCACGGGGGTGCGAAGGTGGTGCTGTGCGATACCCAGTTCCTGCCGCTCGCCGAGGCCGCGAAGGAGCGGATGGAGGGCGCGGGCCCCGAGATCGTGGAGTGCTCCGACCATGCCGCGGGCTTTCCCGCAACGGGGCGCTACCCCGACTACGAGGAGGTCGTGCGCCGGGGCGACCCCGGCTTCGCCTGGATCATGCCCGAGGACGAGTGGGAGTCGATCGCGCTCAACTACACCTCCGGCACGACCGGGCGGCCCAAGGGCGTCGTCTACCACCACCGGGGCGCCTACCTGAACACGATGGGCCAGCCGATCAGCTGGCGGATGACGCTCTATCCCCGGTACCTGACCATCGTGCCGCTCTTCCACTGCAACGGCTGGTGCCACACCTGGATGATCCCCGCGCTCGGCGGCACGGTCGTCTGCTGCCGCGACATCAGCGCCGAGGCGATCTACAACGCCATCGCCTACGATGGCGTCACCCACCTCGCCGGCGCGCCCATCGTGCTCAACATGATCGTCAACGCCGACGAGCAGATCCGCCGCCCCTTCGACCACACGGTCGAAGTGTTCACCGCCGGCGCCCCGCCCGCGCCCGCGACGCTGCACGCCATCGGCAAGCTCGGCTTTCACGTCACGCAGGTCTACGGCCTGACCGAGACCTACGGCCCCGCGACCGAGAGCACCTGGAACCACGCTTGGGACAGGCTGGCCGACGAGGACAAGACGGCGAAGAAGGCCCGGCAAGGCGTGCCGATGCCCTTCATGGACGGGCAATACGTGGCCGAGCCCGAGAGCATGGCGCCGGTGCCCCGCGACGGACAGGTGCAGGGCGAGATCATGATGCGCGGCAACGGCGTGATGAAGGGCTACTACAAGAACCCCGAGGCGACGGTCCAGAGCTTTCGCGGCGGATGGTTCCATTCGGGCGACCTGGCGGTGCAGCACCGGGATTCCCACGTGCAGATCGCCGACCGGGCGAAGGACATCATTATCTCGGGCGGCGAGAACGTGAGCTCGGTCGAGGTCGAGGGGGTGCTGATGCACCACCCGGCGGTGCTCCTGTGCGCGGTGGTCGCACGGGAGGACGAGAAATGGGGCGAGGTGCCCTGCGCCTTCGTGGAACTGAAGCCGGGGGCGAGCGCGACGGAGCAGGAGTTGATCGCCTTCTGCCGCGAGCGGCTGGCCGGCTTCAAGACGCCCAAGGCGGTGCTCTTCGACGAGCTGCCCAAGACCTCGACCGGCAAGATCCAGAAGTTCGAGCTGCGCAGGCGGCTCAAAGAGACGGCGGCGGCCTGAGGCGGATCACCCCCCGCACCGGTGCGTCGGTGGCCGGCGCAGGAGGGGAGGGGGCGCTGCCCCCGTCGGCCGTTCCGGCCGACTCCCCCGGAGTATTTGGACCAAGATGATGGGAGGGGCGCGCCTTTCTCCGGCGACGGGCGGTGGGCCAGGCAGCCGTGCCGCGCGTTGTGAGGGGGGCGGCGTTGGAGTATGCTTCCCTCCAACCAAGAGGCAGAACAGGCCCGAGAGCAGTTCCGCGTGACCGCCCTGACGCGATACGCCCGGCTGGAATGCCCGGGGATCTGGCGCGCCGAGCCGGACGCGCAGCGCCTCGACGTGGTGGTGAGCTTCGGCGACGCCTCGCTGGTGATCTCCGACACGGCGGGCCGGGCGCTGTCGCACTGGTCGCTCGCCGCGGTGGCGCGGATCAATCCCGGCGAGCTGCCGGCGCTCTACACGCCCTCGGCGGAGGCGACGGAGCTGCTGGAAGTGGCCGACGACACGATGGTCGAGGCGGTCGAGACGGTGCGGCGTGCGGTGGCGCGAGCGCGGCCACGGGGCGGCCGGGTGCGCGCGCTCGCGCTCGTGGCGAGCCTCGCGGCGGTCGTGGCGGCCGCGGTCTTCTGGCTGCCCGACGCGCTGGTGCGCCACGCGGTCGCCGTGCTGCCCGAGCCGAGCCGGGAAGAGATGGGAACCCGACTTTTCGCGGCCATCGAGCGGGTCTCGCGCCCGCCCTGCCGGGGGCCGCGGGCCGACCGCGCGCTCGCCGCGGTCGCCGCGCGCCTTGCGCCGGCGGTGCCGGGGGGCGTGGCCTCGGTCGTGGTGGTGCCGGACGGGGTGGACCGGGCTCTGGCGCTGCCGGGGGGCACGATCGTGGCGGGGCGCGCGCTGGTCGAGGACCACGAGACCCCCGAGGTGCTGGCCGGCTACGTGCTGGCCGAGGCGATGCGCGCGGGCGCGGAGCCGCCGCTGGCCGACCTGCTCGAGGCGGCGGGGACATGGGCGATCGTGCGCCTGCTGACGACGGGCCACCTGCCCGAGACGGCCTTCGCCGGCTACGCGGAGGCGCGGTTGACCGCCCCGCCCGCGCCGCCCCCGGCCGAGGCGCTGCTGCCGGCCTTCGCCGCGGCCGAGCTGCCCTCGACCCCCTACGCCTATGCCCGCGACGTGACCGGCGAGAGCGTGCTGCCTCTCGTGGAGGGCGACCCGATGCGGGGCGAGGCCGCGCGGCCCCTGATGTCGGACGGCGACTGGGTGGCGCTGCAGAACGTCTGCGGGCCGTGACGACGGGCGCGGCCGCGCGTCAGTGGCCCCATTCGGCGCCGGGGCGCACGCGACGGGGGACGTCGTCTGTCCAGACACGCCCCATCCGGGCGGCGCCGGCGGCGCTGCGCCCGCCGCGCTCGGGGTTCAGCCGCCCGTCTTCGAAGGCGTATTCGTAGCCGGGCGGCGGGCTGCCGACCCCCTTGGTCACCGCGCCCCTGGCGACCGGGCCGGAGACACCGGCACGGGGCAGCACGCGGCGGGGAACCTCACGCGTCCAGAGCCGGTCGGTCATCTCGTCGCCGAGGGCGGAGCGGCGGGCGCGATGCGGATTGACCCGGCCGTCGTCGAACGCGGGCTCGAAGCCCGGCGGCGGACCCGACGATTGGGCCGCCGCGTCGGGGGTCTGCGTCAGGGCCAGGGCGGCGCCGAGGGCGAGCGTCGAAACGAGGCGCCGGGCGATGGGGCGGGGGGCGATGGGGCGGGGCATGGCATCCTCCGGTCGGTTGCCGCCAGCATGGCGCGGGCGGGCGCCCGGGTAAAGGCGGCAGGTTCCGCCGCGCGCCGCTCACCTGGTGCCGAACATCCGGTCGCCCGCGTCGCCGAGGCCGGGCACGATGTAGCCCTGTTCGTTCAGCCGCTCGTCGAGGGCTGCCGTCACCACCGGCACGTCGGGGTGGGCCGCGTTCATCCGCTCGACGCCCTCGGGCGCGGCCAGAAGGCACAGGAAGCGGATATCGGTCGCGCCGGCCTGCTTCAGCAGGTCCACCGCGGCGGCCGAGGAATTGCCGGTGGCGAGCATCGGATCGACGACGATCACCAGCCGATCCTCCAGCCCCTCGGGCACCTTGAAGTAGTATTGCACGGGCTGCAGCGTCTCCTCGTCGCGGTAGAGGCCGACGAAGCCCACCCGTGCGGCCGGGATCAGGTCGAGGATGCCTTCCATCAGCCCGTTGCCCGCCCGCAGGATCGAGATCAGCGCCATCTTCTTGCCGGCGAGCGTGGGCGCCTCGATCTCGGCCAGCGGTGTCTCGATCACCTTTGTCGTCAGGGGCAGGTCGCGCGTCACCTCGTAGGCGAGCAGGTGCGCGATCTCGCGGAGGAGCCGGCGGAACGAGGCGGTCGAGGTATCCTTCTCGCGCATGATCGTCAGCTTGTGCTGGATCAGCGGGTGGTCGACGATGGTCAGGTGGTCGGTGGTCAGGGTCATGTCTCGTCCAGTCGTTTCAGCAGGCGGTCGCGGGTTTCGGCGTCGCAGAAGGCGGCACGGGCGGCGGTGCGGGCGATCTCGCGGAAATCGTCGTCGTCCCAGCCGAAGGCGTCGTGCAGCGCCTCGTATTCCGCCGTCATGGTGGTGTGGAAGAAGGGCGGGTCGTCAGTCGAGACGGTCACCGGCACGCCCGCCGCGCGCAGCCGCTCGATCGGGTGAGCGCGCGTCTCGGGATAGACCCGGAGCGCGACGTTCGAGCCTGGGCAGACCTCGAGAGTGATCTGCTTCTCGGCGAGCCGCTCGACCAGCCGAGGATCCTCGATGGCGCGCACGCCGTGGCCGACCCGTTGCACGCCCAGGTCGTCGAGCACGGCGGCCACGCTCTCGGGGCCGCGCCACTCGCCGGCATGGGCGGTGAGCCTGAGGCCCGCCTCGCGCGCGCAGTCGAAGGCCCAGCGGAACTCGCGCGGCTCGCCCACCGTCTCGGCCCCGGCGATCCCGAAGCCTGTGAGAAAGTCGCCCGCCGTCTCGGCGGAGCAGATTGCCACGGGCTTGGCGCGCTCGGGGCCGAGATGGCGGATGCAGGTGACGATGCCCCTCAGCACCGGCCCGCCCTGCGCCTCGACTCCCTCGGCGGCCTCGCGGATAGCGGCAAGATAGTCGCGCCACGCCTCGACATCGCCGCCGCCGCAGTAATCGGGCGACAGGAACGTCTCGGCGTAAATCACGCCCTGCGCGGCCAGCCTCTCGCAGATCGTGCGGGTGAGGCGGGCATAGTCGTCTGGCGTGGTCAGGACCGAGGTCGCCGCCTCGTAGACGCGCAGGAAGTCGGCGAAGCCGTCGTAGGCGTAGGCGCCGCGGTCGTCGAAGATGCCCGAGAGGTCGACGTGCTTCTCGGCCGCGATGTCGCGGACGAGCGCGGGCGGGGCGGCGCCCTCGATGTGCAGGTGCAGCTCGATCTTCGGCAGATCTCTCACGCGGGCCTCCTGTCCTGCCCCTTTCCCCGCTCCGCGAGACCCAGATGGGCAGCCAGCGTCGCGGCCACGTCGGCAAAGGCCATGCGGCCCATCTCACCAGCGCCTTGCCCGGCACCGAGAACGGGCACCCGCTCGCGCGTGTGGTCGGTGCCGCACCATGTCGGGTCGTTGCCGTGATCGGCGGTCAGTATCATCAGGTCCCCCGGGCGCAAGCGGTCGATCACGGGAGCGATTGCGCCGTCGAACCACTCCATCGCACGCGCGTAGCCCGACACGTCGCGGCGGTGGCCGTAGAGGCTGTCGAACTCCACGAAGTTGGCGAAGGTCAGGCTGCCGTCCTCCGCCTCGTCCACGAGGCGGCCGAGATGACGCATGAGCTGGGCATCCGTGCCCCTGGCCACGTCGTCGATCCCCTGCATCGAGAAGATGTCGCCGATCTTGCCCACCGCGTGCACGGTGCCGCCCCCCGCCTGCACCCAGTCGCAGAGCGTGGGCGCGGGCGGGGCGATGGCGTAGTCGTGGCGGTTTCCGGTGCGGGTGAAAGCGCCGGTGCGACCCGTGAAGGGCCGCGCGATCACCCGGCCCACCCTCATCGCGTGCAGCATCGGCGCCACCGCCCGGCAGAGCGACAGCAACCGCTCCAGCCCGAACGCCTCCTCGTGGGCGGCGATCTGGAACACGCTGTCGGCCGAGGTGTAGCAGATCGGCCAGCCGGTGCGCAGGTGCTCCTCCCCCAGCCGCGCGACGATCTCGGTGCCGCTGGCGTGGCAATTGCCGAGGATGCCCTCCGTCCCGGCCGCACGGCACACGGCCTCGGTCACCTCGGCCGGGAAAGACGGCACCGTGACCGGGAAATAGTGCCACTCCCACGGCACCGGCACGCCGGCGAGCTCCCAGTGGCCCGAGGGCGTGTCCTTGCCGGGCGAGACCTCTTCGGCCGCGCCCCAGAGGCCCCGCGGCGAGGCGCCCAGCCCCGGCATGTCGGCCCCGCTCGCCAGCCGCACGGCCGCCGAAAGGCCCAGCGCGTCGAGACGCGGCAGGCGGAGCGGCCCGGAGCGCCCCCCCTCCGCCCGCCCCGTGGCGCAGGCCTGCGCGGTATGGGCGAGCGTGTTGGCACCGGTATCAGGCGTGCCGGCGTTGAAGAAGTCGCCCGCGTCGGGCGCCCCGCCGGCGCCGACGGAATCCATCACCACGAGGAAGGCCCGCCTCATCCGCTCCCCCTTTCGACCGACGGCGCCGCGCGCACCGCCCGCTCGGACGTGTCGGCGTCGGGTGATCCGTCGATCCCCGCAGCCTCCGTCGCCGCGCAGAAGGCCCGGCTCATGGCCGCACCCGCTCGAGGATCAGGTCGGGCGGATCGGCCGCCTCGTCGCTCAGCGCGAAGGCGGCCCGCACGGCGGCTTCGGCCAGGTCGGCGTCGGCCTCGCGCGCGGCGTGGATCTCGGCCAGCGGCCGGCCCGGCCCCACCTCCTCGCCCAGCCCCGCGATGCGCGAGAGGCCCACAGCCGGGTCCACCCGGTCGCTCTCCACCATCCGCCCCCCGCCGAGCCGCACGACGCACATCCCCAGCGCCTCGGTCTCCACCCGCGCGACAAAGCCCGCCCGCTCCGGCTCCACCACCCGCCGCACCGGCGCCCCCGGTAGCCGGTCGCGCCAGCTCTCGACGAAATCCGCCGGCCCGCCCAGCGCCGCCACCATCGCGCCGAACCGCTCCGCGGCGGCGCCCGTGCGCAGCGCCGCGTCGATCCGCGCGCGCCCCTCGTCGACGCCGGGCACCGCACCGCTCAGCGCCAGCGCATCGCCCCCCAACGCCACCGCGATCTCCCACAGCGGCGAAGTCACGTGGGCCACGGTCAGCGTCTCCATCGCCTCGGCGACCTCCAGCGCGTTGCCGGCGGCCGTCACCAGCGGCTGATCCATCGCCGTGATCAGCGCCGAGGCCCGGCAGCCCGCGCCCTCGGCCGTGCCGACGAGGCTCTCGGCCAGCGCCCGCGCGCCCGCGCGAGTCGTCATGAACGCGCCCGAGCCGCACTTGACGTCGAGCACCAGCGCCTCGAGGCCCGCCGCCAGCTTCTTCGACAGGATCGAGGCGGTGATCAGGTCGATCGACTCTACCGTCCCCGTCACGTCGCGGATCGCGTAGAGCCGCCGGTCGGCCGGGGCGAGCGCCGCCGACGCCGAGACGATGGCGCAGCCGACCTCCGCCGTCACCGCGCGAAAGCGCGCCTCGTCCACGTCGACGCGGTAGCCCGGGATGGCCTCCAGCTTGTCGAGCGTGCCGCCCGTGTGGCCCAGGCCACGGCCCGAGATCATCGGCACATAGGCGCCGCAGGCCGCGAGCGCAGGCGCCAGCACCAGCGACACGCAATCGCCCACACCCCCGGTGGAGTGCTTGTCGACGACCGGGCCCCGCAGATCCCACGCCAGCACGTCCCCCGAATCGCGCATCGCGCCGGTCAGCGCCACCCGCGCCGCCTCGGCCAGCGGCGCCCGGCAGACCCCCATGGCAAAGGCGCCCGCCTGTGCGTCGGTCACCGCGCCCGTGCCGAGCGCCCGCCCGAACCAGGCGGCCGCCTCCGGCGTCAGGGCCTCGCCGCGGCGCAGGGCAGACAGGACGGTGCGCGCGTCCACCCTCGCCCTCAGCGCTCCATGTGGCCGGCCGTGAAGGCTCCAGGCAGGAGCTCGGCCACCGTCATGCCCAGCCGCGCGCCGCCCGTGGTCGCCATGATCACGGGCACGTCGCCGCCCGCGAACTCCGCCAGCTTCTGCCGGCAGCCGCCACAGGGGGGCACCGGGGCGGGGCTGTCGGCAATCACCGCGACCTCGACGATCTCGCGCTCGCCCGCAGCGACCATCGCCGCGATGGCCCCCGCCTCGGCGCAGGTGCCCTCCGGGTAGGCCACGTTCTCGACGTTGCAGCCGACATGGATCGCCCCCGATACGGTGCGCAGCGCCGCGCCCACCCTGAAGCCCGAATGCGGCGCATGGGCGTTCTCGCGCACCTGCCGCGCGGCGGCGATCAGATCTTCGGACATGCGCACCCTCCCGTCGCGCACCAGACTGCGCCCAAGCCCGTGTCGGATGCAAGCGCCCGCAACCGGCCCCCACCCGCCCCTTCTTCTTGCTGCAAGTATCCCGGGGGAGTCGGCCGGACGGCCGACGGGGGCAGCGCCCCCAACCGTCCGACGGGGATGAAGGACGGTGCCGCAGGCCCTGCGCGCGGGCTCGCGCCGGGGGTGCGGGGCGCCGCCGCCCGCGCTATACTGCGCCCCATGTGCGGACGGTTCGTCATCACCCATCCCGACGAGGCGCTGGCGCGGCTGTTCGAGGCGCGGCCCGCCAACGACCTGCCCGACACGCCCCGCTACAACGTCTGCCCCACCCAGCCCGTCGCCACGATCCGCAGCGAGGGCGGCACGCGGCTCCTCGCGCCGATGCGCTGGGGCTTTCTGCCCCACTGGTACAAGAGCGAGACCGACGGCCCCCTGCTGATCAACGCCCGCGCCGAATCGGTGGCGACCAGGCCCGCCTTCCGCGCCGCCTGCCGCGAGCGGCGCTGCATCGTGCCGGCCTCGGGCTTCTACGAATGGACGAAGGACGACGAGGGCCGCCGCCTGCCCTGGTTCATCGCCCGCCCCGGCGGCGCGCCCCTCGCCCTCGCCGCCATCTGGCAGGACTGGGAGCGGGAGGGGCGCGCCCACCGCACCGTGGCCATCGTCACGACCGAGGCCGCCGAGGACATGGCGACGCTGCACCACCGCTGCCCGGTCGTGCTCGAACCGGCCGACTGGGCGCTCTGGCTCGGCGAGGCGGGCCACGGCGCAGCAACCCTCATGCGCGCGCCCTCCCCCGGCACGCTCGCCTGGTACCGCGTCGACCCGCGCGTGAACTCGAACCGCGCCGAGGGCCCGGGCCTCATCGAGCCGCTGGCTGCCTGAGCACGGCACAGCCCGAGCACGGCACAGCCCGAGCACGGCACAGCCCAAGCACGGCACAGCCCGAGCACGGCACAGCCCGAGCACCACGAGGCCACAGCGCCATCGATCGGCCATCGCCCGGGTCGTGCCTCCAGTCTCGCCCCGCCCGCCGAAGGCGCGCGCCCGGAATGGGCGCAAGAAGGGAGAATGCGCCGCAAGGCGCTCCGCATGGTTTCCCCGGTCAGGCGCCCAGCGCCGCCATCCGGCCCAGGGACTCCTCCGTCGGCCCGCCGGGGTGATATTCCCTCGCAGGCGCGCGCGCCCCCGGCAAGTCAAACGGCCCGCGCCAAATGACACCGGCCGGAGCGGGATCCGGCTGGAGAAAAGCTGGAACCGCGAAGCGAGACCTTGTGCGCCGCAAAGCGGGCGTGGAGCGCGTCCCTGGGAACGCCGCCCCGCAACGATGGGCATGTCCCGCGTCATTCCCGCTTCCGCCGCAGGTCGTCGACCGGGCGCTGGCGTCGGCCCCTGAAACGGGAAAGGGGGCGGGGGCTGACCAAGGCCCCCGCCCCATCCACAATGGCGTTGGGCAAATGGGGCGGCGGCAGCCGAAAGTAAAACCGTCATCTGACCGGGCACCTGCTCCCACCCGACGAAGTTCCGAACGGGCTACGGGAGCCAGAGAGATCGGGTGCGCGACGTGGGATTCGGCATCCGAAGGCCGTTCGGCGTGACCTGATGCCGAACCCCGTGCTCGCGCACGACCCGCGGTGGATCGCACAGCCTCATTCCGGCAGACAGATCTCGCCGCGCACCACGGCCAGGCCGGTCCGTGCGATCAGGCCGACAACGATCACGACGAGCAGTGCCAGCACCCCAGCACCAATCCAGAGGTGGGCCGGCGAGGCGGCGAGCGCGGCGAAGCGCATCGAGGCGATGGCGAGTGCTGCGACGGGAAAGCTCAGCGCCCAGAACGACAGGGCGAAAGGCAACTGGAAGAGCTTCGGCGCCTGCACCGCCACGATGGCGGCGAAGACGTAGGCCGCGTTGAGCAGGATCCGGCCGAACGGGTCGGCGCCGCCGCCCGAAAGTTGCGCCCAGGCGAGAAAGGCGACCGCCGGCGGCGCGATCAGGATGACCAGCGTCGGCACGAGGCGGCCCGGCAGCGGGTCGTGGAAGATCAGGCGGTTGACCACGAGCGTGAGCAGCACCAGCCAGAAGATCAGCCCGGCCGAGAAGAACAGCCACGACAGCTCGACATAGCCCAGCGGCACGCCCGCGACCGGCACGACAACGTTGCCGACCGCGGGGATGAACCACGCGGGCGAGACATGCATCGGCTGGAAGGGCCGCCGCCCGATCCAGCCCGAGACCACCGCGACCGTGAGCGCCCCCTGCCCCGCCACGCCGGCGAGCCAGACGAGCCGCGCCACCCCCTCGGCGTCGGGCGCGAGCGCCGTGGCGATCAAGAGAAGCGAGATCGAGATGGCCGGGAAGAAGGCGAGCTTGACCGGATGGTGCCACTCGGCGGCGACGGCGTGGGGGTAGCGCGCGGCCTTCAGCCCGTAGAGCGCGGCGATGCCGGCGAAGGCCGCGATCGTGGCCCAGAGCGCCGCCTGCGCGGGCCAGCCCGGCAGCCCCAGCGCGCTCTCGCCCGCGTGCAGCGCCAGCGTCAGACCCGCAAGCCCCATCACCGCGGCGAAGAAGCTGATCGGCAGATGCGCCAGTCGCGGCTCTTCCGCCGTGGCGTCGGCCGCCCCCGGCCGGGTCGCCTCGGCCATGCGCTCAGACCTCCAGTTCCCGCTCGTCCTGCTTGCCGCGGATCAGCGACTGCAGCGTGTAGACGAGGATCGCGCCGCCGATCGCGCCCACGGCGAAGATGCCGATCAGGGTGATCGCGTCGATCGGCCCGCCCATGTCGGCCAGGTTCGACTTCGTGACCCACAGCACGAACCAGACGGCGGCCGCACCGGCGAAGGGCATCGAGAGCTGCGCCAGCAGGAACTTGCGCATCGACATGTGGTGGTCGCGGATCAGCACGTAGATGTAGGAGACGGTGATCAGCACGGCGACGGCGACCATGGCCCAGAAGAGCCAAAGGCCGAACATCTCCTCGAAGACGGCGATCAGGGTGCCGAGTGTCAGTTCTTCCATGAATCCGCTCTCCTATCAGGCCTGCCCGCGCAGCATGGCGTTGTAGGTCGCCTTCAGCGCGACCTCCTTCATCAGCCACGACACCCACAACTCCTCCAGCGGCGCGATCACGCCGGGGAACGAGGGCACGAGGTTGTTCTCGTAGTCGAACTCGATCAGCATCGCCCGGCCCACGCGGGTTATCAGCGGGCACGAAGTGTAGCCGCCATAGCTTTCGGTACCCTCGCGGCCGGCGATCTGGGCGACGATGTGATCCTCGACCACCGGCACCTGCCACTTGACGCTCGCCGCCGTCTTGCCCTTGGGCACGCCGGCCACGTCACCGAGGGCGAACACCTCGGGGTAGCGGGCGTGGCGCAGCGTGTGCATGTCGACCTCGACCCAGCCCTGGTCGGTCCACTTGTCGGCCCAGGGCAGCGGCGAGTTGCGCACCGCGTCGGGCGCCCGCATCGGCGGGACGACGTTGGTGAAGTCGTAGGGCAGATCGACGTCGCCCCCGGGGGTGGCGAAGGTGCAGAGCTTCGCGCCCGGGTCGATCGCCTTGAGCACATGGTCGTGGACGACGGCGATGCCGCGCTCCTCGTAGAGCATGCGCACCTTCTCGGAGACGATGGGCACGCCGAACAGGCTGTTGTTGTTCGCCGCGTAGGTGATCTCGACCTTGCCGCGATTGCCCTTCCGACGCGCGTAGTCGTCGGTCAGGAAGGTGTACTTGAGTGGGGCGCCCGCGCATTTCATCTCGGTCGCGGGGCGGTAGAAGAGCGCCTGACCGCCCGTGTCGGTGAAGCGGTCCAACTCGCGCCAGGTGGCTTCGGCATAGTCGGGGCCGGCATAGACGGCGCCGATGCCGTCCTTTCCCACCATGTCGAGCGAGAAGCCCTCGATCGCGCTCCAGTCGAGTGTGAGGCCCGGCGCGACGATCAGGAAATCGTAATCGACAGCCTCGCCGCCCTGCGTGGTGACGCGCTTGGCCTCGGGGTCGATCTCGGCGGCCCAGTCCTCGATCAGCGTGGCGCGCCGGGGCAGCCACTTCGGCGTGCGGCTGACCGAGTAGCTCGCCGGTTGCAGACCCGCCGCGATCAGGGTGAAGCCGGGCTGGTACCAGTGCTCCACGCGGCCGTCGATCAGGGTGATCTCGGCGCCGTCGAGCCGCTCGTCGAGCCGGTTCGCGATGGCGGCGCCCGCCGCTCCGGCACCGATGATGACGATCCGGGCGGAGGTCGGCACCTTTTCCTGCGCAGGGGCCTGCGAACCGGCGGCGGCCAGCGCCCCCGCCCCGGCAGCCAGACCGAGAAATCCGCGTCGTGTTGGTGTGAGGTTGTCGATGATCGCCATGGCGTCTCTCCCGTTCGTCCGCGGTTCCATGCCGCTTTCTGAATACTATCGCACACCGAGACATTGACCCAGATCAACAAGGGCCATGTGCGGTATGGGTTTAGCCCTGCTTAATCATGCAATTCGTCGGGAAAGGTTGCGTGCGCCTGAAAGCGCTGTAGGTTCAAGCTGCTAACACGACCTTCCAGCAGCTCCGGACGCACGCACGGGTGAAACGCTACAGCCGGTCTCGCCGCGGTTCAACCGTTCTCTGCGGGTCGAGTGCAGGCAGGACCGGCTGACGGGTGAGCCCGGAGCGACGGCCCAAAACGCGCCAAACTGGCCATCAGCCAACGATCTGTGCCGAAGGATGATCCGACCCGCCCAGCTTACACACCGGTGCTGTGCCACGCCCCCCCGATCACACCAGCTCCGTCGCCTGAAGCGGTCGTCCAGAACCATCCGGTGAATAATGCGGGTTTAGGCTTGCAGGGAAGGGAGACACCCCGCTCAGGCGCTGCGGGTCGCGCGCGCCTCGACCAGCGGCGCCAGCCGGTCGAAATGGGCAAAGGCGGCGGCGTGGGTCAACGTCTCGACCGGCGCCTTGCGGTAGCCCTCGGTGAACAGCAGGAACGGCACGCCGGCGCGGTCGGCCGCCTCGGCGTCGACCTCGCTGTCGCCGACATACAGGCCGCCTCGCGCACCGAGCTCGGCGAACACGGCGAGCAGCGGCGCGGGATCCGGCTTGCGCACGGCCAGGCTGTCGCCCCCCAGCACCGCGGCAAAGCGATGGCCAAGGCCGAAATGGGCAAGCACCGTGCGCGTCGGTCCGATGGGCTTGTTTGTGCAGACACCGAGGGCGTGACCCCGCGCTGCCAGCACCGCCAGCGCGTCGAGCACGCCGGGGTAGAGGGCCGAGTACTCGACCGCGCCCTCGTATCGGTCGAGAAAGGCCGCGAGCAGGCGGTCGTGCTCGGCATCCGGCAGGGCCCGCGCCGCCAGCATGCGCCGCACGAACATGTCGGCACCCGAGCCGACGTAGCCGCGCGCCTCCGCCAGCGTGAGCGGCGCGGCGCCCTCGTCCGCGAGCACCGAGTTGGCGACGGCGCAGATGTCGGGCGCGCTGTCGACGAGCGTGCCGTCGAGGTCGAAGACGATGGCGGGCGAAGCGGGCGAGGGGCGAACGCTCACGCCGGCGCGGCCTCTGCGACCGCCGCGCGCAGGGCGCGGATGTTGTCGCCGTAGGCGTCCGGCGCCTCGGCCGAGCCGCCCTTGAAAACTGCCGAGCCGGCCACCAGCACGTCGCCCCCGGCCGCGGCGGCGAGCGGTGCGGTCTCGGGCGTCACCCCGCCGTCGATCTCGATGCGGATTGGGCGGTCGCCCACCATCTCGCGCAGCCGGCGGATCGTGGCGAGTTGCGAGCGGATGAAGCTCTGGCCGCCGAAGCCGGGATTGACCGTCATCACGCAGATGAGATCGACCATGTCCAGGAGCGGCGCCGCCGCCTCGGGCGGCGTGCCGGGGTTCAGCGCCAGCCCCGCCCTGCAGCCCGCGCCCCGGATCGCTTGCAGCGTGCGATGGATGTGAGGGCCTGCCTCGACATGGGCGGTAAGGATGTCGGCGCCCGCCTCTGCGAAGGGCTCGATGTAGGGGTCGACGGGCGCGATCATCAGGTGCACGTCCATCACCGTGGTGACGTGCCGGCGGATCGCCTTCACCAGCGGAGGCCCGAAGGTGAGGTTGGGCACGAAATGCCCGTCCATCACGTCGACATGGATCCAGTCGGCGCCCTGTGCCTCGACGGCGCGGATCTCGGCGCCGAAATCGGCAAAGTCAGCCGACAGGATCGAGGGAGCGATGAGCGGGCTCTGTGTCATGGGGGGCCTCCGGTTTGGCCGCGCCATAGCGGGCGGCGGTGGCGTGGTAAAGGCTTGCGCGGGCGCGCCCTCGACGCGGGAAACCGGACGGGAGGGTGCGGCGCGCCCTTTCCTTCGCCCTGGTGGACAACGATGATGGGAGCATGGAAGAGCCTCCTCACCCCCGCCCCCGCCTGCGCCGCCTCGGAGAGGAGGCGATCATCGTCGAGTTCGCGCCGGCGCTGACCGACGCGGCCAACCGCGCCGCGCTCGCCTTCCGCGCGGCGGTGGAGGCAGCGGCGTGGGAGGGCGTGGCCGAAACCTCGGTCACGCTGAAATCGGCGCTGGTGCGGTTCGATCCCGACAGGCTGCCCCATGCCCAGATCGAGGCGCGGCTCTCCGACCTGCTGGCCGCGCGCGACTGGCAGGCGGCGGAGCTGCCGGCCGGGCGCACGCTCTGGCGTATTCCGGCGGCCTTCGGCGGCGCGGCGGGGCCGCAACTGGCCGAGGTGGCCGATCTCGTCGGGGCGTCGGAGGCGGCGCTGCTCGATGAGCTGGCCGCGCACAGGCTGCGGGTGCTGACCATCGGCTTCGCCCCCGGCCAGCCCTATCTCGGCCGGTTGCCCCTACGGTGGGACATCCCCCGCCAGACCGGGCTGACCCCGCGCGTGCCGCGGGGAGCGGTGGTGGCCGCGATCCGTCAGATCGTGCTCTTCACCGTCGAGGCGCAGACGGGCTGGCGGCAGATCGGCCTGTCGGCCTTCCAAGGGTTCCGGCCGCGGGCCGGCCGGCCCTTCCCGCTCTCGGTCGGCGACGAGGTCGCCTTCGAGCCGGTCACGGCCGAGGCCCTCGCCCGCTGGCAGGCCCGCGCGAGCGAGGGCGAGCTCGCGGCCCGATCCGAGGCCATCGCGTGAGCCGGGCGCGCTCCCCCCGCCCCGCACCGGCCCGGCCCGGCCTCCGCCGCCCCGGCGCTCAGGGGGCGGCATGACACGGTGGCTCGCCGTGCTGGCCGCCCATCCGGGCGTCACGGTGCAGGACAGGGGCCGGCCCGGCCTGCTCGCCTCGGGCGTCTCGCGCGGGGGCGCGGCCGACCCGCTCGCGCTGGACGAGGCCGCCGCGCTGCTGCGACAGCCGGTGACCGAGGCCGTCGAGATGGCCGCGCAGGGCGGGCGCTTCCGCGTCGCGGGGGACGCGGTCGTCGTCGCGCTGACGGGCGCGCCGATGCGGGCCGAGATCGAGGGCGCGCGCCTCGCCTGGCCCGGCACCCACCGCCTGCCCGAGGGTGCGACGCTCTCCATTGGCGCGGCCACCGCCGGCACCTACGGATACCTCGCGC
>LJNT01000161.1 GCA_001314685.1 Rhodobacteraceae bacterium HLUCCA09
CCCAGGTTCGACAGCAAGACCGCCAAGCAATTGATTTCCATATGGCGGGAAGCGCCATTTTGTGACTGCATACGGGTCGTCAGGCGGGTTTGGGCAGGTTCAGGGTCTCGAAGAGCGCCAACTGTCCGGGGGTGGTGGAAGAGAGGTTCTCCACTCATCGCTCGCCGATCTTCGCCTGGTGCCGCTGGATGCGGCCCGGCAGGTCGAGCGCGGTGCGCGGGCTGGCGGCATGGTCCCTCGCCTTGAGCCGCATGCGCATGACGCGGTGGAGCACGAGAGCGAGGACGAAGATCAGGGCGTGGGCCCGGATGCGGTCCGGCAGGCGATGGTGGACCGGTGCGATCTCGATGTCGGATTTCAGCACGCGGAAGCCGCGCTCGATATCGGCGAGGGCCTTGTAGCGCGCGACGGTGTCGGCGGGCGTCAGGTCGGGCGCGTTGGTGATCAGCGCGAGCTTGCCGTCGAAGAGCTCGGCCTCGGCGACAGCATCGTCGTCGACGCTCCAGCCGAAGCGGTCCGCGGCGAGATCGGCCTTGAGGACGCGGGTCATCTCGGCCTCGGCGACCGCGCGCGTGAACCGGCTGCAGGCGCCGCGATCCGAGGCGCGCCGTTTCCGGGCGCTCTGCCCGTTTGGCCCCAAATCCTCCCCCGGAGGATTTGCCGCGTCGCGGTCCGGGCTCGAACCCTGGGCGTCGAGCTTGCGGACCATCGTCTCGGCCATGGCCTCGAGCTCGGCGATGCGGGCGCGGCGGCGGTCGCCCTGCTCCGCGGCGCGTGAGGCATCGTGGGCGACGATCAGGCGGTGGCCGGCGAAGGCGCTTTCCGCGAGCCCGTCGTCGTCGAAGGCAAGGGCGTGGAAGGTCCGGGCCAGCTCGGCGTAGCGCCGGGCCGGGACGGCGAGGATGACCTCCAGCCGGCGATCGCCCCGATCCGCCAGGGCGGTCAGGTCGCCGATATTGTCCAGGCTCAGGAGCCCCCGGTCGGCGACCAGAACCACGCGCTGGATCGGGAAGCGCTCCAGGACGGTCGCCAGCATGGCCTGCAGCGTCTTCGTCTCGGCGACGTTGCCGGGGTGGACGGTGTGCAGTCGCCATTGGAGCGCCATTGATGGGGTGGATGGCTCCCGCTCCCGGCATCGCGATGTGCCACGGTGGGTGTTGTTAAACGATCCACCGAAGGGAGCCATCCATGGACGAGCCTACCACCATCGGCCTCGATCTGGCGAAGAGCGTTTTCCAGGTTCACGGCGTGAGCAAGGGCGGAGCGGTCGTGCTGCGCCGGCAGCTGCGTCGCGGCCGGGTCCTGGCCTTCTCTCCGCGCGCCTCGATCCCTGCCTGATCGGGATGGAAGCCTGCTCGGGCGCACATCACTGGGCGCGGGAGCTTGCCGCCCTCGGCGACGAGGTGCGCCTGATGCCGGCAGCTTACGTGAAGCCGTATGTCAAGCGCGGCAAGACCGACCGGGCGGACGCCGAGGCGATCTGCGAGGCGGTGGCCCGGCCCCCCATGCGGTTCGTGCCGGTGAAGTCGGCGGCGGCGCAGGCGGCTCCCCTCGACCACAAGGCGAGGGATTTTCTGATCCGCCAGCAGACCCAGACCGTGAACACGATCCGTGCCCATCTGGCCGAGTTCGGGATCGTCGTGGCGAAGGGCATCCACAACGTCGACCGGCTGCTCGAGGCGGCCGGTCGGGCCCCCGAAGCCGCGCGGCCGGCCCTCGAGCTGCTGGCCGATCAGTTCCGCGATCTGCGCGAGAGGATCGAGACGGTCACGAAGCGCATCGAGGTCGCTCAGAAGACCGACCCGCTTGCCCGCCGTCTCGCCACGATCCCCGGCCTCGGCCCGATCGCCTCCAGCGCTTTCGCCGTCACCACGCCGGATGTCGCGGCGTTCCGCTCGGCACGGGACTATTCCGCCTGGCTCGGCCTCACGCCGAAGCCGCACTCGAGCGGCGGGAAGGAGCGCCTCGGGCGCCGGCCCGCGGACGACTGGCTGTGGGGCATGCTGCAGAGAAAGCCGGCGACGGTGGTCGCCATCGCGCTGGCCAATCGCATGGCGCGGATGGTCTGGGCGCGCATCCGGACCGGGGAAAGCTACCGGGCCACCCCGGCCTGACAACACCCGCCGGTCACGGCCGGCTCCGAGACGGTGAGGCGCGTCACGCCGAAGGCGTGCCTCCGGCACGACGTGAGGTGATGGCGACAGGACGGCGAAACGGCAATCGG
>LJNT01000060.1:0-265 GCA_001314685.1 Rhodobacteraceae bacterium HLUCCA09
GCGGATGCCGTCGACGAGGCTCTCCTTGCAGCCGTACTTGTTGTCGAATTTCGACTTGGTGACGCTGTCGTTGACGTTGAAGGCGGGGAAGGGCAGGTGCCCCTTCTTCATCATCTGGTAGAGGCGGTGGACGCCCGTGGTCGTCTCCTCGCTGACGCCCCGGATCGCGGCGCGCTGGCGGCCGAACCAGCCGGGGCTTTCCTTCATCCGCTTGCGGATCTGGGCGAACAGCGCCTCCTCCTCCTCGGAGGCGGGCACGGCGATC
>LJNT01000060.1:304-18138 GCA_001314685.1 Rhodobacteraceae bacterium HLUCCA09
GCGCCGATCAGCACGTAGAGCGTGGCGTCGCCGCCGTCGTCGAGGATCATGTTGGCGGTGCCCTCGGAGAACCGGAAGATCCGGTCGCAGTAGTCCCAGTATTCGGGCAGCGTCTCGCCCTTGACGGCGAAGACCGGCGTGCCGCCCTCGGCGATGGCGGCGGCGGCGTGATCCTGGGTCGAGAAGATGTTGCACGAGGCCCAGCGGACCTCGGCCCCCAGCGCGGTGAGCGTCTCGATCAGCACGGCGGTCTGCACGGTCATGTGCAGGCTCCCGGCGATCCGCGCGCCCTTCAGCGGCTGCGCGGCCCCATACTCCTCTCGGAGCGCCATCAGCCCCGGCATCTCCGTCTCCGCGATCTCGATCTCCCGCCGCCCGAACCCGGCGAGGGCGATATCCTTGACTTGACGACGAAATCCCTGGGCATGCCATCCGCTCCGCTGTGAGGTCGGGCGGGAGGTAGCACCGCCCCTGCGGAACGGCAACTGCGCCTGTTGCCCGTGACCTTGGGCTGCCCTACCCCTGTCTCCGACCGACCCGCCGAAGGATCACTGCCCATGCCCGCCCGCGCCTGGCAACGGATGCTCTCGGGACGCCGCCTCGACCTGCTCGACCCCACGCCGGTCGACATCGAGATCGAGGACATCGCTCACGGCCTCGCCTTCGTCGCCCGCTGGAACGGGCAGACGGCGGGCGACTGGCCCTATTCGGTGGCCGAGCACTCGCTGCTGGTCGAGCGAATCTTCGCCCGGCTCTGCCCCCCCGACCCGCGCTGGCAACTGGCGGCGCTCCTGCACGACGCGCCGGAATACGTGATCGGCGACATGATCTCGCCGGTGAAGGCGGCGGTGGGGCTGGAATACGGTCGTCTCGACGACCGGCTGTCGGTGGCGATCCAGCTGCGGTTCGGCCTGCCGGCCGAGGTGCCGGGACGGGTGAAGAAACAGATCAAGAAGGCCGACAAGGTGTCGGCCTGGCTCGAGGCCACCCAGATCGCTGGCTTTTCCGACAGAGAGGCCGACCGCTTCTTCGGCCGGCCCAGGCCCGAGCACGTCGAGGGCCTCGCCATAGCACTGCGCCCCCCCGCCGAGGTGCGCGCCGCCTACACCGCCCGGCACGCCGAGCTTCTGGCTGCGCTCTAGCAGGTGCGCCCGGCGGTGCGAGGCTCGCCGGGGAAGGTGCGGCCATCGCCCGCCCTCCAGCCGACGAAGCGCGCGTCGCGCCCCTCGAAATAGAGCGTCAGACCTTCGCGCGCCCAGTCCGCCTCGGCGAGCGAGCAGCCGGGCGGCGTGGCGACGGCATCGGGCGGGCGGCCCAGCACGCGGGCAACCGCGGTGATGGCGCCCGCGCGGTGGCGGCCGAAGCCGATCTCCTGGCCGGTGGGCGCGACGTCGATCCCCTGCGCGGCGGGCAGCAGGCTCAGCCCGCGCGCAGGCGGCAGCGGGGGCGGCACGGTGCCCGCCGGAGCGCAGGCCGCGAACGCGAGACAGACGGCGAGCGCAGGGCCTGCCGCCCGCCCTGATCTCACCGCGGCGAACGCTTCGCCAAGATGCGCTGGAGGGTGCGGCGGTGCATGTTGAGCCGCCGCGCCGTCTCGGAGACGTTGCGGTCGCACAACTCGTAGACGCGCTGGATATGCTCCCACCGCACGCGATCGGCCGACATCGGGTTCTCGGGGGGCGGGGGCATGTCTTCACCCCTGGCGAGCAGGGCGGCGGTGATGTCGTTGGCGTCGGCCGGCTTCGACAGGTAGTCGGTGGCCCCGATCTTGACCGCGGCGACCGCCGTGGCGATGGCGCCGTAGCCCGTCAGCACCACGATGCGCGAATCGGGACGCTTCTCGCGCAGCACCTCGACCACGTCGAGGCCGTTGCCGTCCTCGAGCCGCAGGTCGACCACGGCGTAGGCGGGCGGCCGGGCGTTGGCGATCGCCTGCCCGGCGGCGACCGTCTGGGCGAGCTCGGGCTCGAAGCCGCGCTTTTCCATGGCCCGGGCGAGACGGCGCAGGAACGGCTCGTCGTCGTCCACGATCAGCAGCGAACGGTCCTCGCCCAGATCCTCAGCCTCCCGTTCGCCCATGTCCTGCTCTCCCGTCGGCGTCCTGTCTCGCCGACCTAGAGTTAGAGGCACTTCGCCACTGCGTCAAACCTCTGTGTTGGCAAAGCGAATCAGCCCCCCGCCCCCGTGGCGCGCAACACGCACTCCACCCGGTCGGCCAGCTGCTCGCCCGACAGTTCGCGGCGGAAGAAGCCCGAGAATCCGCGCTCGGGGAGTGTCAGGTAGGTCAAGGTGGTGTGATCGACGAGGTAGAACTCGTCGTCCTCGTCGTCGTGGGCGTTGTAATAGGTGCGATAGGCCTGCGAGGCAGCCTTCACCTGCTCGGCACTGCCGGTGAGGCCCAGCATGTCGGGGTGGATGTTGGCGGTGAAGTCGTCGACCACCTCGGGCGTGTCGCGCTCGGGGTCGATCGAGATGAAGACGGGCTGCACGTCGAGGCCGCGCTCGGCGAGGATGTCGATCGCCTCGGCGTTGCGCACCGTGTCGAGGGGGCAGACGTCGGGGCAGAAGGTGTAGCCGAAATAGATCAGGCTCGGGCGGTCGATCACCTGCGCGCTGGTCACCGTCTCGCCGGTCTCGGAGACCAGCGTGAAGTCGCCGCCGATGTCGCCCGCCGACGCACCCGCGCCGCAGTCCGCGGCGATGTCGGTGCCTCCGACGCGCTGCACCGCGACCAACCCGCCGAGCGCCACGAGCAGGCTCGCGGTCAACGCCCCGGCGAGGATGGTGTAGGCTCTGGTCTGCATCTTGGCATCTCCCCTCTCCCGTTCGCCCTTCTGCATCCGGGCGCGGCGCGTTATCACGGGCGGCGAGACGTGATGTAAGGGCGGCGCATGGACGAACCAACGCTCCCCATGTTCGACGAAATGTCGCGCAGCCACTGGGTGCGCCTGCGCACGCTGATCGTGCTGCGCTGGATCGCCATCGTGGGGCAGCTCGCCGCGATCGAGACGGCGCGGCACTACTTCGACATCGAGCTGCCGGTGGGGCTGTGCTACCTCGCCGTGGGCGTGGCCATCATGGCCAACCTCGTCGCCATCCTCGTCTATCCCGAGAACACGCGCCTCTCCGAGGCCGAGACGACGCTGACGCTGATGTTCGACGTTGCGCAGCTGTCGTTCCTGCTGTTCCTGACGGGGGGCATGAACAACCCCTTCGCGGTGATGATCCTGACGCCCGTCACTGTCGCCGCCTCGGCCCTGCGGCTGCGCTCGGCGGCGATCCTGGGCGCGACGGCGGTGGCGCTCGTCTCGGTGCTCGCGGTTTCCTACATCCCGCTGCGCAGCGCGTCGGGCGACGTGCTCGAGATGCCCGAGATCTTTCGCTTCGGCTTCTGGATGGCGATCGTCATCGGCGTGGCGTTCCTCGCGCTCTACGCCCGCCGGGTGTCGATGGAGATCAACTCGATGTCCGACGCGCTGCTCGCCACCCAGCTCGCGCTGGCCCGCGAGCAGAAGCTGACCGATCTGGGCGGCGTGGTGGCGGCGGCGGCGCACGAGCTTGGCACGCCGCTCGCCACGATCAAGCTGGTCTCGACAGAGCTGATCGACGAGCTCGAGGGGCAGGAGACGCTGCGCGAGGATGCCGAGCTGATCCGCGACCAGGCCGACCATTGCCGCGACATCCTGCGCTCGATGGGCCGGGCGGGGAAGGACGACCTGCACATGCGGCAGGCCCCCCTCGACAGCGTGATCCGCGAGGCCGCCGAGCCCCACCGCGACCGCGGCAAGGACATCCGCTTCGACGTGGCGCCCGAGGCGGGGGCCGATGCGCGCCAGCCGCAGATCTGGCGGCGCCCCGAGGTGATCCACGGCCTGCGCAACCTCGTGCAGAACGCTGTCGATTTCTCCTCGACCACCGTCTGGGTCGACGCGCGCTGGACCGACGAAACCGTCTCGATCCGGATCGCCGACGACGGCGAGGGCTTTTCGTCCACCGTGCTGGGGCGGATCGGCGACCCGTTCATGCGCGCCCGCAAGAGCGCCGCCGAGCGCGGCAAGCGCCCCGAATACGAGGGAATGGGGCTGGGCCTGTTCATCGCCAAGACGCTGCTGGAGCGGTCGGGGGCCGAGCTCGCCTTCGCCAACGGGTCAGACCTCTTCGCCACGCCGGGCGACCGCCCCGGCCGGTCGGGCGCGCTGGTCGAGGTGGTGTGGCCTCGCGCCCGCATCGCCGCCGATATCCCCGACGGAAGCCGCGCGCTGGGGCAGAATCGACCGATCCGCGTGGGCTGAGCCGCCGGGCGGAAAGCGGCCGTGGGCTGCCGGCCACGGTCCGGCGCCGGCCGCATGGCCACCCTTAACCCGTAGTTAACCATTCTAGCCGAGAGTCACGGGGCGCTTGGGGAGGCGGCATGCACCCGTTCGACTACCTCGACCTTCCGCTCGGCATCCTGCTGCTGGTCACGGCGTTCATGACCTCGCTCGCCGCGCTCGCGCTGGTCGTGCGCCTCACGCCGCCGCGCCGCGTCACCTGGTCGCCGCTGGAGCACGAGGGCGATCCGACCGCCTTCCTTTTCGACGACGAGGATCTCGTCGACGCCACCTCCGATGCGCGCGCGCTTCTCGCCCACGGTCCCGAGCAGATGGAGGACTTTCCGCGCCTCGCCGCCGTGCTCTCGCCGCGCTTTCCCGACCTTGTCGAACGGCTCTCGGGCCTCGGCCGCCGCCAGTCGCTCGAGATCGAGTCGTCGGACGGGCAGACGGTGCTCGCGGCCGAGTGGCGCTCGGGCCTGACGCGCATCGCCCTGCGCCCACGCGAGGAGCGCGAGGCGCCCCTGCCCGACAGCCTCGCCCTCGCCGCGATGGAGGACGAGCTCGCCGACCTGCGCACCACCATCGATGCCGCCCCGGTGCTGATCTGGAAGGAAGACGCCGGCGGCGCGGTGCGCTGGGCCAACGCCGCCTACATCGAGCTCGCCCTGCGCGCCGATCCCGAGAGCGAGACGCTTTCCTGGCCGCTGCCACGCCTCTTTCCTGCGTCCGGCGGGGCGGAAGAGGCGGGCGTGCGCCTGTCGCTCGAGCTGCCGCGCGACCAGGGCGACGGCGACGGCGAGGGCACCGAGACGCTGATCTTCGACGCGACGCGCGCGCGGTCGGGCGAGGCCACGATGGTGTTCGCCACGCCGGCCGACCGGTTGGCGCGCGCAGAGGGGCAGCACCGCGAGTTCATGCAGACGCTGGTCAAGACCTTTGCCCATCTACCCATCGGCCTCGCCCTGTTCGACCGCGACCGCAGACTCGCCGTGTTCAACCCCGCGCTGACCGACCTGTCGGGGCTCAAGCCGCTGTTCCTCAGCCGCCGGCCCACCCTGTTCGACTTCCTCGACGCGCTGCGCGAGGCGCGGCGGATGCCCGAGCCCAAGGATTACCGCGAATGGCGCCGCCGCATCGTCGAGATGGAGGCGGCGGCGGCGAGCGGCACCCATATCGAGACCTGGACGCTGCCCGACGGCACCACCTTCCGCGTGACCGGCCGGCCCCACCCCGACGGCGCCATCGCCTTCCTGTTCGAGGATATCACGTCGGAAGTGACGCTGACCCGGCGCTTCCGCTCAGAGCTGGAGCTGGGGCAGGCCGTGGTCGACGCGATGCCCGAGGCCATCGCCGTCTTCGGCCCCTCGCGCGCCCTCGTGCTCTCGAACGCCGCCTACGAGTCGCTGTGGGACGACGACACGACCGAAACGCTCGTGCCGGCGACGCTGGCCGAGGCGGTCGTGCGCTGGCGCGCGGCGGCCAGCCCGACCCCGGTGTGGGACGAAATCGCCGCCTTCGCCGCCAATCCGGGCTCCGAGGGCTGGTCGCGCGAGGTGCGCCTGGCCGACGGGCGTGGCCTGATGTGCCGCGTCGCGCCGCTGGCCGGTGCCGGCACGCTGGTGGGCTTTATCCCGCTCGCGCCCGCCGCGGGCCGTCTCGCCCCGGTCGAGGGCGACTCGGCCGGAGACGTGGCGGGTGGCGCCCCCTGGCAGGCGGCGACGGCGACGACCTGACTGGCTTGCCGGCCGCCGAGGCTCGTGCCACGCCGATCCGGCGAGCCGCCCGCCTTGACCTGTTGCGGGCTTGCCCGCACGCCTGCCGCTTGTATGGTGCCTCTCGTGACGCCCGCCGCAGCCGCACCTCCCGCTCCGACCGATCCCGCCCGTGCCGCCTGTGCCGGCCGGGCCGAGCGCGTGCTGGCGCTGCCCGATTCCGCATCGACCGACGCCCTGGGCAAGGCGCTCGCCGCCCTCCTGCGGCCCGGCGACACGGTGCTGCTCGCCGGCCCCATCGGCGCCGGCAAGAGCCACCTCGCCCGCGCCCTGATCCGCGCGGCCTTTCGCGCCGGCGGGGCCGAGCCGCCCGAGGTGCCCTCGCCCACCTACACGCTCGTCCAGCCGTACGCGGCGCCCGCGGGCGAGATCGTGCACGCCGATCTCTACCGACTGGGGGACACGTCGGAGCTGGAGGAGCTGGGCCTCACCGAAGCCTTCGGTACCGCGCTCTGCCTTGTCGAATGGCCCGACAGGCTGGGCGCGGCGGCGCCCGACGCCGCCCTTTGCATCGACCTCGCGCCAGAGGGCGATGGCCGCCGCGCCACTCTCTCGGGCGATCCCGCCCGCTGGGCCGACCCTCTCGCCGCACTCGGTGTCGGGCCATGAGTCGCGACGCGGCCATCGCCGCCTTCCTCGAGCGCGCCGGCTGGGGCGCCGCCGCGCGCGGGCCGCTGGCCGGCGACGCCTCGCGCCGCCGCTACGAGCGACTGACCGCGCCCGGCGGGGCCTCCGCCGTGCTGATGGATGCCGCTCCGGACCAGGGCGAAGACGTGCGCCCCTTCCTGCGCATCGCGCGCCACCTCTCCGGCCTCGGCCTCTCGCCGCCCGCGATCCTCGCCGCCGACGAGGCACGCGGCCTCGCCCTGATCGAGGATCTGGGCGACGACCTCTACGCCCGCGTGGTCGAGCGCCGCCCCGAGGCCGAGACAGCGCTCTACGAGGCGGCCGTCGACATGCTCGTGGCGCTTCACGCCCACGCCCCGCCGGCCGACCTGCCCGCCTACGGGCCGGCCGAGATGGCCGACCGCGCGCGCCTCGCCGCCCTGTGGTACCGCCCCGGCCTCGCCGGTCGCGCCCCCGACAACGCGGACGAGGACGCCGCCGCCACCCTCGCGCGGGCGACCTGCGCCGCCATCGACGCTCACGCGCCAGGCCACGCGGCGACGATGCTGCGCGACTACCATGCCGAGAACCTGCTCTGGCTGCCCGGCCGGCAGGGCATCGCCCGCGTCGGCCTGCTCGACTTCCAGGACGCGGCGCGCGGCCACCCGGCCTACGACCTGGCGTCGCTGGTGCAGGACGCGCGCCGGGACGTCTCTCCTGCCCTCCACGACGCGATGATCGCGCGCTACGCCGAGGCCACCGGGCAGAAGCTGGCCGAGCTGCAGGCCGCCTGCGCCGTCCTTGGCGCCCAGCGCGCACTGCGCATCCTCGGCGTCTTCGCCCGCCTGTCGCTGCGCGACTGCAAGCCCGCCTATGCCGGGCTGATCCCCCGCAACTGGGCCCTTCTGCAGCGTGACCTTGCCCACCCGGCCTGCGCCGGCCTCGCCGAGGCGGTCGCCCGCACCCTGCCCGCGCCCGACGCCGGCGGCCTCGAGCGGCTGCGCGCCCGCGCCGGCACCGTGGCCGACCCGGCCCCCGCCGCGCCGTGAGCGGGGCGCGATGACGGGGCCCCGCCCAGGCGCCATCCTGCTCTTCGCCGCGGGCTTCGGCACGCGGATGGGGGCGCTCACGGCCGAGAGGCCCAAGCCGCTGATCGAGGTGGCGGGCCGGGCGCTGCTCGACCACGCCCTCGCGCTGGCCGACGCGGCGGACGTGCCGGTGAAGGCGGTCAACGCCCATTATCGTGCCGCGCAGATCGCCGCGCATCTCGCCGCCCGCCCCGACGTGGCCGTGTCGCACGAGATGCCAGACATCCTCGACACCGGCGGCGGCCTGCGCCACGCCCTGCCGCTGCTGGGCGACGGGCCGCTCTACACGCTCAACACCGATGCCGTGTGGACAGGGCCGAACCCGCTCGGCACACTGGCCCGGGCGTGGCAACCCGAGCGGATGGACGCGCTCCTGCTCCTCGTCCCGGCCGAACGCGCGCGCGGCCATGCCGGCGCGGGCGACTTCCGCCTCGACGCGGACGGCCTGCTCTGGCGCGGCCGGGATCTGACCTATACCGGCGCGCAGATCGTTGCGGCCGAGGCGGTCGGGGCGCACCCGCCCGGCGCCTTCTCGCTCAACGCGGTGTGGGACGGGCTCGCGGAGCGGGGCCGCCTCTTCGGCGCGGTCCACCCCGGCGGCTGGTGCGACGTGGGCCACCCCGGCGGCATCGCCGAGGCCGAGCGGATGCTGGCGGAGGCGTCGTGAGCGGCCTCTACGCCCTGCCGCCCGGCGCCGACTTTCCTGCTGCGCTGGTCGCCGGGCTCGAGGCCCGCCTCGCCGGCTGTCCGCCGGAGGACTGGGCGCGCACCACCATCCTCGTCAACTCGGGCCGGATGGCGCGGCAGGTGACCGAGGCGCTGTCGTCCGGCCCGCCGCGCCTCTTGCCGCGCGTCGTGCCGGTGTCTGATCTCGACGCCCTCGGCGCCTTCCCCGAGGTGCCGCAGGCCCGCACGGCCCTCGCCCTGACGCTCGAGCTCGCCGGGCTGATCGAGGCGCTGATCGACCGCGACCCCACGCTCGGCCCGCGCGCCGCCGCCTTCGACCTCGCCCGCAGCCTCGCCGCCCTGATCGACGAGATGGAGGGCGAGGACGTGCCGCCGCAGGCGCTGGCGCGGATCGACGTCGCGGGCCACGCGGCCCACTGGCAGCGCAGCCGCGCGGTGGTCGAGGCGGCCTACGCCCATTTCGGGGGCGACGCGCTGCCGGGTGCCGAGGCCCGCCGCGCCCGCATCGTCGACGCGCTGATCGCGCGGTGGGGGTCGGCGCCACCCCAGGACCCGGTGATCGTGGCCGGCTCCACCGGCTCGCGCGGGGCGACGCGGCGGCTGATCGAGGCGGTGGCGCGCCTGGGGCAGGGATACGTCGTGCTGCCCGGCTTCGACGCGCACATGCCCGCAGGCCACTGGGCCGCACTCGACAGCGCCCAGCACGGCGAGGACCACCCGCAATACCGCTTTCTCGGCCTGGTCGAGGCGCTGGGCCTCACGCCCGCCGACGTTGCGCCATGGCACGACGTGCCCGCGCCAGACCCCGCGCGCAACCGTCTCGTCTCGCTCGCGCTTTGCCCCGCCCCGGTGACCGACCGCTGGCGGGCCGAGGGGGCGGCGCTGGGCGACCCCGCGGAGGCGACCACGCGCCTTGCCCTTCTCGAGGCGCCCAGCCCGCGGGCCGAGGCGGGTGCCATCGCCCTGCGCCTGCGGGCGTCGGTAGACGAGGGCAAGCGCGCCGCGCTGATCTCGCCCGACCGCGACCTGACCCGGCAGGTGGCCGCCGCGCTCGACCGCTGGGGGATCGAGCCCGACGATTCCGGCGGCACGCCGCTGCACCAGACCCCGCCCGGACGGCTTCTGCGCCTGACGGCCGGTCTGATGGCCGCGCCGCCCGAGTTGCCCGACCTGCTGGCGCTGCTCAAGCATCCGCTCGCCGCGACGGGGGCAGGGCGCGGCCCCCACCTGCTCGCCACCCGCGAGCTGGAGCTGTTCCTGCGCGAGGCGCGCATCCCGCGGCCCGGTGCGGCCGACCTCGCCGCCTTCGCGGGCAAGCGCGAGTCCCATGCCGCCTGGGCCGCGTGGCTCGCCGGCCTGCTCGATCAGGCCACGTCGCACCGCGCGCCCTGCCTGCTTTCGGAGCGCATCAATTTCCATCTCGCGCTGGCCGAGGCGGTGGCGGCCGGCCCCGGCGGCACCCCGCCCGGCACCCTGTGGGACGAGGCGGCGGGCCGCGCCGCCCGCGCCGCGATGGACGCGCTGGCCCTGGCCGGCCCGGCCCATGCCGGCCCGCTCGCGGCGCGGGCCTATGGCGATCTTCTGCGTCTGCACCTGTCGGGCGAGCAGGTGCAGGATCCGCGGCTGCCCCACCCGCAGGTGATGATCTGGGGCACGCTCGAGGCGCGCGCGGGGGGTGTCGACCTCGCCATCCTCGCCGGGCTGAACGAGGGCACCTGGCCCGGCCTGCCCGGCCCCGACCCGTGGCTCAACCGGCGGATGCGGGCCGAGGCGGGGCTCACCCTGCCCGAGCGGCAGATCGGTCTGTCGGCCCACGACTTCCAGCAGGCCATCGCGGCGCCCGAGGCGTTGCTGACCCGCGCCACCCGCGACGCCGAGGCCGAGACGGTGCCCTCGCGCTGGCTGAACCGGCTGACCAACCTGCTCAAGGGGCTGGGGACGGAGGGCGCCGCCGCGCTCGACGCGATGGAGAGACGCGGCCGGGAATGGCTCGACCTGCACGCCGCGCTCGAGACGCCCGAGGCGCCCGTCGCCGCCGCGCCGCGCCCCTCGCCGCAGCCGCCGGTGCCCGCCCGCCCCAAGGCGCTCTCGGTCACCCGCATCACCACACTGATCCGCGACCCCTACGCGATCTACGCCCAGTACGTGCTCGGGCTCCGCCGCCTCGCGCCCCTTCTGCCGCTGCCCGACGCACGCGCCCGCGGAATCGCCCTGCACGACACGATGGAGCGGTTCCTGAAGCATCACGCGGAATGGCGCGGTGACCCGCAATCGGCCCGCGCCGCGCTGGCAGAGGCGACCGCCGCGCTCGACGCCCACGCCCACGACCCCGCGATGGCCGCGCTGTGGCGCGCGCGCCTGATGGCCGTGGCCGACAGGCTGATCGCGGGCGAGGCCGAGCGGCTGGCCGACGCCGCCCCGGTGTTCGCCGAGGAAAAGGGCAGGCTCGCGCTCACCGGCCTCGACTTCACGCTCGAGGCCCGCCCCGACCGGATCGACCGCTTAGCAGACGGCACCTACGCCGTGCGCGACTACAAGTCGGGCAGCCCGCCCACGCTCAAGCAGGTGCGCGCCTTCGACAAGCAGCTTCCGCTCGAGGCGGCGATGGCCGAGCGCGGCGCCTTTCCCGGCCTGCCCGCCGCGCCGGTGACCGCGATGACCTACATCGCGCTCGGCGCGAGCGGCGCCGACCGCGAGATCCCGGTCGAGGACGAAGGCGCCCGCCTGCCCGACCGCGCCTTCGAGGAACTCCACGCCCTGATCGGCGCCTACGCGGTGCGCGACCGCGGCTACACCGCCCGCCGCGCCGCCGAGACCGTGCGCTTCGAGGGCGACTACGACCATCTCGCCCGCCTCGGCGAATGGGATCTGACCGACGAGGCCGTGCCGGAACGGGTCGGGGGAGAGGACGCATGAAGGACGCGACATGAGAGACAGCGCGGGCCGCGACGCCGCCACCCTGAGGCAGGTCGAGGCGGCCGATCCGACCGCCTCGACCTGGCTCGCGGCCAACGCGGGCTCGGGCAAGACGCGCGTGCTGACCGACCGGGTGGCGCGGCTGCTGCTCGCCGGCACCGCGCCGCAGAACGTGCTGTGCCTGACCTATACCAAGGCCGCCGCCAGCGAGATGCAGAACCGCCTGTTCCGCCGCCTCGGCGAATGGTCGATGGCCCCCGACGCCGCACTCGCCCACACGCTCGACGTGCTGGGCGCCCGCGCGCCGCGCGATCCGGCCACGCTCGCGGAGGCCCGCCGCCTCTTCGCACGCGCGATCGAGACGCCGGGGGGCCTCAAGATCCAGACGATCCACGCCTTCTGCGCCGCGATCCTGCGCCGCTTCCCGCTCGAGGCAGGGGTCAGCCCCGCCTTCCGCGAGCTCGACGAGGCCGAGGCGGCCCGCCTGCGCGCCGAGGTGCTCTCGCAGGTCGCCGCCACCCATCCGGCCGAGATCGAGGCGGTCGGCGCCGAGGTGGCCGACGAGGATTTCGGCCCGCTCTGCGACGACATCCTGCGCCACCGCGCCGCCTTCGATCCGCCGCTCGACGAGGCGGGCGCGCGCGCCGCCTTCGGCCTCGCCCCCGGTGCCACGGTCGCGGCGCTGCGGGAAGAGGCTGCCGCCGGCCTGTGCCCCGGGGATCTGCGCGCCATCGCCGACATCCTCGACGGTCAGTCGGTGACGATGCAGGCGCTGGCCCCCGAGCTGCGCCGCATCGCGGCGGCGGGCGCCGGCGCGCCCGCCTTCGACGATCTCTGCGCCGCCGCCCTCGTCGCCGATCGCACGCGCGCCAATTCCCGGATCCCGACGAAGAGCGCCCGCACCGCCCTCGGCCCGCTGGCCGATGCCTGGGACGCGCTGGCCGACGCCCTCGTCGCCGCCTGCGAGGGCGAGCGCGCGCTCGCCGCCGCACGGCAGACCCACGCGCTCCACCGCTTCGCCGCGCTGTTCCTGCCCGCCTACGAGCGCGCCAAGGCCGAGCGCGGGCTGGTGGATTTCGACGACCTGATCGCCCGGACGTCGCGCCTGCTCGCCGCCCCCGGCGTTGCCGAATGGGTGCTCTACAAGCTCGACGGCGGCATCGAGCACATCCTCGTCGACGAGGCGCAGGACACCGCCCCCGAGCAATGGCGCATCGTCGAGCTCCTGACGGCCGATTTCACCTCCGGCGCCTCGGCGCACGCCCCCGGCGAGCGCACCCTGTTCGTCGTCGGCGACCTCAAGCAGTCGATCTACTCGTTCCAGGGCGCCGACCCCGAGAGCTTCACCGCCGAGCGCGACCGCTACCGCGCCCGCCTCTCCGCCACGGGCCAGACCCTGCAGGAACTGGAGCTGGCGCATTCCTTCCGCTCCGCCCCCGAGATCCTGCGCGCGGTCGACGAGACCTTCGCCCCAGACAACCGCGACGGGCTGGGCGACTACTTCGACCACATCCCGTTCCACGGTGACGCGCCCGGCCGGGTGGAGCTGTGGCCGCCGGTCGAGACCGCCGAGAAGGGCGAGGACGCTCCGTGGTACGAGCCCGTCGACCAGCGGGGAGAGGAGCATCACCACGCCCGTCTCGCCGCGCAGGTGGCCGAGGCCGCCCGCGCCATGGTCGACCGCGCGCACCTGCCGGGCGAGGGCGGGCCGCGCCCGGTGACCGCCGGCGACATCCTTATTCTCGTGCAGAGCCGCGGGACGCTGTTCCACGAGATCATCCGCCGGTGCAAGGCGGCCGGCCTCGACGTGGCTGGCGCCGACGTGCTCAAGCTCGGCGAGGAACTGGCGGTGCGCGACGTCACCGCGCTGCTGGCGTTCCTCGACACGCCAGAGGACAGCCTGTCGCTCGCCGCCACACTGCGCTCGCCGCTCTTCGGCTGGTCCGAGGGCGACCTCTACGACCTCGCCGCGGGGCGCCAGAGCCGCCACCTCTGGCCCGCCCTCCGTGCCCGTGAGGGCGACTGGCCCGAGACGGTCGCCACCCTGCGCGACCTGCGCGGCGCCGCCGACTTCCTGCGCCCCTTCGAGCTGATCGAGCGCCTCCTGACGCGCCACGACGGCCGCCGCCGTCTCGTCGCGCGGCTCGGCCCCGAGGCGGCCGACGGCATCGACGCGCTGCTCGCCCGCGCCCTGGCCCACGAGGCGCAGGCCGTGCCGTCGCTCACCGCCTTCCTCGCCGCGCAGGAGGGCGAGGCCGCCCGCATCAAGCGGCAGGCCGAGGGCAAGGGCGCGAAGCTCCGGGTGATGACCGTGCACGGCGCAAAGGGTCTCGAGAGCCCCATCGTCATCCTGCCCGATTGCGGCCAGCAGCGTCGGCTGCGCGACGTCTCCGACCGTGTGCTGGTCGACGGCGCCGGCCGCCCCCTGTGGTCGGGCCGCAAGGCCGAGGCGCCCCGCCCGCTGCTGGACCTGCGCGAGCAGGCGGTGGCCCGCCGCGAGGCGGAATCGCGCCGTCTGCTCTACGTCGCCATGACGCGGGCGGAGACATGGCTGGTCGTCGCCGCCTCGGGCGATCTGGGCGCGCGCGGCGGCACCTGGTACGAGCAGGCCCGCGCAGGGCTGGAGCGCGCCGGCGCGGTGGCCCACGATGCAGGCGGCGTGGGCGGCCTGTTGCTGCAGTCGCAAGACTGGCCCGCCGAGGCGCCCCACGCGCCCGCCGCCGCCGCCCGGCCCCGCGTCCTGCCTGATTGGGCGCATACCGGGCCGCCCGCCCCGCCCCGCCCCGCCCCGCCCCGCGCCCCCTCCGATCTGGGGGGCGCCAAGGCCCTGCTCCATCAGCTTGGCCCAAGTACTCCGGGGGGAGGCGCCGCAGGCGACGGGGGGCAGCGCCCCCCTTCCCGCGCTGCCGCCCCGGCGAACGGCGAGAGCTGCGCGCTGAAAGAAGACGAGGCGATGGCCCGCGGCACCCGCCTGCACCGCTTGCTGGAAGAACTGCCGCGCCACGAGCCTGCACGCTGGCCTGCCATCGCCGCTGCCCTCGACCCGCACGCCGACGGCGCCGGAGACGAGCTTGCCGAGGCCGCGGCGATCCTCGGCGATCCCGCCCTCGCGCCCCTCTTCGCCCCCGGCACGCTCGCCGAGGTGCCCGTCGCCGCCACCCTGCCCCAGCTCGGCGGACAGCGCATCGCGGGCAATATCGACCGTCTCGTGGTGGAGGGGGGCCGCGTTCTCGCCGTCGACTTCAAGTCGAACACGCTGATCCCCGACCGGGCGGAGGACATTCCCGAGGGCCTGCTGCGCCAGATGGGCGCCTATGCCGCCGCGCTCGCGCTGGTCTTCCCCGGCCGCGAGATCGAGACCGCGCTCTTGTGGACACGCGCGCCGCGGCTGATGCCCGTGCCGCCCGAGCTTGCCGCTGCGGCGCTTGCCCGAGCCGCCGCCTCGTCTTGACGCCCCGCCGGGGCCTCCATAGCTTCGGCATCCAACCGATCGAGCCGAGGAGGCGCCCCAATGACCACGCACGCCGTCACCGACGATACCTTCGAAACCGAAGTGAGGCAGTCCGAGATCCCCGTGGTGGTGGATTTCTGGGCCGAGTGGTGCGGGCCCTGCAAGCAGATCGGCCCTGCGCTCGAGGAAATCTCCGAGGAGATGGCCGGCAAGGTGAAGGTGGTGAAGGTCAACGTCGACGAGAACATGTCGGTCGCCGCCTCGCTCAACGTGCGCGGCATCCCCGCGCTGTTCCTGTTCAAGGACGGCGAGGTCGTGTCGAACAAGACCGGAGCCGCCCCCAAGGCCGCCCTGCAGACCTGGATCGAAAGCGCCATCTGAGCGCGGCCGCCCGGGCCGCGCGGCGAGGGGCGCTCCGGCGCCCCTTTTTCGTGGGCGAGGGTTCACCCCCGCGCGTCGACCTCCCAGCCCGCATCCGTCCGCAGGAAGCGATACGCGCCCTCGTGATCGAACCCGGAGGCGTCGTCGCGCGCGGTGTAGCGCTCGACCGTGGCCGACCTTCCGTCGAGCGTGAGCAGGTTGAAGTCGTTGGGCTCGTCGCGCACCCGCGTCGACAGGCTCGTGCCCGCCTGCACCAGAAGGGTGCGGCGCACGACCGTCCCCGGCGCGGTGTGCCAGTTGTGCAGGTGCCCGCAGAGCACGACATGGGCCCCGCAGGCGCCGAAGGCGGCGAGCGCCCGGCCCGCGCCGCGGGTCAGCGCCTTGTCGGTGCCGGGCGCGTGCTCGAGCGGGTGGTGCAGGACCACCACGTTCGGCCCCTCGCCGCTCCGGGCGCGAAACGCCGCGCACACCCGGTCGACCGTGCGCGGCCCGATCCGCCCCCGTTGCCACGCAAGCGGGTTGACCGTGTTGGCCCCGACCACGGCCACGTCGTCGCCCACGTCGAGGCGCGGCTCGAGATCGTGCGAGATATGCTCCCTGTAGCGTCCGAAGGGGCGCAGCAGGCGCACGAGAAGGTTGTCTAGCGGCGTGTCGTGGTTGCCCGGCACGCACAGGACCGGCGCGGGCAGCCGCTCGAGAAAGGCGCGGGCGGCGCGGAACTGGCCGATGCGGGCGCGCTGGGTCAGATCGCCCGAGACCGCCACGAGATCGGGCGCGAGATCGTCGACGGCCGCGATCAGCGGCTCGGCGAGTTCAGGCCGGTCGCGCCCGAAATGCAGGTCGGAAAGATGCACGATCCGGGTAGTCATGTGTCCTCCGCCGCCGCACCCGGCCCCGCGCCCGACCCCGCGCCCGGCCCTGCACCGGGTCCGGTCCGCGCGGGCCCTGTCTGGTCGCTCTGCCGCTCGGCCCCCTCGGGGCGCACGAGGCGCAGGGCGTTGCGGCGGAGGGTGAAGCGGAACGGCGCGGTCATGTCGAACCGCTCTCCGTCGCAGGCGATGGTACGGCGGCGCCCCCGCGTCTCGATCGTCACCGCCTCGGCGCAGTGCCAGTCGAAGTCGCGGCCCGGCTCGATCTGCCCCGTCGCCAGCCGCGCGGCCAGCGTCAGCAGTTCCGCCCGGCTGCCGTCGGGCGCCACGAACACAGCGAAACGGCCGCCGCGGATGCACTCGGCCCCCGGCAGGCCGAACCTCTCGACCTGAAAGGCACTGCGGGCCACGAACACCAGCGGCGAGCGCTGCCGCACCGCACGACCGTCGAGGGTGACGCGCATCTCCTCGGGCCCGCCTGCGCGCAGGATCGTGCGGGCGACCGACCACAACGCGGCCAGCCGCGACCGGCCGTATTGCGCGTAGATCTTCTCGCGCCGCCGCAGCACCTCGGGGTAAAGGCCGAGGCTCGCGTTGTTGAGGAAGAGCTGCCCGTTCACCTCGCCCGCCGCCACCACATGCGCCTCGCCCCCGGCCGCGAGGTCGACCGCTGCCCCGGTCTCGAGCGGCAGGCCGATCCCGCGGGCGAAGTAGTTGAACGTGCCGAACGGGATCACGGCGAGGTCCGGCGCGTCGTCCATCCCCGCCAGCGCGGCGGCGACGCCCGCCACGGTGCCGTCGCCCCCGGCCGCGGCGATCCGGGCGAACCCGTCGTCGGCCACCTGGCGCACCTGCTCGGAAAGCGGCGTGCCGCGCGCGATCTCGCGCAGCGCGAACCGGCCCGGGTGGCGCGCGCAGGCGGCCTCGAGCCATGCGCGCTTCTGCTCGGGCGCGTCTCGCCCGGCCCCGGGATTGACGAGAACGCAGATATCCGGACGCTGCCCCATGCGCGATGAACGCCCGCCGCGCCGCGTTTGTTCGCCGGCGGGCCTCAGCCCGTGCCGCGCAGGCGCTTTCGCGCCACCTGCTCGCGCCACAGCGTGAAGAGCCCGGCAGCGATGACGATGGCGGCGCCGAGCGCCACGTTCCACTCCAGCCTCTCGTCGAACACCGTGATGCCCAGCGTCGAGGCGAAGACGAGCTGGAGGTAGGCGAAGGGCTGCACCGCGCTCGCCTCGGCCACCTCGTAGGTGCGGATCAGCAGCCAGTGCCCGGTCGCGCCGGTGACGCACAGGGCGGCCATCCACGCCCAGTCGGGGGGCGTCATCGGCTCCCAGAACCAGATGCCGACGCAGGTCATGAAGGCGGCGCCGGTGGTGCCCGTCCAGAAGAACGACGTCGCGGTGCTGTCGCGCCGCCCGACATAGCGGGTAAGCAGGCCGTAGAGCGCGAACATCGAGGCGGCGAGCAGCGGCACCAGCGCCTCGGGCGAGAACACGGCGAAGCCCGGCCGCAGAATCACCAGCACGCCGACGAAGCCGACGCCGATCGCCGCCCAGCGCCACGGCCCCACCCGTTCGCCCAGCACGGGGCCGGAAAGCGCGGCGATCAGCAGCGGATAGGAGGTGAAGACGGCATGGCTCTCGACCAGCCCCAGCAGCACGAAGGCCAGCACCATCACGCAGATCTCGGCCGCCAGCAGCACGCCCCGGAACGCCTGCACCCAGGGCTGCGAGGTGGCGGCGGCGGCG
>LJNT01000171.1 GCA_001314685.1 Rhodobacteraceae bacterium HLUCCA09
CATGACGAACTCACCGAGAACTATCGCGACATGATCTGCGCCGAGACCGCCGCCGAGGGGGAGACCCGCCGCAAGGCGTCGCCTCGCGCAAATGGCGCCTGACGTGCCGCGCCGTCGCCGACAGCCTCGAGGGTGAAGGGGGACCGTGGCTCCGGTGGGGCCCCGATCCGGGCGACACTGCGGCCCTCGTCGACGCCGCCTACCGCAACCTGCTCGAGCGCGACGCCAACCCCGGCGGCCGCGCCTGGTGAATCGACCAGCTCGACCGGGGCCTCGTCGACCGGGCCGAGTTCATGCTGGACCTGATCGGCGGCACGCGCGCCAACGACGGCGCGGCGCTCGACGTGCGCACCATCGAGGCCAAGGCAGCGCTCGGCCTCGACTATGCGACGCAACAGGGGCTGACCGATCCCGGCCATGCCCGCACGGTGATGGCGACCTACGACGCGACCGATCACGAGGCGAGCCTCGCCGCGGCCCGTGCCCTGATCGACAGCTATGCCGAGGCCGCACGCTCGCCCGAAGGCGGCACCGAGCTGCTGGTCTTCTTCGACACGCCGGGGGCCGATTTCGCCTGAGTCCCGCCCCGGCCGCTGGCATCTGCGCCGCCCCCATGCGACAGACGCGCCATGCCGCCCGACCTGACGATCCGCTCCGCCATGCCGGCTGACGATGATGCCCTCTGGGCCTTGCTGGAGCCGGTGTTCCGCGCCGGCGACACCTATGCCATCGACCCCGTGATCGGCCGCGCGGCGGCGCTGGCCTACTGGAGGCGGCCCGACGGCGCCGTCTTCCTCGCCGAGACCGGGGGCGCGGCCCTCGGCACCTTCTACATCCGTGCCAACGCGGGGGGCGGCGGCGCGCACGTCGCCAACGCAGGCTTCGTCACCGCGCCCGCCGCGCGGGGCCGGGGCATCGCGCGCGCCATGCTCCGCCATGCCGAGGCTGAAGCCCGGAGGCGGGGATTTCGCGCCATGCAGTTCAACTTCGTGGTGGAGACCAACGCCGCCGCTCTCCACATCTGGCGGTCGGAGGGCTACGTTGAGGTGGGAAGGCTGCCCGGCGTCTTCCACCACCCGCGAGAGGGCCATGTCGACGCCCTCGTGATGTTCAAGCCCCTGGAAGGCCCCGCCTGATGCCAGACGACCGCCCGCTTCTCGCCATCCTGATCGACGCCGACAACACCTCGCCGCAATACACGAAGGCGATCTTCGAGGAGATCGCGAGCCTCGGCGAGGCGAGCGTGCGCCGCTGCTACGGCGACTTCTCGAGCCCGCAGATGCGGGGCTGGTCGAAGGTGACGGCAGAGTTCGGGCTGGTGCCGCATCACCAGCCGGCCAACACGATCGGCAAGAACGCCTCCGACATCGCGCTGGTGATCGACGCGATGGACCTTTTGCACACCTCCCGCTTCGACGGGTTCGTGCTGGTATCGTCGGACAGCGACTTCACCCGTCTCGCCAGCCGCATCCGCGAACAGGGCCTCGACGTCTACGGGATCGGCCAGCGCAAGACACCCGAGGCCTTCGTGCGCGCCTGCAAACGGTTCATCTACCTCGAGAACATCGACGCCGGCCCGATCCGCGAGGCGAAGAAGCAGCAAGCGAAGGACGCCCCACCCGACGTTGCCGCACCCGAGCTTGCGCCCGAGAGCGGCCCGCGCTCGCTCAACGAGGCTCGCGACCTCATCCTCAAGGCGATGGATTCGATCGACCAGGACGACGAGTGGTATGCGCTTGGTCCGTTGGGGCAGTTCGTGGTCGCGGCAAACCCCGATTTCGACACGCGCAGCTACGGCAAGAAGAAGCTTTCCGACCTCGTGCAGTCGATCAGGATCTTCGAGACGAAGCGCGGTCCGACGAACCAGCTCCTCGTCCGCCGGCTCGACTGACGCGCCGCCCGCGCGCCGTGACCGGGCCGGCCCGAGTTGGCAAGACCGCCGGTGTCGGCGGATCAGGCGGCCTTGCCCCGCTCCACCCCCCGTCGATCGGCTGTGCCCCGCCCTCCGCCAGGAGCGCGCAGGCAGACGAGGCCCGCCAGCGCCAGCGGCAGGAGCGCCAAGGCAGGCGAGACGGGGATGAGCGCAGGATCATCCTCGACGTCCACCGGGCATTCGCCCGGCTGCGGCCACGCCATTCCTCGCACGGCTTCACAAGGCGTCGGGCGACAGCCTCGATGCCATCTCGATGAGAGATCGCTCCGTCGAGCCGGTGACCCCGCAGGGCTTGGTCATCATCAATCTGCCGTTCAGGGCGCCCATTTCCCCCGCCGCGGAACGGGCGTAGGGGAGCGGCATGCCGGATCGCCTGCCCGCAATGCTGCCCTTCCTGCGCGCCAACGCCGCCTTCCTGGCCGCCGGGGCCCTGCTGACCTTCACGTCGTCCTGGGGGCAGACCTTCTTCATCTCGGTCTTCGCGGGCGAGATCCGAGAGGAGTTCGGCCTGTCGCACGGCGCCTGGGGGACGATCTACGCCGCGGGCACCTTCGCCTCCGCCGTCGCCATGATCTGGGCCGGGCAGGCGACCGACATCCTCCGGGTGCGGGCGCTGTCGCTGATCGTGCTGCCGCTCTTCGCCGCTGCCTGCCTCGCCATGGCGGGCGCCACGGCCGCGTGGATGCTGGTGCCGGTGGTGTTCCTGCTGCGATTCTGCGGTCAGGGCATGGCGAGCCACATCGCCACCGTCGCCATGGCGCGCTGGTTCGTCGCGACGCGGGGGCGGGCGCTGTCGGTCGCCTCGGTGGGCTTCGCACTGGGCGAGGCGACTCTGCCGGTCGCCTTCGTGGCGGCGATGACGGTGGTCGACTGGCGGTGGCTGTGGGTGCTGGTGGCGGTGTTGATCCTGTCCACCCTGCCGGTGCTGGGGCGGCTCCTGGCGCTCGAGCGCACGCCGCAGGCCGAGGCCGAAGAGAACCAGGCGCACGGCATGGACGGGCGGCACTGGCGGCGGGCCGAGGTTCTGCGCCACTGGCTGTTCTGGGCGATGGTTCCGTTCCTGCTGGGTCCGGCGGCCTTTTCGACCGCGTTCTTCTTTCACCAGGTGCATTTCGCCGAGACCAAGGCGCTGATCCATCTCGGCCTCGTGGCGCTGTTCCCTGTCTTCACGGGGGCGGCGGTCGCCTCGATGCTTCTGTCCGGCTTCCTGATCGACCGGTTCGGCACGGCGCGGCTGATGCCCCTGGCGCAGGCCCCGATGGTGGCCGCCTTCCTCGTGCTGTCGGCTGCCGCCGGAGCGTGGGGCGTGGCGCTGGGGATGATCCTGATGGCGCTGACGGTCGGGGCGAACCACACCCTGCCCTCGGCCTTCTGGGCAGAGTTCTACGGGACTCGTCATATCGGGGCGGTCAAGGCCATGGCGGCGGCGGTGATGGTGTTCGGCACGGCGGTGGGCCCGATCCTGACCGGCACGCTGATCGACGCGGGGCTGAGTTTCGACGAGCAGATGATCGGGATCGCGGGCTGGTTCCTGCTGGCCTGCGCCTGCACCGGGCTCGCGATCAGCCGCGCCGCCCCCCTGCTGCCGGCCCGCGCGTGAGGTAGACGTAATAGGCGCCACCGCCGCCGTGGCGGTGATGCGCGTCAGTGACCTGCAGCACGTAAGGGCGCAGGTCGGGCCCCCGCAGCCAGCCGGGAACCTGCCGGCGGAGCACGCCGCGGGGCTGGGGGATCGGGCCGCCCTCGTCGCGCCCGGTGCTGCCCTTGCCGGTGATCACCATGACCAGCCGCAGCCCTTCGGCATGGGCCCGCCGGATGAAGCCGCACAGCGCCGGGTGGGCCTGCGCCAGCGTCATGCCGTGCAGGTCGAGTCGGCGCTGGGGGTCGAGCTTGCCACGCTTCATGCGGGTGAACATCTTGCGGTCCATCCGCAGGGGCTGCTGATCGAGCTGGCCGCGGATCGTCGGGGTCAGGTCATGGCCGCGGTCGGTCCCCCGCGCCGCGGCTCCGATACGGAAGGATTCCATCGGGACCTGAGGCTCGGGCCGGGGCGGTCTCGCATGGTCCGGCGCGTCGGAGCGGGGTGGTGCGCCCTGCGCGGGAGCCTTGCGCGGGCGATCGCCCGGCAGCGGCGTCGCGGTGCGGGCGACCTGTCGCCAGAGGGCGAGATCGTCGTCGCTCAGGTGGCCCTTGCGGCGGCGGGACATCGGCTCACGCCCCGCCCGCCGCGGCGTGGTGGCGCGGCATGAGGGTGCCGAGACGCGCTCTGCCGCGCCCCGCCGACCTGATCGCGCCACTCCTGCCACGCGCAACGCGGCGGGGACGATTCGGAGCGGTGCATGCCGCCGGACCGCCGGGCGCGGGCCGGACCGGATCATCCGAAGCAGCGCAGGTCGCGCGGACAGGCTCGTGCGGAAAGTGCGAGCCGCCGTCGGGCCGGCCGCCGTGCGCAACGCTGTCACGCCGGCCTCTCCGCTCAACCGGGCAAGGCATGGACGACAGCGCTGCGGCGCGGATCGGGCCGGCCAGGCGCACGAGACCTTACTCGCCGGTGGCAACCAGCTGCCAGTTGGGGTCGCCAGTGCCCATCTGGCGGGCAAAGCTCCAGACGTCGCGCTGGCGCTTGATCTCCTGCGGGTCGCCCTCGACCACCTCGCCCGTGGCATTGCGCACGACCGACGTGAGCTCGCCCACGAACCGCACGGTCACCTCGCCCGTCTGCGAATCACGGTCGAAGCTGGCATCGACCAGCTGCACGTCGCGCAGACCCACGAAATTGGCGTCGATCGTCAGCCCCTGCTCTTCGCGCTGCTGAATGACGTCGCTGAATGCTTCGTAGACATCTTCTGCCACGAAGTCCTTCACCTGCTCCATGTCGCCCTGCTCGAAGGCCATGAGGATCATCTCGTAGGCCGCGCGGGCGCCCTGCAGGAACTCGCCCACGTTGAAGTCGGGCTCGGCCACCTTCATGGCGGCGAGCGCCTTAGCGGCGTCGGAGCCGTCATCGACGTGGTCGGTGATGTCGCGGTCGATGCCGCCCTCGATGACCTCGAAGTCGCGGCGCGGGCCGCGCAGCCGCTCGTTGCCCCCGGTGCTCGAGACCGGGGGCTTCTCGAACCCTTCCCGCGTGCCGAGAACAGAGCGCAGCCGAAGGATGAGAAAAATTGCGATGCCGGCGAGGACCAGCAGCTGGATGACGGCGGAGCTCATGTCGTCCTCTCTCTGTGGGCGCCGGGGCGGCCATGTGGGCGGGGCGGGCGGCGTGGCGCGTGTGCGGGTTCCGCTCCCGTCCCGACGCACCTATGTAAGCGGGGGGCTCGATCAAGTCCACCGATTGCGCGTCTGCAATGCCCCATTCGGCCCCGACCGGCCCTCCGCGACGTGTTCCACAGTCCAGAGAAAGCGCTCGATGCCCCTTCTGCTGCTCTTCATCGCCGTCCCGCTGCTCGAGATCGCATTGTTCATCCAGCTTGGCTCGGTGCTCGATCTCGGCTGGATCCTGCTCATCGTGGTGCTGACCGCCATCCTCGGCACATGGCTGGTCCGCCGGCAGGGGCGCGGGGTGCTGCAGCAGCTTCAGGGCTCGCTCGAGACGCTGCGCGACCCGACGGAGCCGCTCGCCCACGGTGCGATGATCCTGTTCTCGGGCGCCCTGCTTCTGACGCCGGGCTTTTTCACCGACACGATCGGCTTCCTTTTGCTGGTCCCCGCGGTGCGCGAGGCGGCGTTCCGCTGGCTGCGCAAGCGCGTGGTGGTGCGGGCCTCGGGTGCCGGCATGGGCGCCCGCGCCGGGGTGCATCCCCGCCCGCCGCCCGGGCCGCAAGGGCACCGCGCCCCCGCACGCCCCGACGTGATCGAGGGCGAGTACGAAGAGCTTGCACCCGACGAGGGCGATGACGCGGCGGGCGGGGAGCCTCCCCCGCGCCGTCGGGGCACCGGGCGCCCCTCGGGCTGGACGCAGGACTAGCGCGCGGCGCTGCCGGTCGCCTGCGCGCCGGCCCGCCCGGGGCTTTGACCTTCCAGCGGGGTTTGCTATGCGCCCGGCTGAACGGAAAACGCGAGGAAGTCTCTCATGTCCGACACTCCTACCGACGGTGCCCAAGGCGGCACCCCCGAAGGCGCGAACGGCGCCGTGGCCGGCCCGCCGCAGCCGCAGGTGAAGATGCAGGTTCTCGGCCAGTACATTCGCGACATGTCCTTCGAGAACGTGGTCGCGCAGAAGGGCGTGCAGGGCGAGGTACAGCCCGACATCAAGGTTCAGGTCAATCTCGACGCCAAGAAGCGCTCGACCGAGCATCAGTACGAGATAGTCACCAAGTTCACGATCGAGAGCCGCAACAAGGCGGACGGTGCCGCGCTGTTCCTCATGGAACTCGAATACGGCGGCATCTTCCATGTCGAGAACGTGCCGGACAACCAGTTGCACCCGTTCCTGATGATCGAGTGCCCCCGGATGCTCTTCCCCTTCGTGCGGCGGATCGTGTCGGACGTGTCGCGCGACGGCGGCTTCCCCCCGCTCAACCTCGACAACGTGGATTTCCTGCAGATCTACCGGCAGGAGCTCGCCCGCCGCGCCGAAGCGCAGAAGCAAAGGAGCGAGGCAGCGGCGGCCGGCGGCACCACGGACGCCTGAGCGCGGGCGCGGCCGCCTAGCCCTGGTAGCGGCGCCAGACCGCGGTTTCGCCCAGACCTTCGACCATCTCGGCATGAGCCGCGCGCTCGGCCTCGGTCAAGCGCCCCGGCAGGGGCACCGGCCGGGGTCGCGCGCGCCATGTCTCGGCCGCGGCAGTTGCGCCACGCCGGCCCCCGTCGCCGGATGGGGCCAGCACGAGGCCGGGCTGCCGCCCGCCGACAAGCTCGAGATAGACCTCTGCCAGGATCTCGGAATCGAGCAAGGCGCCGTGGTAGACGCGCCGCGAATTGTCGATCTCGAATCGCTTGCACAGCGCGTCGAGCGAGACCATCGCGCCGGGAAACTTACGCCGGGCGATCGCCAGGGTGTCGACCGCCTGCGCATCGGCCAACAGCCGCCGGCCGCACCAGCCCAGCTCTGCGTTCAGAAACGCCATGTCGAACGAGGCGTTGTGGATCACCAGCCTAGCTTCGCCAACGAAGTCGAGGAAGGCATCGGCGATCACCTCGAAGGGCGGCTTGTCGGCAAGAAACTCGGCGCTGATGCCGTGGACGTTGAACGCCTCGATCGGCATGTCGCGACGCGGGTTAACGTATTCGTGAAAGGTGCGGCCGGTGGGCATGTGATTGGCGAGCTCCACCGCGCCGATCTCGACGATGCGGTGGCCCTCGTTGGGGTCGAGGCCGGTCGTCTCGGTATCCAGCACGATTTCACGCATCGCCGCCCCCTCTCACGCGTCTCAGCACATCCTTCACGCCGGCGCGGGCCGTGTCGAGGGTGTCGCTGTGGATGACGACGTCGGCGCGCTCGCGCTTGTCGGCATCGGGCATCTGCTTGCCGAGGATCGTGGCGAACTGCGCCTCCGTCATGCCGGGCCGGACCATCACGCGGGCTTTCTGCGTCTCGGGGTCGGTGGAGACGACCACGGTCAGGTCCATGCCCGCGTCAGCACCCGTCTCGAACAGGAGCGGCACGTCGAAGACCACCGCGGGCGCGTCGGCCCGGGCGAGGAACGCCTCCCGGTCGGCGGCGACGAGGGGGTGCACGACAGCCTCGATCTGCGCGAGTGCGGTCGGATCCTCGGCGATCCATTGTTTCAGGGCGTCACGGCTGACGCCATCGGGACCGACCGCCTGCGGGCGGATCCTCGCGATCTCTGGCACGGCCGCACCGTCAGGGGCGTAGAGCCGGTGCACCGCGGCGTCGGCATCCCACACGGGCAGGCCGGCCTCGGCGAACATACGGGCCGCCGTCGTCTTGCCCATGCCGATGGAGCCGGTCAGCCCGATCTTCAGCGGGCTCACAGCAGCACGGCCTCGCGCACCTCGTCGTCGACCTCGGGCCGGCGTCCGAACCAGCGCTCGAAGCCGGGCACCGCCTGGTGCAGCAACATCCCCAGACCGTCGACCGCGAGGCAGCCGCGGGCGCGGGCCTGGGCGAGGAACTCGGTCTCGAGCGGCTGGTAGACGAGATCGCTGACCAGCGCGCCGGGCTCCAACCGGTCGAGCGGAACACGGAACTCGGTATGCCCCTGCATGCCGAGCGACGTCGTGTTGACCACGGTCGCAGCGCCCTCGAGCATATTGGCGGCCTTGTTCCAGTCGATCGCCGTGATCCGTGCCCCGAACTCCGAGCGCAGGGCATCGGCGCGGGGACGCGAGCGGTTGGCGAGGCGTATCTCGGGCACGCCGGCCTCGAGCAGGGCGACGAGAACGGCCCGGCTCGCGCCGCCCGCGCCGAACACGGCGGCCGGGCCGGCCTTGGGCTGCCATCCGGGCGCGGCCTGGCGGATGTTGGCGAGAAAGCCGTAGCCATCAGTGTTGTCGCCATGGATCTTGCCGTCGTCGCGGAAGATCAGGGTGTTGACGGCGCCCACCAGCGCGGCGCGGTCGGTCACGAGGTCGCACAGGCGCAACGCCGTCTCCTTGTGCGGGATCGTGACGTTGGCGCCAACAAAGCCCATGCGGGGCATGGCGCGCAGCACCTCCTCGAGATCCTCCGATGCAACCTCGAGCGGCACGTAGTGGCCCGGCAGGCCGTAGCGCCGGAGCCAGTGGCGGTGCAACCGCGGCGAGCGCGAATGGGCCACGGGGTGCCCGATGACGCCCGCGAGGGGGATGCGGCGATCTGTTGGGGTGGCGTTCATGTCTCGATCAGGCCTCGGGTGGCGAGGTGGGACAGAAGCGGCAGGAGCGGCAGGCCCTGCACCGCGAAATGGCAGCCCTCGATGCGGGTGAAGAAGCGCGCGCCCTCCGCCTCGAGGCGGTAGCCGCCGACGCTTCCAGCGATGTCGGGCCAGTTCCGCCCGACGTAGGCGTCGATATAGGCCCCGGACAGGGGACGCATGTGCATCGTGACCGTCTCGACCTGCCGCCAGACCGGGCGGCCCTCGTCGTAGAGCACCGCCGCGGCATGGAGCCTGTGGCGCTGGCCCGCGAGCGCGGCGACCTGTGCGCGGGCGTCGTCGGGCGTGCCGGGCTTGGTCAGCAGCGCACCGTCGAGTTCCGCCGTCTGGTCGGCACCGAGCACCAGTCGGTCGGGGAAGCGCCGGGCGATCTTGGCGGCCTTCGCCTCGGCCAGCGCATCGGCCATGTCGCGGGGCCTGAGACCTTCGGCCGAAAGGCCGGCCTGCAGCGCCTCCTCGTCGACGCGCGGCGCCACTTGCTCGAACTCCACCTCGGCGGCGCGGAGGAGACGGGCACGGGTCTCGGAGGTCGAGGCAAGCGTGAGGATGACGGGCATGGGGGCGGATCTGTGGACAAGCGGGGGAGGAGCCTGTGCTCCCTTGTGGCCGTTTTGGGACGGCTTGGCCAGAGGGCCCGCGCCCTGTGGACGCGGGCCGCGTTCCGACCCGCCCTCTCCCCGTGGACGGCACGGGGGAGAGACATGTGGAGGAACGTGATCCCTGTCAGTCTGTACACAGGAAAGTTCGGTGGAATCCGACCATAACCATTTGGTAACAATTATGAATACCTTGTTCGGGGAGCGACGGGAGATTGTGCTCCCTGCCGTGGGAGGGCGCGGGAGAGGTCCGGAATCCACATGCCCACAGGGGTTACTATCACCCCCATTCCTTCTTTCTTCTTTCTTGATTAGAGGGGGACCGTTCCGGTTTCGCGAGGCCCCGACCCCATGATCGCCGACTGGCTGGCCTATGCCTATCCCTGGACGAAGTCGCTCCACGTGATCTCGATGGTCGCGTGGATGGCGGGCCTGTTCTACCTGCCGCGCCTCTTCGTGCATCACACGGAGCAGGCCGGTCCGGGCACGGAGGCCGACGGGCTGTTCCGGATGATGGAGCGCAAGCTCTTCAAGCTGATCATGAACCCCTCCCTGATCGCGACCTGGCTGTTCGGCCTGGCGCTGGTCTTCACGCCCGGCATCGTCGACTGGGGAGCGGTGTGGCCCTATGCGAAGGGGGCAGGCGTGCTTGCGATGACGTGGTTCCACATGTGGTGCGGAGCGCGGCTGAAGGAGTTCGAGGCGGAGGGCAACACGCGCTCCGGCCGACAGTACCGGGTGATGAACGAGGTGCCGACGGTTCTCCTGGTCGTCATCGTGGTGGCGGTGATCGCGCGCCCCTTCTGAGGGGAGGGCGGATGCGGCGGGATTGACAGCACCGGGCGGCATCAGTATTTCCCTCGCTGCTGGCCGTCCGGCCAAGCATTTCCCGTGCCGTGAGACATCCGCGTTCGCCCCGAACGCCCGAAGACCAGACGCGCCCGCCGTGCGCGACCCAAGGGACATTCCATGACCTCGCAGACCGTGACGCTCGCCGAGCTGAAGGCGAAGACCCCGGCCGACCTCCTGTCGATCGCCGAGGACCTGGACATCGACAACGCCTCGACCATGCGGAAGGGCGACATGATGTTCCAGATCCTCAAGGAGCGCGCGGAGGAGGGCTGGGAGATCTCGGGCGACGGCGTGCTCGAGGTGATGCAGGACGGCTTTGGCTTCCTCCGCTCGCCGGAGGCCAACTACCTGCCCGGGCCCGACGACATCTACGTCTCGCCGGACACGATCCGCCAGTTCGGCATGCGCACCGGCGATACGGTGGACGGTCTGATGGCGGCCCCGCGCGAGAACGAACGCTACTTCGCCATGACGAAGGTGACGCAGATCAACTTCGAGGCGCCGGAGCGCGCGCGGCACAAGGTGGCCTTCGACAACCTGACGCCGCTCTACCCCGACGAGAGGCTGACGATGGAGATCGAGGATCCGACCCGGAAGGATCGTTCGGCGCGCATCATCGACCTGGTGGCGCCCATCGGCAAGGGCCAGCGCTCGCTCATCGTGGCGCCGCCGCGGACGGGCAAGACGGTGCTCTTGCAGAACATCGCGCACTCGATCGAGATGAACCACCCTGAGTGTTACCTGATCGTGCTGCTGATCGACGAACGCCCCGAGGAAGTCACCGACATGCAGCGCTCGGTGAAGGGCGAGGTGATCTCGTCGACGTTCGACGAACCCGCCTCGCGGCACGTGGCGGTGTCGGAAATGGTGATCGAGAAGGCGAAGCGGCTGGTCGAGCACAAGCGCGACGTGGTGATCCTGCTCGACTCGATCACGCGCCTCGGCCGGGCGTACAACACGACCGTGCCTTCGTCGGGCAAGGTGCTGACCGGCGGTGTCGACGCCAACGCGCTGCAGCGGCCCAAGCGCTTTTTCGGCGCGGCGCGCAATATCGAGGAAGGTGGCTCTCTGACCATCATCGCCACGGCCCTGATCGACACGGGCAGCCGGATGGACGAGGTGATCTTCGAGGAGTTCAAGGGCACCGGCAATTCGGAGATCGTGCTCGACCGCAAGGTGGCCGACAAGCGCGTCTTCCCGGCGATGGACATTCTCAAGTCGGGTACGCGGAAGGAAGAGCTGCTGGTCGAAAAGGGCGACCTGCAGAAGACCTTCGTGCTGCGGCGTATCCTCAACCCGATGGGCACGACCGACGCCATCGAGTTCCTGTTGTCGAAGTTGAAGCAGACCAAGTCGAACGCCGAGTTCTTCGACTCGATGAATACCTGACCTTGCCGAGACACGGGCGAGTGGTCGGATGGATACGATCTTTGCGCGCTCCACTGCGCCTGGAAGGGCCGGGGTTGCGATCATCCGCGTCAGCGGGCCGCGAGCTTGGGAGGTTGTGCACCGCTTGACAGGGCGTGCGCTGCCCGCGCCCAGACAGGCGGTGGTGCGCAAGATATGGGGCTTAGACGAGCTTCTCGATCAAGGGATGGTGCTGATCTTTGAGGCCGGGCGCAGCTTCACCGGCGAGGAGAGTGCCGAGATTCACCTGCATGGCAGCGAGGCAGTGGTGCGTGCGGTTTTGTCCGTCCTGCGAGGATTCGATGGTGTCCGCGATGCGTCGGCGGGAGAATTCACGCGCAGGGCGCTCGAAAATGACCGGATGGATCTTGCCGAGGTCGAAGGGCTGGGTGCCCTGATCGATGCCGAGACCGAGGCGCAGCGTCGGCAGGCGATGGGGCTGGTCGGCGGTCACTTTCAGGCGATGGCGGCCGAATGGCGGGCGGGGCTGCTCGATGTGCTGGCGTCACTCGAGGCATGTGTGGACTTTGCCGACGAGGAGGTGCCGGAGGATGCTGCGCACGGAATGGCTTCCGTGCTGGCAGCGATGGCGGAACGCATGCGGGGTGAGGCGCGTGGAGCCGTTGCGGCATCGACGATCGCACGGGGCTTCGAGGTGGCGATCGTCGGAGAGCCGAACGCCGGGAAATCCACTCTTCTCAACAGGTTGGCGGGGCGTGACGCCGCCATCACCTCGGAGGTTGCGGGAACCACGCGGGACATTCTCGAGGTTCGGATGGAGATCGGGGGTCACCTGGTCACTCTTCTCGATACCGCGGGTATCCGCAGCTCGGATGATGTGATCGAGCGCCTCGGCGTGGAGCGGGCACGGCGACGGTCGGGAGAGGCTGACCTGAGGGTGTTTCTGGATGCTGCGCCTGAGGGCATGGAAGTCCGTCCGGGGGACATCGTGGTGACGGGGAAGGCCGATGTTTCGGTTGTCCGGCCTGGGCAGTTGGGAGTGTCGGGGCGCACGGGTGCGGGTATCGACGATTTGCTTTCTGCGATCGGGTCGGAACTCGAGGCTCGTGTGGCGGATGCGGGTCTCGCTACCACCGAGCGGCAGGCAGCGGCACTCGAGCGGGCAGCGTGCGCTTTGGAGGAGGCGTCGATTGTGCTAGACAACCAGCCCGACAGGGTGGAGGTGGCAAGCGAGCGCGTCCGATCGGGCATCCTGGCGATCGACGAACTGATCGGGCGGATCGGAGTGGAAGACGTGTTGGGAGAGATCTTCTCCCGCTTCTGCATCGGCAAGTAGGGATGTTTCACGTGGAACACCGTTCATACGACGTCGTAGTGATAGGGGCGGGGCATGCGGGCTGCGAAGCGGCAGCGGCTGCCGCCCGCATGGGTGCGCGGGTAGCGCTGGTGACCCTTCGCATGAGCGATGTCGGCGTGATGTCGTGCAATCCCGCGATCGGAGGACTGGGGAAGGGCCATCTCGTATGCGAGATTGACGCGCTAGATGGGGTCATGGGACGGGCCGCGGACGCGGCGGGCATCCAGTTTCGCCTTCTCAACCGTCGCAAGGGCCCCGCTGTGCGCGGCCCGAGAGCCCAGGCGGATCGGGCCCTGTATCGGAAGGCAATGCAGCGCCTTCTGCGCAAGACCCCTCGGTTGGACATGCTCTCGGGGGAAGTGGTTGATCTTGCTGGAAGCGGCGACCGGGTTGAAGGCGTCGTTCTTGCTGACGGTCAGATCGTGCCCGCCCGTGCGGTGATCCTGACGAGCGGCACGTTCCTGAATGGGGTGATTCACGTCGGCGACCGCTCGTTCCGCGGTGGGCGCATGGGGGCATCTGCCGTGTCTTGCCTCTCCGAAAGGGTCCGCGGGTTCGGATTGTCGATGGGACGGCTGAAGACCGGCACACCCCCGAGGCTCGATGGCCGCACGATCTGTTGGGATGGAATCGAGATGCAACCGGGAGACGAGGACCCGGCTTTCTTCTCGACACTCACGACCGGGCTGTCCGCCCGCCAGGTCGCGTGCGGGATCACCAGGACGACTGAACGCACCCATGACATCATCCGGGCCAACCTCGAACGGTCGGCCATGTATTCGGGCCGGATCGCTGGCACCGGGCCCCGTTACTGCCCGTCGATCGAAGACAAGGTCGTGCGATTTGCCGACAAGGACAGCCACCAGATATTTCTCGAGCCGGAGGGGCTGGACGACCCGACGATCTACCCGAACGGTATCTCGACCTCGCTCCCGGAAGAGGTTCAAGTGGAGTACGTTCGATCGATCCCGGCCCTGGAGAATGTCGCCATTCTCCAACCTGGATACGCCATCGAGTACGATTATGTCGATCCGCGAGCGTTGGCGCGGACGCTCGCGGTGCCGGATGTGCCCGGCCTCTATCTGGCTGGTCAGATCAATGGCACGACGGGCTACGAGGAAGCCGCGGCGCAGGGGCTTGTGGCAGGGTTCAACGCCGGAGCCGAAGCACTTGGCCGGGATCCGCTCGTTCTGGATCGGCGCAGTTCGTATATCGGCGTCATGATCGACGATCTGACGACGCATGGCGTGGCCGAGCCCTACCGGATGTTCACGTCGCGTGCTGAATACCGCCTGTCGCTTCGAGCCGACAATGCCGATCAGCGGCTGACACCGCTCGGCGTGAGCCTCGGGCTGGTGGGGGACACGCGCGCTCGGGCATTCGACGCCAAGATGGACCGGATATCCATCGCCCAGAATGCCCTGTCCAGTGTGAGCTTCACCGCGGCCGACCTGCACGCCAACGGCGTCCGGGTCGCTCCCGACGGGCGGCGGAGGTCAGCGGAGGAAGCGCTTGCGCTTCCGGGTGCCGATATCAACGTCCTGACCAGCCTTTGCCCGGCCATTGCCACATTGGATCGCTCGGCGCTTGTGCAGATTGCCAACGACGCGCTCTATGCACATTACGTCCGCCGGCAGGATGATGACATTGCGCGCCTGCAGCGTGACGAGGCTATCAAGCTTCCGCACGATCTGGATTATCTGTCAATCGATGGTTTGTCGGCAGAGCTCCGGCAAAAGCTTCGGTTGGCCCGGCCTGAGACACTTGCGCAGGCCGGGCGCATCGAGGGCATGACCCCGGCGGCCCTGACTCTCATACTCGCCTGCGTGCGACGGCTGCAGAAGCGCTCCGCGTGACATCTCCGAGTCATGTGGCAGCTGTTTGCGACCGTCTCCGCATGCTCGGTGTTTCACGTGAAACGGAACACCGCCTCCTCCGCTTCGCGGACCTGCTCGGCCACTGGACACGGCGTGTCAATCTCGTAGCGCCGTCGACCGTCGATCACCTGTGGGAGCGTCATATCCTCGATTCCGCACAGGTCTGTGCCATTGCCCCCCGCACGGCCGGCCTTTGGCTCGATATCGGCTCTGGTGGCGGGCTGCCGGGTCTCGTCTGCGCTCTTGTCGCGCAGGATATCCTGCCAGACACCCGCTTCGCACTGGTCGAGAGCGACCGACGCAAATGCGCCTTCCTGTCGACGTGCGCACGCGAGTTCGGGCTCGATGCGTCGATCCATGCGGCCCGCATCGAAGACCTGCCTCCGCAGGGCGCATTGATCGTGTCCGCCCGGGCTCTCGCACCGCTCACACGCCTGTTCGCCCTGGCCCAGCCACATGCGGGTCCAGCTGCAACCTTTCTCTTTCCGAAGGGCGTGCGCCACACGACCGAAATCGCCGAAGCGCAGGAGACGTGGCGCTTCACCGCGACCGCCCATGCGAGTATAACCGATCCCGCAGCCCGGATCCTTGAATGCCACCTGCAGGGCCGGATCTGAGGCGGGAGGGTCGCAAACAGTGAAGATCATCGCCATCGCCAACCAGAAGGGCGGGGTCGGCAAGACGACGACCGCCATCAATCTCTGTGCTGCCCTGTCCGAGCGGGGGCTGCGGGTTCTCCTGATCGATCTCGATCCCCAAGGCAACGCCTCCACGGGTCTGGGCATCGAGCCGGGCACCCGAATCAAGACGACCTACGACATACTCCTCTCCGAGACCCCGATACCCGACGCGATTCGTCCCACGGCCGTGACGGGCGTCGACATCGTTGCCTCCAACACCGATCTCGCCTCCGCCGACATGGAGCTCGTCTCCAACGGTCGACGCTCTTTTCGCCTTCGCAACGCGCTGCGCCGCGCCGATGTCGACGCTCTCGGCTACGATTTCGTGCTGATCGACTGTCCGCCGTCGCTTAACCTGCTCACCGTCAACGCGATGGTGGCGGCCCACTCGGTCCTCGTCCCGTTGCAATCGGAGTTCTTCGCGCTGGAAGGTTTGTCACAGCTGATGCTGACGGTCCGCGAAGTCCGCCAGAGCGCCAACCAGAAACTTCGGATCGAGGGCATCGTGCTCACGATGTTCGACATCCGCAATCGCCTCTCACAACAGGTCGAGCAGGATGCCCGTGAGGCCCTCGGCGATCTTGTCTTCGAGACGCGCATCCCGCGCAATGTCCGGATCAGCGAGGCGCCAAGCTATGGCACCCCGGTTCTCAGCTACGACACCCATTCGCGCGGTGCCGCCGCCTATCGGGCGCTCGCCTCCGAGCTGCTCGACCGTGCGCTGACCGTAGCGGCCTGAGAGGAGAAAGCATATGAAAAACAAAGGTTTGGGTCGCGGCCTCTCCGCGCTTATGGCTGACGTCCACCTCGACGAGCCAGAGCCCGAGCGCTCCCGTCCGGCAGACCGCACGCTCCCGGTGGACGCCATCGCTCCCAATCCGGACCAGCCTCGCCGCAGCTTCGACGAGGCCGCGCTCGACGAGCTCGCGGCCTCGATCCGCGAGCGAGGCATCCTGCAGCCCCTGATCGTCCGACCCCGCCCCAGCGGTGACGCGACCCACGAAATCGTCGCCGGCGAGCGACGGTGGCGCGCTGCGCAGCGCGCGCAGCTCCACGATGTGCCGGTCATTATCTCCGACCTCGACGACACGGAAGCGCTCGAGATTGCCATCGTCGAAAACATCCAGCGGGCCGACCTTTCCCCCGTCGAAGAGGCACGCGGGTACCGCCAGCTGATCGACCGCTTCGGCCACACGCAGGAACAACTCGCCCGCTCCCTCGGCAAGTCGCGTAGCCACATCGCCAACCTGATGCGCCTGCTCGGCCTGCCCGACGAAGTGCTGGCCCATCTCGAGGCTGGCCGCCTCACCGCTGGACACGCCCGCGCCCTCGTGACCGCAACCGATCCCGCCGCACTCGCCCGCGAGGTTGTCGCCCGCGGTCTCTCCGTACGCCAGGCCGAGGCACTCGCCCGCCAAAGCGCGGTACCCGCCAAACCACGCAAGCCGCGCGCCACGCCCGAGAAAGACGCCGACACCCGCGCCATCGAGCAGGATCTCTCCGCGCATCTCCGCATGGGCGTCAGCATCGAGCACAAGGACATCGACGGCGCCGGTGAGCTCCGCGTCCGCTACCGTGATCTCGACCAGCTCGATCTTCTGTGTCAGATGCTCTCGGCTAGCTTGCCGGACGAGTCCAGATGAAGATCAGCACGCCGACCAGCACCGCAGCCTGAACGCCCAGTATGGCCAGCCGCACCCCCAGTGCCAGCGACAGGGCAAAGACGGCCGCGATCGACACCGTCGCCGCGATCTTGCCCCGGCGCGAGATCGCGCCCCGCTCCTGCCAGTCCATGATCGGCGGCCCGAAGACCGGGTGCGAGAGCAGCCAGTCGTGCAGTTGCGGTGACGATCGCGCGAAGCAGAACGACGCCAGAAGCATGAAGGGCACCGTAGGTGTAGAAGTTTAGACTTCGTCTGACACTTGGCGTCTGGATGTCGGTCGGGTCGCGCCTGTCCGATGCCGATCAGGCTGCGATCATTTTCTCCTGCGC
>LJNT01000133.1 GCA_001314685.1 Rhodobacteraceae bacterium HLUCCA09
CTGTCGGCAAGGTCTGCGACCTCTTCTCAGAAGAGGAATGCTTCAACTACTTTCAAGCAGCTGGGTACAGAACCGATTAAACGCGACACGCTCTAGAGCCCTGCACCGTCCCGCGGGGTGTCACCCTCGCACCATGCGTATTTGAACACAGAAAGAAACAGGCAGGCGTGACCGCGTGGCTTCTTTCTGTTCGAAATACGCGACGCGCGCCCGATCGGGCGCGTAAACGAAAAGGCATGCGGCGCAGCCGCTCCGCCGGATCACCGCGAATGGAGGAAGTGCTGGCACTGGAATGGCGCGAAGATGGGGTGCTGCTGGCGGTGCGCCGGCACGGCGAGGTGGGCGCGGTGGCCGAGGTCTTCACCGAGGGCCATGGCCGCCATGCGGGCCTCGTGCGAGGCGGTGGCGGGCGGAGGCTCGCGCCGCTCCTGCAGCCCGGAGCACAACTCGACGTGGCGTGGCGCGCCCGGCTCGAGGAGCACCTCGGCAGCTTCACGGTCGAGCCGGTGCGGGGGCGAGCGGCGGCGCTGATGGGCGATCGGGCTGCGCTCGCGGGCCTTGCCGCGATCACTGCCCTCGCGGCCTTCGCCCTGTCCGAGCGGCAGCCCTACCCGGCTTTCTACCGACAGACCGTCGCCGTGCTCGACCTGATCGGCCAGAGCGCGGTTTGGCCTTATGCCTATCTGAGATGGGAGGCGGCTCTGCTGGCCGAGATGGGGTTCGGCCTCGATCTGTCCGCCTGCGCGGCGACCGGAGCGACGGAGGGGCTCGTCTACGTTTCGCCACGCACCGGTCGGGCCGTGAGCGCGGCGGGCGCAGGGGCTTGGGCCGACCGGCTGCTGCCCCTGCCGCCGGCGCTCCTCGGCGCGGGGGAGGGGCCGCTCGCCGAGGTGTGCGCCGGGCTGGTCACGACGGGCCATTTCCTTGAGCGGCGACTCGCGCCCGCGCTCGGCGACCGGCCGCTGCCGGGTGCGCGGGCGCGGCTTGTCGAGGCGCTGGGGCGGCTGCCCCGCTGAGAAGGGCGCGCTCAGGCTGCCGTCGCGCGATCCGTTTCGTCGAGGAAGGCGGCCGAGGCGAGCACCGCGTCCTTCGCCGGAGTGAAGGTGACGCCGAGCTCTTGCCGCGCACAGTCGTTCGAGAGGCGCTTCTCGTCGCCGATCGAGGGCAGGATCGCGCGCACCGCGGGATCGGCGAGCGCCAGCCCGCGCAGGAGCCATTTCGGCGCGACGCGGGTGGGGATGCGCCGGCCGGGGAACGCGTCGGCGAGCCACCCGGTCATCTCGGGCGCCATGACGAAGCTCTCGGCTGCGATGTAGCGGCGCCCGGCCGTCTCGGGCCGCCCGAGCACGGCGACGTGCATCGCCGAAACGTCGGCGACATCGACCACCGCGAGGCCGAAATTCGGCACCATCGGATCCTTGCCGGACAGGAACCGCGCGACGACCTGCATGGACGTGCCGTAGCGCGCGTCGAGCGGGCGGCCGGCGACGAGGCCGGGGTTGATCGCCGTCAGTCGCATCTCGGGGTGTTCGGCCGCGAACGCCCATGCCGCGCGCTCGGCCAGCGTCTTGGATCTGGCATAGGGCGTAGCGGTGGGGTGGCCGGTCTCGGTCCAGTCCTCTTCGGTGTAGACGTGGCCCTCTGGCCGCTCGTTGTGCAGGATCGCCACCACCGACGACGTGAGCACGACGCGCGTCACGCCGGCGCTCTGCGCGGCCCGCAGGGCGCGCAGCGTGCCGTCGACGGCGGGGCGGATCAGCTGCGCCTCGTCCCTCGGCTGGGCGAGGGGGAAGGGCGAGGCGGTGTGGACGAGCGCCTGCGCGCCTGCCATCGCCGCGTCCCACCCGGCATCGCCGGTCAGGTCGGCCTCGGCGAAGGTGAGGCGCTCGTCGGCCGCGTCGGGCTCGCGCAGCGCCGGGCGCAGGGCGGCCCGCACCTCGTCGGCGCGGGAGGTCGTGCGCAGCGTGCCGCGGACCGTGTAGCCGGCATTGAGGAGGTCGGCCGCGATGCGCTTGGCGATGAAGCCGGTGATGCCGGTGAGCAGCACGGGCCCGGCCGGGCGGGCCGGGTGCGTGCGGGACGGCGTGTCGGGCATCGTGTCGGGCATGAGGCGTCTCCCTTCCTCGTCTGTCCCCGACATCGGCGGCCGCGGAGCGCCTTTCAAGGACGGAGGCGCGGTCGGGCTCAGGCGAGGCCCGCCAGCGCGCGGGCGGTGGCGGTCACGGCCGCGCGCGGGTCGACCATCTCGCGGCCGAGCAGGGCCTCGGCGGTGGCCGTCTCCACCCGCTCGACGCGGCCCAGCCCGCCGGCCGCCGCCCGCACCGAAGGCGAGACCAGCGCGACGAGCCTGACCGCCCAGTCGGGCGCGGTCAGCCGCGAGGCGCGGGCATGGGGGACGGCCTGCCGGACGAGGGCGGCGATCTCCTGCAGGGGCACGCTGCCCGCGACCATGAGGATGCGCGCGCCGTCCCTGGCATCGAGCGCGTTCAGGTGCGCTTCGGCCACGTCTTCGGCGGTCACGCAGGGAATGTGCAGGCGTGGCAGCAGCGGGTCGCGGCCCCGGATCAGCCGGTCGATCAGGGCGAGCGAGCTCGTGGCGGGGCCGCCGCGGGGCGGGCCGAACACGACGCCGGGGTTGATCGTGACGAGCGCGATGCCGGCCTCGGCGGCGATCCGGCGGGCCTCGCGCTCGGCCAGCGTCTTGGCACGCGCATAGGCGCGGACGGCGGGGTCTTCGGCGTCGGTCCAGTCGGCGGCGGTGAAGAACTCGGCGAGGTCCTTGCCGCGCGGGTTCAGCACCGCCGCGATGGACGAGGTGACCACCACGCGGGGGACGCCGGCGCGGGCGGCGGCCTCCATCACCCGGCGCGTGCCCTCGAGCGCGGGCCGGATCACGTCGTCGTCGCGCCTCGGTGCGCCGATGGGCACGGGCGAGGCGGTGTGCAGCACCGCGTCGATGCCGGCCATCGCCGCGTCCCACCCCGCATCGCGCAACAGGTCGAGCGCGGCGGGCTCGACCGGGCCGCCCACGGCGCCCGAGATCTCGGCGGCGCGGGCGGGGTCGCGCATGCTGGCGCGCACGGAATGGCCCTCGGCCAGTGCTCGTGCGGTGACGTGACGGCCGACATAGCCGCCCGCGCCGGTGACGAGAAGGCGAAGCGCCCGCGTCATCGTGCGCGCCTCGAGACGCGGCCGGGGGCGGATCTGTCGCAAGGCTCGGGTGTCATGGGCGGACGCTGGCCCAGGACGAGCGGGCATGCAACGGCCCCGAGCGGACAGCGCCCGGACCGTGCGGCCCGGGCGCGGCCACGAGGAACCCGACAACCCGCGTCAGGGCAGGGGCCGCCGGGCGATCACCTGCAGCCCGATCTCGGCGTGCCGCCGAGGCGGATCGTCCACGCGACGCCCGCGATATCGGTCACGACAGCAACCTGCGGGCGATCACCTGCGCCTGAATCTCGGCGGCCCCCTCGAAGATGTTGAGGATGCGGGCGTCGCACAGAACGCGGCTGATCGGGTATTCCAGCGCGAAGCCGTTGCCGCCGTGGATCTGCAAGCCGTTGTCGGCACAGGCCCAGGCCACGCGGGCGCCGAGCAGCTTGGCCATGCCCGCCTCGAGGTCGCAGCGCCGCTCGGCGTCCTTCTCGCGGGCGGAATGGTAGGTGAGCTGGCGTGCAACCATGATCTCGACCGCCATCATGGCGAGCTTGCCCGACACGCGCGGAAACTCGATCAGCGCCTTGCCGAACTGCTTGCGATCCTCGGCGTAGCGCATCGAGATGTCGAGGGCCGACTGGGCCACGCCGATGGCCCGCGCCGCCGTCTGGATGCGCGCCGACTCGAAGGTCTGCATGAGCTGCTTGAAGCCCTGGCCCTCTTCGCCGCCCAGCAGGTTTTCGCCCTTCACGCGGAAATCGTCGAAGTTGACGGTGTATTCCTTCATGCCGCGATAGCCGAGCACCTCGATCTCGCCGCCCGACAGCCCCTCGTCGGGGAAGGGGGCCTCGTCGGTGCCCGGCGTCTTCTCGGCGAGGAACATCGACAGCCCGCGGTAATCGGACGTGTCGGGCACGGTGCGGGCCAGCACGGTCATCACGTGGGTGCGTGCGGCGTGGGTGATCCAGGTCTTGTTGCCGTTGAGCACCCAGTCGTCGCCGTCGCGCACGGCCTTCGTGCGCAGCGCGCCGAGGTCGGAGCCGGTGTTGGGCTCGGTGAAGACGGCGGTGGGCAGGATTTCGCCGGAGGCCAGCCCGGTCAGCCAGCGCTGCTTCTGATCGTCGGTGCCGCCACAGATGATGAGTTCGGCGGCGATCTCCGACCGTGTGCCGAGCGAGCCCACGCCGATGTACCCGCGCGACAGCTCTTCCGAGACGACGCACATCGCGGCCTTCGACATGCCGAGGCCCCCGAATTCCTCGGGGATCGTCAGGCCAAACACGCCCATCTCCGACAGCTCCTCGATGATGTCCATCGGGATAAGGTCGTCGTTGAGGTGCCATTCGTGGGCCACGGGCTCGATCCGGTCGACCGCGTAGCGGCGGAACTGCTCGCGGATCATGCCGAGCTCGTCGTCGAGCCCGGTATGGCCGACCGTGACGTTGGCCGACTGCTCGCGCATCAGCTCGACGAGCCGCGAGCGGGCGGCCTGCGTGTTGCCGGCTTGCGTGAGCGTCATCACCTCGGGCGCCATCAGCATGCGCATGTCGTCCTGGCTCAGCCCCATGTCCTGCGGGCGCACGATCTCGCCCTGGCTCATCGGGATGCCGCCGTAGATCTGCCAGAGATACTCGCCGAAGGCGATCTGGTGAATCAACTGTTCCACTTCGCCGAAAGCGCCCTCGGCCTGCAGACGCTCGGCCCAGCCCTGCATTTGCCGCAGCGATTCGACGTAGGTCGCCAGCCACGCGAAGCCGTGGGCCGCGGTCTGGTGCGCCTCGACCAGGGTGCCGGAGACGCGGTCGCCCTCGGTCACCATCGCCTTCACGGCGCCGCGTGCAGCGGCCAGGATGTGCTCGGCCGGGCCGACGGCGGCGCCGGTCAGCGAGAGCAGGTCGGGCAGCAGGACCACCCCCGCCTCGGCGGTCGCGATATCCTGTCCGTCGTGGGGCATCTGTCCTCTCCTCTCTCGTCTCGCAGCCTTCGGGCCCTGCGGCCCCGGATTGCCCGGTGACATAGGGCCTTCGCAGGTGCAGCGCAACAATTATTCAAGTCTGCATCCGGGGGCGCACGAATGTGTCCCGCCCGGTGGCCTGGCTCGAGGGGGATGTAGCCCGGTCGCCGTGGAGGTCAGCCCAGGCGTCGCGCAAAGTGTCGCGGGCCGTCTGGCGCCCGGCCATGGATCAGGTATGGCGGGGCCATGCTCGGGCTCGACCTCATGACACTGCCGCTGTTTCTCGCCGCCTGCGCCGTGGCTTTCGCCGCCGGCGCGGTGAAGGGGGCGGTGGGCTTCGCCATGCCGATGCTCATGATCTCGGGCCTCGGCAGCTTCCTGCCGGCCGAGGTGGCCGTCGCCGCCCTGATCGGGCCGACGGTCGCGACGAACGTGCTGCAGGCCTTCCGGCAGGGCGGTCGCGCGGCGTTGGAGGCGCTGCGCGCCCATCGCCGGTACCTTCTGGTCGCGGGCGTGATCCTCGTCGCGGCGGCGCAGCTGGTGCCCCTGCTCGACGGGCGGGCGATCCTCGCGCTGATCGGCGGGCCGATCGTGCTCTTCGGGCTGGCACAGCTCGCCGGGTGGCGACCCGTCATCGGTCCGCAGGCGCGGAGCCGCGCCGAGGTGGGCTTTGGCGTCGTGTCGGGCTTCTTCGGGGGACTCTCGGGCGTGTGGGGCCCGCCGATGGTGATGTATCTCACCGCGCTGCAGACGCCCAAGACCGAGCAGGTGCGGGTGCAGGGTGTGGCCTTCGGCCTCGGCGGCCTGATGCTGCTGGCCGCGCACCTGCAATCCGGCGTGATGAACGCGCAGACCGCGCCGCTCTCCGTGGCGCTGATCCTGCCGGCGATGCTCGGCATGTGGGCTGGCTTTCGCGTCCACGACCGGCTCGACCAGGCGCTGTTCCGCCGCGCGACGCTGGTAGTGCTGATCTTCGCCGGGCTCAACCTCTTGCGCCGCGCGCTCTTCGCCTGAGAAACCTCGCATGCCGGCCCCGGGTCCGCCCGGCAGGCGACACTGCCGGTCTCATCGAGGGCGGGCAGGAGAGCACCAGCGACGCCCCCGCCCCCGCCCCCGCACAGGCCCGGCCGCCCGCGTCAGTAGACGATGGTGCGGCGGAGGCCGAGCGTGTCGCGGTCGGTCAGGTTGGGCAGGCCCTCATGGGTGCCGCGGGCGATCCGCTCGGCTGTCAGCGCGAGCATGCAGGCGTCGAGCAGATCGTCGGGCATCCAGTGCCTGCGACCTGCGGGCAGGCCGTTGGCGAGACGGTCCAGGTCGAAGCCGGCCTCGGCAAGCAGGGCCTGCCGTGCGCGCAGCCCCTCGGGGCGGTGCTTGCTGGGCAGGGTGCGGCCGGCGCGGCTGGCGAAGCCGATCTCGGGGTGGCTTTCCCACAGGCCGGCCGAGGGGTCGGCGCGGCAGAAATCGTCGATCTCGATGATTTTCGGACAGATCATGCAGCACTGTTTCGAGATGTGCTGCCCATTTCGGAAATGCGCGCGCAGGTCGGCATAGGTGCCGCCCGCGGCGAGAATGGCGAGATGGGCGCGGGTGGGGGAAGGGAAGACCCGCGAGCCGACCCCCGAAATCCGGTCGCCGTTGCGCGCCGCGAGGAAACGCCGTGCCGCGGTGTCGGGTGGGCGCGGCCCGTCTTCCGGGGTGTCCATCAGGCCGATGGGGATGTCGATCGCGATGGCGGGAGCGAGGGGCAGAAGCCCGGCCGCTGCCACGATCTGCGCCTCGGCTCGCTCGGGCGCGCCCTCTGGCATGGTCACGGCGAGCCAGCCGCCGCGGCAGCCATCGGCCCCGCAGATGCGGCCGATGGCCCTCATGTCATGCCTTCCACGCGGCGATCGCATCGACCGGCCAAGGTCTGGCAGATGGCGCACGCGCGATCGAAACATGGCGGATCGACCGCCGCCTGCGCCGATGCGGCGGTGGAGGCCGCGAGAAAAGCGACCGAACGCGCGGCGCGCGCGGGCCGCCGGCGGCACCTCACCCGATCGCGACCGCCTTCACGTCGTCGTCGATATGCGGCACGTACTGCTCGAAGTTCTCGGCGAACATCTCGACCAGCTTGGCCGCCTGCGCGTCGTAGGCGGCCTTGTCGGCCCAGGTGGCCCGCGGGTCGAGCAGCTGGGCATCGACGCCGTGCACCGTCACCGGCACCTGGAAGCCGAAATTCTCGTCCTTGCGGAAGGTCGCCTCGTTCAGCGAGCCGTCGAGCGCGGCGTGCAGCAGCGCGCGGGTGGCCTTGATCGGCATCCGGTGGCCGGTGCCATAGGCACCGCCCGTCCAGCCGGTGTTGACCAGCCAGCAGGTGGCGCCGTGGGCCGCGATCTTTTCCTGCAGAAGCTTGCCATAGACCTCGGGGCGGCGTGGCATGAAGGGCGCGCCGAAGCAGGTCGAGAAGGTGGGCTCGGGCTCGGTCACGCCGCGCTCGGTGCCGGCCACCTTGGAGGTGAAGCCCGACAGGAAATGATACATCGCCTGCGCCGGCGTCAGCCGCGCGATCGGCGGCAGCACGCCGAAGGCGTCGCAGGTCAGCATGATGATGTTCTTCGGGTGCCCGCCCATCCCGCTGTCGGACGAGTTGGGGATGTAGTCGAGCGGGTAGGCGGCGCGCATGTTGGCCGTCAGAGAGTCGTCCTCGAAGTCGAGGGCGAGTGTCTCCTCGTCGTAGACCATGTTCTCGATCACGGTGCCGAACATCGAGGTGGTGGCGAAGATCTCGGGCTCGGCCCTCGGCGACAGCGAGATGGTCTTGGCGTAGCAGCCGCCCTCGAAGTTGAAGGTGCCGCGATCCGACCAGCCGTGCTCGTCGTCGCCGATCAGGATGCGCTCGGGGTCGGCCGAGAGCGTCGTCTTGCCGGTGCCGGAGAGCCCGAAGAACACCGCCGCGTCGACCGGGTTGCCGCGGGCGTGGTTGGCCGAGCAGTGCATCGGCATCACGCCCTTCTCCGGCAGGATGTAGTTGAGCAGGGTGAAGACCGACTTCTTGTTCTCGCCCGCGTACTCGGTGCCGCCGATCAGGATCAGCTTCCTCGTAAGGTTGAGCGCGATGACCGTCTCGGTGCGGCAGCCGTGCTTGGCCGGGTTCGCCTTGAAGCTCGGGCAGTTGATGACCGTATAGTCGGCGGCGAAGCCGTCGAGCTCGTCACGCGCGGGCCGGCGCAGCATGTGGCGGATGAACAGGCCGTGCCAGGCGAGCTCGGTCACCATGCGCACGTTGATCCGGTGGGCGGGGTCGGCCCCGCCATACAGATCCTGCACGAACATGTCGCGGCCCGCCATGTGGGCGAGCATGTCGGCATGGAGCGCGTCGAAGCCCTCGGGCGACATGGGGCGGTTGTTCTCCCACCAGATCGTGCCCTCGGTCTCGGCGTCGCGGACGACGTGCTTGTCCTTCGGCGAGCGGCCGGTGTAGGCGCCGGTGGAGACGAGCAGCGCGCCGCCCTGCCCGAGGCGGCCCTCGCCGCGGATGACAGCCTCCTCGATCAGCGCGGGCTCGGTGAGGTTGTAATAGACGGTTCCCAGCCCGCTCACTCCCTGGTCGTCGAGGCGATTGGCCGGGTTGACGCGTCCGATGTCCATGCAGGTCTCCTAGCGGCTACGGTGGCGGGCCGCGCCGCCGGCGGATCGACGCGGAAAGGCTGTCAGCCGCAGAGCGGCACCGCGTTTCGCTTTCGCTATACCACGGCACCCCGGGCGTGAAACCGCTGCGAGCGCAAGCGTTAGCGCCATCAGTCGCAGTTAGCGCAACCATGCCGGCCGGCGCGGCGTCTCGCCCGCACCCTGACCGTGCCCCGCCCGCCGCTTGTGATGCAAATTAGCCATTCCTTGACGAAATGGCGCTTGCCTGCACCCGCCCGGACCGGTCGATTCGGAAGTTCCAGTTGATTCGGTCGGGTTCAGGCGCGACACTGCCGCAAAAGGGCATAATCGGGCAGAAAGGATCAGGCGCCATGTCGCGGATCGCACTCGTGGACGACGATCGCAATATCCTGACCTCCGTCTCCATGACGCTGGAGGCCGAGGGCTTCGAGGTGGAAACCTACAACGACGGCCAGTCGGCGCTCGACGCGTTCAACCGCAAGCTGCCGGACATGGCGGTGCTCGACATCAAGATGCCCCGGATGGACGGGATGGACCTGCTGCAACGCCTGCGCCAGAAGACGTCGATGCCCGTCATCTTCCTGACCTCGAAGGACGACGAGATCGACGAGGTGCTGGGCCTGCGCATGGGGGCCGACGACTACGTCAAGAAGCCGTTCAGCCAGCGCCTGCTGGTGGAGCGGATCCGCGCGCTCCTGCGCCGGCAGGAAGTGATCGCCAAGGATGAACTCGGCGAGAACGAGCAGGCCCAGGTGATGATGCGCGGCAACCTCACGATGGACCCGCTGCGCCATGCCGTCACCTGGAAGGGCCGCGACGTGACGCTGACGGTGACCGAGTTCCTGCTGTTGCAGGCGCTCGCGCAGCGCCCCGGCTTCGTCAAGAGCCGCGACCAGCTGATGGACGTGGCCTATGACGATCAGGTCTATGTCGACGATCGCACCATCGACAGCCATATCAAGCGCCTGCGCAAGAAGATGCGCAGCGTCGACGACGAGTTCTCGGCCATCGAAACGCTCTACGGGATCGGGTACCGGTATAACGAGGAATGAGGCCCCGCCCGGGGGCCGCAGAGTGGAGGGGCTGACGACGGCGCAGGGCGACGCCGCGCCCGGCCCGCTCCGAAGGGCCAGAAAGGCGAGGCGTGCGCGACACCGACCGTCCCCCTGCTGACGAAGTCGTTCTGGGCGAGGACTGGGTCAGCCCCGACCATGCCGAGACCGAGGTGCGCCGTTCGCGCCAGCGGCGCGGCCTGTTCGCGCTGAACCGCTCGCCGCTCGCCCGCAAGATCATCACCTTCAACCTGATCGGGCTGCTCATCCTCGTCGCGGGGGTGTTCTACCTCAACCCGTTCCGGGACAGCCTCGTGGTGCAGCGCGAGGCCGGCCTCGCCGCCGAGGCGGAACTCGTCGCCGACGTGTTCGAGGTCCAGATCGCCCCGGCCGGCGCGGCCATGGCGCCCGCAGCGCCGCCGGACGCCACGCTCGCCGGGATCGATGCGCGGCGCACGCTCGAGGGCGTGTCGATCTCGGGCGGGGCCGAGGCCTTCGTCTTCGGCCCCGACCAGGGCCTGCTCGCCGCCGCCGCGGGCCCGGCCGCCGGGCGGGTTCAGGCGCCCGAGGGCTCGACGGTGATCACCGACTTCCTCAACGCGATCTGGGACGGGCTGTCCTACGTCATGGGCGCCGGTGCGCGCGTGGGCGAGCGGCTGCCCGCCGAGGAGCAGGCCCGCGCCCTGGTGGCCGGAGCGCTCGCGGGCGAGACGGTTCTGCGGACGGGCATCGACGCCCAGGGCGGCACGAGTTTCGCCGTGGCCACCCCCGTTCTGCAGGGCGACGAGGTGGTGGGGGTCGTCGCCCTCGTCTCGGCCTCGGGCGAGATCGACGCGCTGGTGCGCTCGGAGCGCGAGCAGGTGCTGCAGATGTTCGTCATCGCCATCCTCGTCTCGATCGGCCTGTCGCTGGTGCTCGCCTCGACCATCGCGAACCCGCTGTCGGATCTCGCCGCCGCGGCCGAGCTTGGCCGAGACGGCCAGACCCGCAACATCAGCCCCGGCCGCGTGCGCATCCCCGACCTGTCGGGCCGGCCCGACGAGATCGGCCGGCTCTCGGCCGCCTTGCGCGGCATGGTCGCCGCGCTCTACGACCGGATCGACGCCAACGAACAGTTCGCCGCCGATGTCGCCCACGAGATCAAGAACCCGCTCGCCTCGCTCCGGTCTGCCGTGGGCACGCTGCGGCTGGCCAAGCGCGAAGACCAGCGTGTCCGGCTGTGCGACGTGATCGAGCACGACGTGCGCCGCCTCGACCGCCTCGTGTCCGACATCTCCAACGCCTCTCGCCTCGACAGCGAACTGGTCAAGGAAGAAGAGGAGTCGTTCGACCTCGTGCGCATGCTCAACGCGGTCTGCGAGCACCACGGGCAGGCGGCGCGCGAAAACGGCGTCGAGTTCATCACCGACATGCCGCGCGCGCCGATGATGATCTACGGCCTCGAGGCGCGGCTGGCGCAGGTGTTCGTCAACCTCGTCACCAACGCGATCTCGTTCTGCGAGGAGGGCGACGCGGTGCGCGTCTGGGCGCGCAGGCGCGAGAACCGGGTGCTCGTGGTAGTCGAGGATACCGGCCCAGGCATCCCCGAGCAGGCGCTCACCAAGATCTTCAACCGCTTCTATTCCGAGCGGCCGCCGGGCCAGTTCGGCGACCATTCGGGCCTCGGCCTTGCCATCTCCAAGCAGATCGTCGAGGCGCATGGCGGCGTGATCTGGGCCGAGAACATCCGCCCGACCGACGCCGACCTGACATCGGAGCCGCTCGGCGCCCGCTTCGTCGTGGGCCTGCCGGTCTGAGCGCGATGGTGGCCGGCACCCGTCCCGCCGCCCCGCGCCCGCCGCCGACCCTCCGCGCGGCACCGGGCGACAGGGCCGAGTCGTCGGGCGATCGTGACATCGGCGCGGGCGTCGGGAGCGTCGCCGTCGCCACCGTTCATGCCACGACCGTCGCGCACGGGGGGCGGGCGCTGGTGATCCGGGGGCCGTCCGGGTCGGGCAAGTCGGCGCTGGCGCTCGAGCTGCTCGCCCGCGGCGCCGCGCTCGTCGCCGACGACCGGACGGTGCTGACCCTCGAGGCAGGCCGCCCCGTGGCCAGCCCGCCGCCGTCCATCGCCGGCCTGATCGAGGCGCGCGGGCTTGGCCTGCTGCAGCTGCCCTGGTTGGCCGGCGTGCCGGTCGCGGCCGTGGCCGACCTGTCGCAGGCAGAGACCAGGCGCCTGCCGCCGCGGCGCACGACCGCGTTACTCGGTCACGAGGTCGCCTTGTTTCGCCGCGTGGAGGGGGCACATTTCGCGCCGGCGCTCCTCATGGCGCTCGCCCACCCGCCGATCGACCCCGACGCCCCGCTCCAGGCTCCGCCATGACCGCCCCCAACCGCTCCGCTCCCCAGCCGCCGCCCGACGCGGCCGAACGGGCGCGCGCCGAGGCACCGCCGCCGGTGCTCGTCACCGGCCCCTCCGGCGCGGGCCGCTCCACCGCGATCCGCGCCCTCGAGGATCTCGGCTTCGAGGCGATCGACAACCTGCCGCTCTCGCTCGTCCCCCGCCTGCTCGACGGCTCGCCGCGTCCCGACCGCCTCGCCCTCGGCGTGGACACGCGCAACCGCGACTTCTCGACCGCCGCCCTGCTCGAGCTCGTCGACCGCGCGCCGCCACCCGGTTTCGAGGTTCTCTACCTCGACTGCTCGGCAGACGTGCTCCTGCGCCGCTTCTCCGAAACGCGCCGCCGCCACCCGCTCGCCCCCGCCGAGACCCCGCTTGCCGGGATCGAGCGCGAGTTCGACCTTCTCGCGCCGATCCGCGCCCGCGCCGACATCCTCGTCGACACGTCGGAGCTGACGCTGCACGAGCTGAGGGCCGAGATCGGGCGCTGGTTCGGCGGCCCGTCGGAGCAGCGGCTCGCGGTGTCGCTGCACTCGTTCTCCTACAAGCGGGGCCTGCCGCGGGGGATGGACATGGTGTTCGACTGCCGCTTCCTGCGGAACCCCTATTGGGACGACGCGCTGCGCGACCTCGACGGGCGCGACCCGGCGATCGCCGCCTACATCGCCGAGGATGCGCGCTTCGCCGCCTTCTATGCCAAGGTGGCCGAGCTCGCCGACCTGCTGCTGCCGGCCTATGTCGAGGAGGGCAAGGCGCATCTCGCGGTTGCCTTCGGCTGCACCGGCGGCAGGCATCGCTCGGTCGCCATGGCCGAGCGGCTGGCGAAGGCGCTTGCGGGCGTGGGGTGGCCCGTGTCTACTCGCCATCGCGAACTGGAGCGTCGGGCCGTGGGAGGCGCGGGCGACGCAGCGGCAGGGGCGGTCCGGGCGGCGGGCCGGGGGAGTGCAGGGTGATCGGCATCGTGATCGTCGCGCATGGCGGTCTGGCAGGGGAGTACCTGGCGGCGGTCGAGCACGTCGTTGGCCGGCAGGTGGGCATGCGGGCCATTTCGATCGCGCCCGACCACGACCGGCTGGCCAAGCAGAGCGAGATCTGCGCCGCCGCCGATGCCGTCGACGAGGGCGACGGCGTGGTGGTGGTGACCGACATGTTCGGCGGCTCGCCCTCGAACCTGTCGCTGCGGGCGAGCGCCCGTCCGGGGCGGCTGATCCTCTACGGGGCGAACCTTCCCATGCTGATCAAGCTCGCCAAGTCGCGCGAGCTGCCGGTGCGCGAGGCGGTGGACGGGGCGCTCGCGGCGGGGCGGAAGTATATCGACGCCTTCGAGAGCGATGCCGGGCTGACGGGCTAGGGAGAGGCAGGAATGGACGGACAGGGCGCAGCCACGACCCGCATCCTGGAGATCGTCAACGAGAAGGGGCTCCACGCCCGCGCGGCGGCGAAGTTCGTCGAGACCGTCGAGCGCTTCGACGCCTGCGCGACTGTCCGCCGCGACGGCATGGAGGCCTCGGGCGACAGCATCATGGGGCTTTTGATGTTGGCAGCCTCGAAGGGAACGACTATTGAGATCGAAACCCGCGGGGGCGAGGCCGGCGCATTGTCCGACGCGCTCGCCGCGCTCGTCGCCGCCCGCTTCGGCGAGGACATGTAGGGTTGCCAAGGGGCGCAGCAGAGGGCGCAAGACGGACGGGGAGCGCTGCGGTTTGGTCGAAAGCACCCAGCACCGAGGGATGATCATGCACGGCGCTTCGGCCGCGCCCCTCAAGGGGCAGGGCGACGGCGCGACTGCGAAGGACGCGCCCTACGACCGGCGGCGGCTGTCCTATGCGCATACCTTCACCAATCCGTGGCAGGTGCGGACCATCCAGACGATGGAGCTCCTCACCGGCAAGATGCGGCTGTTGCGCCTGATCCGACGGTTCGAGGCGATGGGCGTGCCCGAGGGGCAGGCCTTCTGGAAGCAGGCGCTCGACATCATGGGGATCGAGCTCTGCACCCCGCCCGATCAGATCGTGCGCATCCCCCGGGAGGGGCCGTTGGTCGTGGTGGCCAACCACCCGCACGGGCTTGTCGACGGGATGGTGCTCGCCGAGCTGGTCGGCCGGGTGCGCGAGGATTACAAGATCCTGACCCGCTCGCTGCTGACCGGCGTGCCCGAGGTCGACCGCTTCATGATCCCGGTGCCCTTCGCCCACGAGGAAGACGCGCTGCAGCAGAACCTCGAGATGCGAAAGCGCGCGATGGACCACCTGCGCGAGGGTGGCACGATCGTGCTGTTCCCCTCGGGTGTGGTGGCGGCCTCGGAGACGATGTTCGGACCGGCGGTGGAACGGGAGTGGAACCCCTTCACCGCCAAGATGATCCAGCGCTCGGGGGCACGTGTGGTGCCGGTCTACTTCCCCGGTCAGAACTCGCGCTGGTACCAGGCGGCCAACCGGGTGTCGTCGACGCTGCGGCAGGGCCTTCTGCTCTACGAGGTGGTGCACGCGCTGAACCGGCCGCAGGCGCCCTTGGTGGGCCATGCGATCGAGCGCGCCGAGGTCGAGGACTGGGCGCAGAACCCGCGCGGCTTCGTCGCCTGGCTGCGCGAGCAGACGCTGGGGCTGCGCGGGGCCTGACGGACCCGCTTGCCCGGGCGGCCCACGCCGCACGACCGGCGCGCCCCATCCGCCCACCCGCGCGGCGCCCGCGCGACGGGGACCGCCCGGCCCTCCCTTGCCGGGCCGCGTTCACCATTCGTTAACCACGGCCACGTCACGCTGGCGCATGCGCTGCGCTATCCTGTGCCTGTCGATCGCCGCCCTTGCCCTTTCGGGCTGCGACAGCCCCTCGCCGTTGTCGGCCTTCGCCGGCGTCCCGCCCACCCGGGTGGAGGTGGCGGGCTCTGCCTTTTCGGTCCGGGTCGCGGGGCTCGAGGCACAGGCGGTGCGCACGAACTTCGACCTCCGCGCGGGCAGCCGGGGGCGCGAGATCGTTCCCCGCGCCGGGATCGCGATGGAGCGGGCCTCGGGCTGCCGTGTGGTGCCGGGCTCGCTCAGAGGCGATTCGGCCCTGATCGAGGCGCGGCTCGCCTGCTGAGGATGACATATCTTGTGGATAGCCCGGCCCTGACACGCATATCCGGTGATGCCCGCTTGACTCGGGCGAACCCGCGCCCGCATTCTGACAGCAACGAGACTCGGGGCGGCAAGATCCGTATCCGGGCGCCGCAGGCAGGCGGCAGCATGGCACAGAGGGCCCCGGCGGGGGCCCCGACAGGCGAACATGGGCAGGGATACCGGCGGATGCGCTTCACGCGACTTCGGCTGAACGGCTTCAAGAGCTTCGTCGACCCGACCGATCTGGTGATTGCCGACGGGTTGACCGGCGTCGTCGGCCCCAACGGATGCGGCAAGTCGAACCTGCTCGAGGCGCTGCGCTGGGTGATGGGCGAGAACCGGCCCACCGCCATGCGCGGCGGCGGCATGGAAGACGTGATCTTCGCCGGCTCGGGCCGCAGGCCCGCGCGCAACTTCGCCGAGGTGGCGCTGATCATCGACAATGCCGAACGGCGCGCGCCGCAGGGCTTCAACGAGGCCGACCAGATCGAGATCGTGCGCCGGATCACCCGCGACGCGGGCTCTGCCTACAAGGCCAACGCGCGCGACGTGCGGGCGCGCGACGTGCAGATGCTCTTCGCCGACGCCTCGACCGGGGCGCATTCTCCCGCGCTGGTGCGGCAGGGCCAGATCTCGGAGCTGATCAACGCCAAGCCCAAGGCGCGCCGCCGCATCCTCGAGGAGGCGGCGGGCATCTCGGGCCTCTACGCCCGGCGCCACGAGGCCGAGCTGAAGCTGAACGGGGCCGAGCAGAACCTCTCCCGCGTCGACGATCTGCTCGATTCGCTCAACGCGCAGCTCGCGGCGCTCGCCCGCCAGGCGAAGCAGGCGCAGCGCTACCGGGCCATCGGGGGCGACCTGCGGCGGGCCGAGGGGCTGTTGCTCTACCGCCGCTGGGCGGAGGCGCGCGATGCAGTGACGGCGACCGCTGCCGAGCTGGCCGAGATGGTGCGCCGCGCATCCGAGGCCGAGCGCGCCGCGCGGGCGGCCGAGGCGGCGCGGGAAGAGGCCGACGGGCGGATGCCGGCCCTCCGCGAGGAGGAGGCGATCGCCGCCGCGGTGCTGCAGCGCCTCGAGGTCGAGCGCAACGACCAGCAGGGCGAGGCGCGCCGCGCCGAGGCGGCCATCGCGGCGCTGGAGAAGCGCGTCGCTCAGCTCGCGCATGACCGGGAGCGTGAAGCGGGGCTCAACCGCGACGCGGGCGAGAGCCTCGAGCGGCTTGTGGCGGAGGCGGAAGAGCTCGACGCGGCGCTCGATGGCCATGAGGACAAGGCCGAGGCGGCGGCCGAGGCGGCGCGCATCGCGGCGGCGAATCTCTCGGCGCGCGAGGCCGATCTGGGCCGCGAGACCGAGGATGCCGCACGCCTCGCCGCCTGGCACCAGAACGCCGAGCGGGCCGAGGCCGACGCCCGGGCGGCGCTCGAGAAGGCGCGCGCCGAGGCTGCCCGCGCCCGTGGCGTGGGCGAGGACGCCCGCCGCGCGCTCGACGAGGCGGCGGAGGCGGCGGAACGGGCGACCGCCGAGCAGGAAGAGGCCCAGGCGCAGGCCGAGGCGGCGGAGGAGCGGCTGGCCGAGGCCGACGTCGCCCGCGCCGAGACGGCGTCGCGCGAGGCCGAGGCACGCGCCGCCCATGCCGCCGCCGAGGGCGAGGCGCAGGCGATCCGCGCCGAGGCGGGGGCCTTGGCGCGGCTCGTGGAGCGCGAGGCGTCGGACGGTGCGCAGGTGATCGACTCGGTCAGGGTCGCGCCGGGCTTCGAGCAGGCTCTGGGCGCGGCGCTTGCCGATGATCTCCGCGCGCCGATCGCGGGCGAGGGCGGCTCGGGCTGGGCGGGTCTGCCGCCCTACGACGCGCCGCAGGGGCTGCCCGCGGGCGCCGCGCCGCTTGCCGCCCATGTCGACGTGCCCGACGTTCTGCTGCGCCGGATCGGCGAGGTGGGACTGGTCGGGTGCGAGGACGGCGCGCGGCTGCAGCCCATGCTGAAGCCGGGCCAGAGGCTGGTCAGCCGCGAGGGCGACCTGTGGCGGTGGGACGGGTTCCGCGC